>CBDUGN010000040.1:0-21796 GCA_965366915.1 uncultured Eudoraea sp. | reverse complement strand
TTATAAAGTTTGCTATACCCTCATAGTCAATATGGTATACCCTTTTTACACCAAGAGTTTTAGAATCAACTTCAAACTGTTCAGAACCTCCATATAATATAGTCTTAAGTGCCTCATCCGGAATATCTGATATGGCATCTGTAAGGTCAAATTCGTATCGTTTGGATATGGTTTCTAATTGTTTAAAGGCCCATGAACGTTTATATTCACCCAAGGGTGCAATACCGCCTGTTTGAATAGATAATTTTTTATTTGGAAAAATTTTATTTTCGTTTACCTCGAAGACATGCCCCAGCCCATTACATGCTTTACACATGCCCTTAGGAGAATTAAATGAAAATGTATTGGGCTCAGGGGTTGGATATGAAATCCCGGTAGTGGGACACATTAAGTCTCTACTGAAATATCTTGGAATTGCTTCGCCTTCTTCAAGAACCATTAACACGTTATCACCGCTGTACATGGCCGTATTAATGGATTCAGAAAGTCTTTTCTTCAAATTTTCATTATCATCAATTTTCAGGCGGTCAATAACGATTTCGATATCATGCGTTTTATATCTATCGACCTTCATTCCCTTGGTGATATCCATAATTTCACCATCTACCCTAACCTTTACGAAGCCTTGTTTTCCAATTTGTTCAAAAAGTTCTCGATAATGCCCTTTCCTTGATTTAATAACTGGTGCAAGGATGTTTATCCTTTTTCCAAAATAACTTTCATTAATAAGTTCTTTAATTTTATCATCACTATAGCTTACCATTTTCTCACCAGTATTATAGCTATAGGCATCGGATGCCCTTGCAAACAATAATCTAAGAAAATCGTAAACTTCTGTAATTGTTCCTACCGTAGAACGGGGAGATTTTGAGGTTGTTTTTTGTTCTATTGCGATAACCGGAGACAACCCATCAATTTTATCTACGTCAGGACGCTCCAAACCTCCTAAAAACTGTCGTGCATAAGAAGCGAAGGTTTCTATATAACGCCGCTGACCTTCGGCATAAATAGTATCAAAGGCCAATGAGGATTTACCACTACCTGAAAGCCCGGTAATTACAACCAGTTTTTCTCGTGGGATGGTTACGTCAATATTTTTTAAATTATGAACACGAGCACCCTTTACTTCAATATTCTCCTCGTAATTTATCATTGAATTAGACAAAGTTGCAAAGGTACATTTTTGACGCCTAAAAAGGAAGCCTGGTTTCTTTTGATTTTGTTAAAGCGTTATACGTGATAATTGCCAATTTCATTCCAGCTAACTTGTTTTATTACTTTCTGGACCTATTTGATAGGCTTTTGAGATGTAAGCAAACAGATTAAATAATTAAACCTATTTGAGATAAGACAAAGAGTTCCAGATACAATATACCCTCGTCAAAATTTTAGTGCAATTAGGCCGGCAGGATAGCAAAAACAATATTTAAAGAGGGTAAATGGAGGGAATAAATTAATATATCAAAACATAAATATTTGCGGTAATAAGCCATTTCGTAGTTCCCATAAAATTTAAACTATTAGATTATACCGCCTCCAGATCTTCCAGAACTTTACTGCGCCGCTTGCTTAATTGATGTGTATGTAATTTATTGGAAATTAAAGATTTAATAGAATTTTCAGCAAAATAGGCATTCCACAACGCTATAGCTCCAATGGGATTAGTTTGAAAAGGATCATTTACGGTTCCGGCTTTCATAAATATTTCTTTTGAATCCAAAGTAATTAATTGTATCGTGTGCAGGTCATAATAAAGACCATAATTGCGCTTTATGTCATAGATTATCCACTGTCTGTCGCCGAAATTAGATCTATAGTGTTTTGATACAAGGGGTAATAGGTTAAACTCCGGTTTGGCAATACTATAGTGAACACCATCCAGAGAGACATTAAACTTCATAAATGCCTCCATCTGACTTTTTTTCTTACTCACCATATTTGATAAATGGTTTATTTTAAAAGCCATATCATCGGTTAAATCTAAATGATTATTTGACCCTTTGGCAACTATTTTTTGAATGTATGAATAGAGTAATTGTTCAATACCGGCTGTCTCACTTAGAAAGGCAAAATAAATATTTTTCATTACATGATTGTTTCTTTGGCTAATGCCATTCCAAACTCGTTTGGCTTTGGGTACTTGGGTCAAAATTGTTTGTGTATCAGTAAACAAGCCTTTTTGTACCTCGTTTTTTCTTTGAATGTTAATAACATTGATTTTTTGTTCAAATGCTATGAATACAGAAGTTAAAAATCCATTAAAACTTCCGTCATACACCAATATTTTTTCTTTTTCCATAACTTTTAGAATAAGCTTAATTGTTTGCTGATTGAATTCTGCGATATTTTTTTAGATACCTTTTGCTTAATCCCAAATGGCCTCTTTTCTTTTTTTGCTTCTCTAACACTTCTTGTAGTCAGGCCATCTTCTAATCCTCTTTGAGCCCATTGACTAAGTTTTTTGGTAATAATTTCATCTAACATAACTGAGTTCATTTGTATATAATCCAAAAATATGGAAAATATCCTAAATTAGGAAATATTCCTATAATATTTTGGAAATAATCCAAATTGTGTATCTTTGAGTACCTGATACTGGAAGATATTATGCAGCATAAGACCAGCAGGTATAAAAAGATGCATTGAGAAAGAAAAGGGTTTTTAAATTGATGTATAGGTATTAAAGAGAAAATTCAGGAAAATGGGTATAGAAAATGAGCTTACTATAAAGAGATTTATTGAGATCAGACGGGATTTGGGATATACACAAGCAGAATTTGCAAAAATTCTCGGAATTCCCAATACAACTGCCGATATAGAGCGTGGTCGCACTAAACTTTCCGGCAGGGTGGTTGTTGAATTGTTAAAGCAATTTAAAGTAAATCCACTATGGTTATTTGGTGATAGTAAAAATCAGCATTTAAATTATTCGGGGGCCAGTGTTATTCCTAAAGTTGTTACCGTAGATTCTTCTGACAATGACAATATGGTTTTGGTAAATGCAAAAGCTGCTGCGGGGTATCCTCAAAATATTCAGGATACAATTTGGTACAAACAACTACCTGCGTTTGATCTGCCACTTCCTGAATTCAGAAATGCCACGTACAGGGGCTTTCAGGTTGAAGGTGATAGTATGTTACCTAATTTGCAGCCCGGGGAATGGGTTTTGGCAAAGGCGGTGGAGGGACTGGATGATCTTAATCCAAATAAGATGTATGTAGTGGTTCTTCATGATGCCGTATTAGTTAAAAAGATTGAGAAATTACCGGGAAATTCAAAGATACTTTTGATATCACTGAACGAAATCTATCCGCCTTACGAAATAGAATCGGATCAGATACAGGAGCTTTGGCAGGTAAGCAGCAAAATAACTTTTGGTGTAGACGCTACAACAGAAAAAGGCTTGTTAAGACAGTTGCAGGAATCTATGGAAGAATTAAAAAATCAGCTGGGCAAATAAGCATCATAAAACAGGATTCTATAATTGAGAAAGAATTGCTAATCCGGGCTTTTTTAGATCTAGAAGCCTACTGCTGTATCATCTCCCCGTTTATCTGCACCACCTTCAAGACTGCCGTCCGGTAATACCAAAATTGCATCCACTTTACCTAAGATAGGTGTGCGCTCTTCGTTAATTTGGTAACCTTTAGATTTTAGTTCATTTTTTAGCTCTTCCGGAAAACCCTCTGTTTCAAATACGATATGGTCTGGCAACCATTGATGATGGAATCTGGGTGCATTTACGGATTCTTGCATACTTAAATTGAATTCATATGTATTTAGAATCGTCTGAGCAACAGCAGTAATTATAGTAGATCCCCCGGGAGATCCCACAACCATCCATAATTCACCTTCTTTTTCGACAATAGTCGGCGTCATTGAGCTAAGCATTCGTTTCTCAGGGGCAATAGAATTAGCTTCAGCACCAATTAGGCCGAACATATTTGGCACTCCTGGTTTGGCGCTAAAATCATCCATTTCATTATTTAAGAAGAACCCTAATTCATCACAATATAGTTTGGAACCATATGCCCCGTTTAGGGTTGTAGTAACTGAAACAGCATTTCCCATCTGATCAACAATAGAATAATGCGTAGTCTCTTTGCTTTCTACAATTTCTATTTTACCGTGCTCTACTTCACTAGAAGGTGTGGCCGCTTCAAATGAAAAGTCCTCCATACGGCTTTTAAGATAATTCTTGCTTAATAAAACGTCGAGAGGAATAACAACAAAATCCGGATCTCCCAGGAAAAAATTTCTATCGGCATAGGCCCGCCTTGCGGCCTCCGTAAACAACTGAATAGATTTCACAGAATTATGACCAAAGTTTGAGATGTCATAGGGCTCAATCATCTTAAAGATTTGATTTATTGTTACCCCGCCACTGCTGGGCGGACTCATTGAAATTATCCTTAAGTCTTTGTAATTGAACACTATAGGTTGTCGCCACTTGGCCTCATACTTCGCCAAATCTTCCTCAGTTACAAAACCACCCTTTTCCTGAATAAACCTGGCCAGTATTTTTGCAGTTTCTCCTTTGTAGAATTCATCTCTTCCATTTACTGCTATTCTCCTCAAAGTAATTGCCAGGGCTGGATATCGCAGTGTATCTCCTGGTTCACATTTATTATAGAATAACGTGTTTTCGCCATTCACGTTTCTAATCTCATCCCAATACTTATCTAATCTGGCGGCTTGTTTTGGAGTTACCTCAACCCCTTGATCAACCAGTTCTATTACCGGGTCAATAATATCTTTTATAGGTAAAGAGCCGAATTTTTTATGTACTTCAAATATTCCGGCAATAGTTCCCGGAACACCCGTGCCACTTGCCCCTATAGTGCTCATGCCCGGGATAACATTGCCCAGAGAATTCAGATACATATCTCTATGTGCTGCCAATGGCGCTTTTTCACGATAATCAATGGCACCTATATTGCCATCATTCTTACGGTATACCATAAAACCACCTCCACCAAGATTTCCGGCAAAAGGATAGGCCACTGCCAATGCAAGTTCAGTACCAACCATAGCATCAAAAGCATTCCCTCCTTTTTGTAGTATATCTGAACCTATTTTTGAGGCTTCTTCACGTGCAGATACTACCATGGCATTTTGGCTCACCACCCCGGTTGGTGGATTGGGTTGTCTTTTACATTGTGTAGAAAGGATTAGTGCAAAAAGTAGAATTAGTATTCGCATATTGAAATATATTTTTGTTTCGAAAAGGCTTCTAATTCCTTAAAGAAAGTAGTAAACTCATGTTCAAATGCATCATAGCCTTTTTCCAGATCAAGAATGGCATAATTCATTTTACTCTTATTATTAGTTCTTCTGTTCATTCCGCTTAATACCCTGCTTATCCCATCCAATTCGGCATAATTAAGGAGCCAATTATCACTAATCATATACGGAATCATTCGCTTAGTATTATCCGGCAGAATGGTAATGTTATCTTGCAGCAAATCATAAAAATTTGCAACAAACAGTTCCAAAGGAGTATCAGAATACTGTTTCCAGTTTTTAGCTAAAAAGTGATCATAAAAAATATCAACTATTACCCTGCTATAGTGACTGTAATTATTATGTAATCTTTTACTGCTTATTTTTGCTATAGGGTGTGAATCTGTAAAGGTATCTATTTCCCTATGCAATAGAATACCTTTTTGTATTCTGTCTGGCAGGTGCTTGTATTTATTGCCTCTTATACTGTCGGCAATGAAATTTCCAATAGTTATTTCGTCATCTCCAAAAGAGAGATATATATGAGCTAAAAAATTCATTTACCACGAATATAATCTTCACAAAGGAATTTACAAATTTGGAACGCATGTTAATTAACAAGACATGTATATTTGCAAAAACTATTTAGAAACTTATGACATTAATAAAATCTATATCGGGTATAAGAGGTACCATAGGAGGGAAGCCAAATGTTAATCTCACTCCCATTGATACCGTAAAATTTGCAGCAGCATATGGTACATGGTTAAAGGACTATTCCAAATCAAATAACCTAAAAGTTGTTGTTGGAAGAGATGCCCGTATATCTGGAGAGATGATTCAGAACTTGGTGATATCTACTTTAGTTGGGCTAGGAATAGATGTGATAGACCTTGGATTGTCTACTACACCTACCGTGGAAATAGCGGTTCCTTTGGAAAAGGCGCATGGCGGTATTATTCTTACTGCAAGTCACAATCCAAAACAATGGAATGCACTAAAACTTTTAAATGAAAAAGGCGAGTTTCTGGATGCAGCCCAAGGAGCAATTATACTTGAATTGGCGGAAAAAGAAGATTTCAATTTTTCTGAAGTTGATCAACTTGGAACTATCACCAAAAATGACGCTTATATAGATATTCATATAGATGAAGTCCTGAATTTGCCATTAGTTAATGCGGATACCATTAAAAAGGCCAGGTTTAAGGTAGTTGTAGATGGAGTTAACTCAACCGGAGGAATAGCAATTCCCAAATTACTTGAATCTTTAGGAGTGGAAGTAATTGAGTTGTATTGTGAGCCTACCGGGCATTTTCCACATAACCCTGAACCGCTAAAAGAACATTTAGGAGATATTTGTGAGCTTGTTGTAAAGGAAAAAGCCGATTTTGGAATTGTTGTTGATCCCGATGTAGACCGTTTGGCATTTATTTGTGATGATGGAGAAATGTTTGGAGAAGAATATACCTTGGTAGCTTGTGCAGACTACGTGCTTGGGAAAACAAAAGGAAATACCGTTTCCAATTTATCATCTTCCAGGGCACTCAGAGATATTACTATTAAGCATGATGGTCTTTATGAAGCAGCCGCTGTAGGCGAGGTGAATGTTGTAAAGAAAATGAAAGCCAATAATGCAATCATTGGAGGTGAGGGTAATGGGGGAATTATCTACCCTTCAAGTCATTACGGTAGGGATTCACTGGTAGGGACTGCCTTATTTTTAATGCTTATGGCAGAGAAAGGAGGTTCGGTTAGAGAACTTAGAGACAGCTACCCCAGTTACTTTATGAGTAAGAAGAAAATTCAATTAACACCTGAACTGGATGTTGATAGGATATTAGCGTCAATTTCAGAAAGCTACAAAGACAAAGAAATCTCTACAATTGATGGGGTAAAAATAGATTTTGAAGAAAGTTGGGTACATTTAAGAAAGTCTAATACCGAACCAATTATTCGAATATATACAGAGGCAAAGACTCAGGTTGAAGCTGATTCTTTAGCAGAGAAAATCATAGGTGAGATAAAAGGGATAGCCGGCATATAGAATAAAATACAGGCTACATCAACGTTAATCCTCTATATCAAAGAAATTCTTCAGGCACTTTATCCCTGTGTTTCCATCGGCGATGAGTCCACAGATAGTAAGCAGGGTTCTGTATTATTTCTTCTTCTGTAAGACGTAGGAACTGGTCAGTAATTTCATTCTCTTTAGTCTTACTACCTTCTTTTGCAATCGGAATAAATTCAGTGCTATAAAACCCACGTTTTACCTTGGTAACTTTTGCAAAGACTACGGCATGGTCATACTTTCTGGCCAATATTTCGGGGCTATTGTATACCGGCACCTTTATATTCATAAATTCCGCCCAGTATTGGGCAAGGTGCGCCTGTGGGGATTGATCACTCACAATTCCGTATGCCCCTCTAATGCCTTTTTGGTGATTGCGCGCCATTGTAATTACAGTCTCCTTTTGAGAAATTGGTGTTGTACTCCAAATACCCCTGATTTTTTTAATCAGTCTGTCAAAATAAAGGTTATCAATTTTTTGATAGATAGCAAATCCTTTTGACTTTACATATCGATTTACGATGATACTCCATTCCCAATTGCCATAATGCGGAAACAAAACCAGTATACTGCGTTCTTTTTCCAATTCCAGTAGCAAATCAATATTGGGCAGCGCGTAACGCTTCTTTAATTCTTCTTCACTGATATTTAGGGTTTTAATAGTTTCCAGTAACATATCACACATGTGCCTATAAAATGCCTTTTGGATATCTTTTTTCTCTTTTTCAGTTTTATTAGGAAAAACCAGGGTCAAATTATTATGAACCACTTTCTTTCTGTACCCAACAATGTGGTAAACCAGAAAATACATCAGATCAGAAAAAAAATAAAAAAGCCTGTAAGGTAGTATTGAGATTAACCATAAAAATGGGTAGGCAAGAATATATACAAGACGTTGCATGCTTAAAATAAATATGGGCAAATATAGCTATATTTGGCGCTTAATTAAATTGACATATTTATGAATTTACATCTTGCTACAATCGCAATAATTGTTGTAAATGGTTTAATATCCCTGAGAGGATTTAACGATGTAATGTTCTTTGATCGCTATAAGTTTACAATAGGCGCAATAAAGGCGGGGCAGCGCGATAGAATGGTGACTTCGGGATTTCTACATGTAGATATTTCTCACCTCTTCATGAATATGTTTACCCTATATTTCTTTGCGCCGGTGGTAATTAACTGGTTTGGCTGGGAAAAATTTTTAATCATTTATTTTGTCAGCCTTATTGCTGGAAGCTTACTGGCCCTCTTTTTCCATAAGGATGAACCTTTTTATAGCGCCGTAGGGGCCAGTGGCGCGGTAACGGGTATATTATACGCTGCCATATTACTTCAACCAGATATGAGACTTGGAATAATGTTTATTCCAATCCCAATCCCTGCATATATTCTGGGCCTGGCCTATATGTTGTACTCCATTTATGGAATGAAAAAACGTTTGGGCAATATTGGGCATACAGCTCACTTTGGTGGTGCCATAGGAGGGTATGCCACATCCTTGTTATTTAAACCGGATCTGATAGTTACAGATACCCTAATGGTTATACTTCTGGCCATTCCTATAATAATTCTTTTTATTCTGGAAAAATTAGGTAAAATTTAAAAATACCAGCCTAAAAAGTAAGTATAAACTTACGTAGTTATCAGAAAAAATGAAAAATTTTAACTAATAATCCTACCGCTTGTCGAAAAAACCCTTGGTTTTATATACCTTTTTTGTTCTTTTGTCGTTAATTAATTACCCAAATTAGTTAAGTAACCTACTTATGATTAAAAGAATCCCCTATTTACTTATGGCCTCTATGGCCTTAGTTGTATCCTGTAATGACGAAACTACCGTTTTCGTTGATGAACAACAGGAGAATCTCATCTTAGAAAATGATTTCGTAAAGTTAAGCGGCAGTATCAATTTCGATAATTCTGGTGTGTTGGATATTTTTGAAGATGAACAAAATACAAATAAGCAATTCTCAACCGCTAAAGCGGATGAAGCAGGAGATTATCCTATTTCACTTGTTGCGCAGGTAAATCCGCCAAGCCTTGGTGGAAGCACCGCTCTAACCGCAACGCATGTTGATGTTGACGGAGATTATGCCTATGTCTCCTACAATTTGGCAGGTGAAGATTATTATGGGGCCATAGATATCGTAAATGTTGCTGATCCTCACAATCCTGTTGTAACCTCACGACTTATCTATTTAAATTCAGATATAAACGCGTTACAATATTCGGATGGATATTTATATGCGGTAGGAGGGTTGAATAAAGAGACATCTTTTACTGCTACTTCCAGCTCATTTGTTACTAAAATAAAAATTAATGGCGGAGGCACTATGGATTTAGGTGCCGGTATTCTTTATGGTTACCAACCTGGTGATAATGCAACAGATATAGAGGTGGATGGTAAGGAAATTTATGTTACCAGTGGGAAAAATGGATCTGTTACCATATATGATGCAAAAGATTTTGATATTAAAAAGGAAGAATTATTTTCAGATCTGCGGTCATTGGCGTTCGACAATAATAAAGTAGCGTTATTGGATGCAGGCTTTGGCTTGCGCATACTGGATGATAATTTAAAGACTAAAAAAGAAATTCCAATCAGTTCCGACTTTGGATCATTTACTAAAAGAACGGTTGATTTTTTAGATGATAAAATTGTTGTAGCCGAAGGAAGTAATGGGGTTGGATTATATTCTTATGATTCGGGTACCCGTTTGCAATACATACCAATAAGTATTGATCCCAATAAAGAAGTAACAGGAGACGTAGTCAATAATGCAGTTGCTTTTAACAAGGATATGATATTTATGGCCAATGGCGGTGCCGGACTTTCCTTATCTGAAGACAGAGGCCCTAGCGCTTCACCTTACGGGGTAATACAGATTAATGGTTCCGTGAATTATGTAGAATCTAAAGGGGATTATGCTTTTGCCGCTTCGGGATCACAAGGTCTACAAATCATAAAATTAAACAGATTAACACAAAGCCTGGCGGCGACATGTACAACTCTGACAGAATATGATGGCACTTCTAAACTTGTGATCAACCAGGGACAAGATATTGCCTTTAGAGGGGCAAAGAGATTTAACTCTATACAGGTAAGTGGTTCCTTATTAATGTGCGGTTCCTGGACAGTTAAGAATGATGTTGATATAAAAAGCGATAGCGGCCTTTTGGAAATGAATGGCAATCTCTTAGTAGGCAGTAATAAAAAAAGGAAAGAAATTAAAATTGAAGAAGGTGCCACCTTGCGTATTGAAGGAAATCTTACTATTTATGGGGATTTAGATTTAAAAGACGGATCAACAATAGAATTCATAGGCTCTGACTCGGTAGTCAATATTTTTGGCGAGGTTAAAATTGGTGACAATGTTACCATAGCCGGTGAATTTGATGATGTGCAGAATAAGTTTTAAGAACTATTGGATTAAACAAAAAAACCCTGATGTCCATTACATCAGGGTTTTTTTATATTTTAAATTTTATCTATTGTAGTAATTCACTGATTTTATTTTCTAAGGCCGGCCCTCTTAAGTTTTTAGCAATGATAACTCCATTTTCGTCGAGAATGAATGTTGCCGGGATTGCCTTTACATTATAGAGTTCTGCTATTTCATCAAAATATTTGACATTAGAAACATGGTTCCATTCCAAACCATCGTCTTCAATGGCTTTAGTCCAGTCTTCAAACCGCCGGTCTAAGGAAACGCCAATAATATTAAGGCCCTTGTCATGGTATTTTTTATAAACCTTAACCACATTTGGATTTTCCGCCCTGCATGGCTTGCACCATGCCGCCCAAAAGTCTACTATGGTAACTTTTCCCAAAACATCTGCTAAAGCCAGTTCATCACCGGATGGGGTAGGAGCAGAAAAATTTGGCGCCTTTACACCAATGGACGTGCTTACAAGTTTGTCAAGTTTAGTCTTAATGCGTTGACCAACAACAGTTTCTTTAATATTTGGATTAAGTGCGTCATACAATTCTTTAATTTCCTTTTCAGGAATGGCCTTTGTTGTTAATACTTTTTCAATAATCAAGGCAGATATAAGCGCTTCCGGGTTTTCTTTCGCAAATTTTAGTTCAAAAGTTTTAGCTTCTTCCTGTAATTCAAAATATTCGTCCCTCAAAGCGTTCATGGATGCGGTGTCCTGCACAGCGGAAGCATTCCGCATTTCATCAGACATAGATTTTGCCCTACTTGCCAAACCTCTGGATTTTTTAAGAAAATCAGCAAATAAGTCATTCTGCAAAGTACCTTCAATTTGAGCATAGCCCAGGCTGTCTTTCTGCGCACTCACGTCAATAGTTCCATTTTCAATAACTACTGGTATGTTACCCCTTACATTATTGATTAACAAATAATGAAGTTCTGGCATTCCGGAAGAGCCGGTAAATGTAAAATTTCCGTTTTCTAAAGTAGTAGTGTCTACTTCAATTAACTGATTAGCTTCATCAGTTTTTTTAAGGAAGACCTGTGTGCCATTCTCCACATCACCACTTAGGCTACCTTCTAGTTTAAATCCGTCGGGTGTAGTGTTACATGCCACAAGTAGACCCAATAGCAATGCTGGTAGTATTATTTTTTTCATCATTTTTTAAATAAGATGTGCAAAGGTACTTATATAAGACAGAATAAAAAAAGTCCTTAAACATAAGGTTATGTTAAGGACAGATCCATAAAAAAGGACTTGATTTAGAATTGATAACGTATCCCCAATGCGATATCAAAGTCAAAATTATCTGTAAAATCACTATATCCTAAAATGCCAAGTTCTGGTCGTAAATCTAATGACAATAACAAAGGAATATCAAAATTATATTCTATCCCCACATTCCCTGCAGCAAAGACAAATAACCCGCCATCCGGTGTAAATGGTTCATTTCCGCCACTACCCGGCACTGCCTCAAAACTTACACTTCCAAATCCTCCACCTACACCGTAGTACCAATTAAAATTACCATCTATATGCCTTACCCACTCATAAAGTGCGGATACTTTGAAAGCATCAAATTCCCTGCTGTCTCTCCAGCCAAGATTTAATTCCAACCTATGATATCTGCTTAGCAATCTTTGATAAGAAATTTCTGCTCCAAACCCATCGCTGTCGCCCAGGCGAAGTCCAAGAGCATTATCAGAAATTTCCTGTGCACTAATTGTTATGGTAAAAAAGCATGTTAGAAGCAAAACCGGATTAAAAATTTTCATATGTTCTGATTTTAGTTTAGGTTTAAAATCCATCTCAGCTAATAAAAACTTAATTTTACAACTAAAATTGTTCTGGATTGGATAAAAATCTTTTAATAGATCTTAGAAGCAGCCTGGACGGCACTTTGCAATTTGACACGCTATCAAGGGCACTTTATGCAACTGATGCATCGGTTTACCGAAAAGTACCCCTGGCGGTTGCCTTCCCAAAAGATGAAAATGACATTGTAAAACTTGTACTTTTTGCACAAGAAAATAAAGTTGGGCTAATTCCCAGAACAGCCGGTACATCATTAGCCGGACAATGCGTTGGAGATGGAATTGTGGTTGATGTATCTAAGTATATGACCAAAATTCTTCATCTTGATTTTGAAGGAAAAACAGTTACGGTTCAGCCGGGAGTTATAAGAGATGAACTCAATGAATATCTCAAAGTTCACGGTTTGTTTTTTGGACCAAATACTTCAACTTCTAACCGCTGCATGATTGGTGGTATGGTTGGAAATAATTCAAGCGGTACGACATCCATTCAATATGGTGTTACACGCGAGAAAGTTATTTCTTTAAAAACAATACTTTCCGACGGTACCCAGGCAACCTTTGAATCCATTACATCTGCAGAGTACAGAAAAAAAATGGACTTGTCTAATCTTGAAGGAGCCATTTACAAGGGAATATTTTCGGAGTTGCAAAGTAAAGAGATACAGCAAAATATTAAGGAAGAATTTCCAAAGGAGAGTATTCATAGGAGAAATACCGGTTATGCAGTAGATGAATTATTGTATAGTAATCTTTTTGGTGGTCCTGAGGAGGAAATTAATCTTTGTAAATTATTAAGTGGTAGTGAAGGAACCCTGGCCTTTACCACGGAAGTCACTCTGCAATTAGATGAGGTCCCTCCACCCAATTCAGTCATGGTGGTTACACATTATAAAACCCTTGAGGACTGTCTTCAGGATGTCGTTCCTGTTATGAAGCACAATTTGCATTTGTGCGAAATGATGGATAAAGTGATTTTGGATTGTACAAAAAATAACAGAGAGCATTTAACTAACCGATACTTCGTGGAAGGTGATCCCGCAGCCTTACTTATGTTGGAGCTTAAAGATGATTCTGAAGAAGCTCTTGAAGCAAATTTGAAAAAACTATTAAAAACGATAGAGAAATCTGGTTTGAGCTATTCCAATCCCATTCTGAGGGGTAACGATATCAATAAAGCCATCACTTTAAGAAAGGCGGGTCTTGGCCTTTTAGGAAATATGGTAGGTGACAGGAAGGCCGTAGCCTGTATTGAAGATACAGCGGTTTCTTTGCCAGACCTAAAAGCCTTCATAGGTGATTTCACAAAGATCATGAAAGATTATGGCCAGGATGCTGTTTATTATGCCCATGCGGGTGCGGGCGAGCTTCATTTAAGACCAATTCTAAACTTAAAACGTGCCGAAGATGTCTCCCTTTTCAGGGCCATAACAACAGATGTAGCTAAACTTACCAAAAAATACGGTGGGTCATTTAGCGGAGAACATGGTGACGGTATTGTAAGAGCTGAATTTATTCCCATGATGCTAGGCGAGCAGAACTATGAATTGCTTAAACGCATAAAATCATATTTCGATCCTGATCATATTTTTAATCCGGGTAAAATTGTAGATGCATATCCAATGGACGAGTCATTGCGATATGAAATTGGTCGTGAAGAACCTGAGATCAGTACAATTTTTGATTTCTCAGACAGTGAGGGAATTTTAAAAGCATCTGAAAAATGTAATGGTAGTGGTGACTGCAGAAAAACCCATAAGGCTTCAGGGGGGATGTGTCCCAGTTATCATGCAACAAAGAATGAAAAAGATACAACCAGAGGAAGGGCAAACGCCTTGCGAGAGGTACTTACAAATTCTGTTGAGCAAAACCGATTTAACTCTGATGAATTAATGGAGGTCTTCGATCTCTGTTTAAGCTGTAAAGCTTGCGCAAGTGAATGTCCGAGCAATGTTGATGTTGCAACTTTAAAATCGGAGTTTTTATACCAGTATCAGGAAACCAACGGTTATAAATTCAGGAATAAACTGTTCGCAAACAATACACGGTTAAATGCTCTGGGAAGTAAAATGCCTAAAGTAACAAATGCTATTTATAGTACCTGGCCGTTGAGTCAAGTTATTAAGAAAATTTCGGGAATTGCCCCTAAAAGGAGGTTGCCAAAAGTTTCAAATATAAATTTTAATAAATACCTTCAAAGAACTAATAAACAAGTAGATAACAAAAATAAAAAAGTAGTCTTATACATTGATGAATTCACCCGGTATTTGGACACTGATCTTGGTAAAGATGCAATAGACCTGTTATGCGGATTGGGATATAAAGTAAGTCTTTATTTCGCCGAAAGCGGACGGATTTTAGTTTCAAAAGGCTTTTTGAAACAAGCTAAAAGGCTTGCAGAGAAAAATATGGTAACATTATTTGAATATGCAAGGCAAGGGACTCCTGTACTGGGAATAGAACCTTCTGCAATCCTTACCTTCAGAGATGAATATAAGAGGTTTTATTTTGAAACAGAGCGGGTTGAAGCAATTGCCTCTGTGTCTTTCCTTATTGAGGAATTCCTTTCTAATGAAATTAAAAAAGGCAATATTCTCAAGGAACAATTCACCAAATCACCGGCTACGGTTAAAATCCACAATCACTGTCATCAAAAAGCACTATCAGATCAAAAAATCACTTTTGACATATTAAATCTTCCGGAAAATTATAAAGTAAGTATTATTTCTTCCGGTTGTTGTGGTATGGCCGGGTCTTTTGGTTATGAACGTGAACACTATGAAACCAGCATGCAAATTGGTGAGTTAAAATTATTTCCCTCCATTAGAAAATCTGCCGAAGATGTAATTATTTCGGCTAACGGAACCAGTTGCAGGCATCAGATTTATGATGGCACTGGAAGACTAGCCCAGCACCCTGTGACTATATTAAGGAATGCACTATGCATTAATTGATTTGTCTTCTCCTTGTGATTGCTTTTGTTTTGAATTCCGATTCGTTTCAAGGGAGTGAATAAGATCGCTTAATTCCTTTGAATTCAAATCTTCATCTGCAAAGAAAGGAGAGAGTTTGTCGTAATTATATCTATAGATTTTCCATCGTTTGAACGAATATTCCAAAGCACTGAGGTTTTCTACCCAATCACCGGAATTCAGATAAGTACATATTCCATTTTTTGTCTCAAAAGTTTCTTTTTCAGGCTGGTGAATATGTCCACATATCACATAGTCGTAACCCTTGGCAAGAGCAGTTTCTATGGCAGTTTGCTTAAAAATATTAATATATTTTTCTGCATTTTTTACATTGCTTTTTATTTTCCTGGCCACGGAATATTTTTCTTTTCCCATTTTGGTAAAGAACCAGTTTAAGACCCTGTTTAAGCGAAGTAGAAGTCCAAATCCACTATCACCCATTTTAGCAAGCCACTTTGATTGTGGAATAGACATATCCAGAACATCTCCATGAAAAACCCAGGCTTTCCTGCCATCTAGTTTTAAAACTAATTTGTCTTGTATAGAGAAGTTTCCTACCCGGGTATCGTTAAACTTGCGTAATTTATCATCATGATTTCCAGTAATATAAACAACTTCGGTGCCCTTTGAAGCCATACCTATAATTTTCTTAAGAATCTTCAAATGTGATGCTGGAAGGAAGTGATTGTTAAATTTCCAGATATCAATAATATCGCCATTCAGAATTAATTTTTTTGGGTCTATGCTGCTTAGATATGCTATCAGCTCTTGTGCATGACAGTTGGGGGTGCCTAAATGCACATCAGATATTACCGCTACCTCTATACGCCGCTTTTTCAAAGGAAAAGGAAATTTTATGTAAAAATAGACCCTTTGGTATTGTTTCATTTTAAGGCAAAGTCACTATTGCTTAAAACTAAGGTTAAGTTTGACGTCAATAATTATTCATTTGTTACCTTACTATTAACTAAACCTGTGTTTTGTTTCCCATCATTTAACATCTATCTTTGGCACTTGAAAAAGGAGTTAAAACCCCTGATTAGATATAAAAGCACCTTGATATATGGCTGGCAATACATTTGGAACACTTTTTAAGCTTACTACTTTTGGAGAATCTCATGGAAAGGCAATAGGTGGTGTTTTAGACGGATGTCCATCTGGAATAAAGCTGAATATAGAAGCAATACAGGAAGAGCTGGATAGGAGAAAACCAGGCCAATCTGCTATAGTTACGCAACGTAAAGAGCCGGATACTGTTGTTTTTTATTCCGGAATATTCGAAGGGCAGACCACTGGTACCCCAATTGGATTTGCGATATATAATACAAATCAGAAATCAAAAGACTACTCACATATAAAAGATTCATATCGCCCGTCTCATGCAGATTATGTATATGATAAAAAGTATGGTTTTAGAGACTATAGGGGAGGGGGCAGAAGTTCTGCCCGTGAAACAGCCAGTCGTGTAGTTGCGGGGGCTATTGCTAAACAATTTTTAAATGCAATTAGTATAAATGCGTACGTTTCCCAGGTTGGTTCCCTTAAACTTGAAAAACCTTATTCAGAGCTGGATTTAAAATTAACCGAAAGTAATGCAGTGCGCTGTCCGGATCCTGATACAGCTGCAAGAATGGAATCATATATTAAAGAAGTGCGAAAAGAAGGCGATACAGTTGGTGGAATCATTAGCTGTGTGATCAAAAATGTCCCTGTTGGACTTGGAGAACCTGTTTTTGACAAGCTTCATGCTGATCTTGGTAAAGCCATGTTATCTATTAATGCGGTCAAAGGATTTGAATATGGCAGCGGTTTTGAAGGGGTCAAAATGAAAGGAAGTGTTCATAATGATCAATTCAAACCAGACGGAAGTACAATTACCAATAACAGCGGTGGTATACAAGGCGGCATAAGCAATGGTATGGATATTTATTTTAACGTGGCCTTTAAGCCGGTTGCGACTGTCATTCAGTCTTATGAAACAATTGATAAAGATGGCAATATGGTCAGGACTAAGGGTAAGGGCCGGCATGATCCATGTGTAGTGCCAAGAGCTGTACCTATTGTAGAAGCAATGGCGGCGTTAGTACTTGCCGATTTTACGCTGTTAAATAGAACCATCAAATTATAAACTTTCTTTTTAGGGGGTTTCCAGTCAAAATACTATCTTTCTAACCTAAACTTTTTATATGAAGAAACTGGAATTGCACTGGCAAATTCTCATAGGAATGATCCTTGGCCTTCTTTTTGGCTTCGCAATGACTTATATTGATTGGGGTCGCAGTTTTGTGCAAGATTGGATTAACCCCTTTGGGACTATCTTTGTTAAGCTTCTTAAATTAATTGCAATTCCTCTTATTCTGGCATCTTTAATTAAGGGTATTTCTGATTTAAAGGATATTTCAAAGTTTAGAAATATTGGGCTTCGAACAATAGCAATTTACATATGTACTACGATAATTGCTATTACTATTGGTCTGGTTTTGGTTAATATATTGAAACCAGGCGAAGGCATTTCAGATGAAACAATCACTAAATTAACCGAGACCTATGCTTCAGATAGCGGTGTAACCTCAAAAATTGAAGCAGCTTCCAGGCAAAAAGAAGTTGGTCCTTTGCAGTTTTTGGAGGACATGGTTCCTGATAATGCTTTTGGCGCCCTTAGTGATAACAGTCTGATGCTTCAGGTTATATTTTTTACAATATTCCTTGGTATAGCCATGCTATTAATAGGTGAAAAAAGAGCTAAACCACTCAAAAAGTTTTTCGATTCACTCAACGATGTCGTACTCAAAATGGTAGATCTAATAATGCTCACCGCTCCGGTGGCAGTTTTTGCATTGTTAGCCAATGTTGTTGTCTCCTCCGGCGACCCGGATCTTTTACTTGCATTATTGAAATATGCCGGGGTAGTAGTTCTGGGACTATTTTTAATGATTGTATTTTATTGTACTGTAGTAGCTACGTATACACAGAAAAATCCTTTCTGGTTTCTTAAAGAGATAAGTCCTGCTCAGTTGTTGGCATTTTCCACGAGTTCCAGTGCAGCTACGTTGCCGGTCACAATGGAAAGGGTGGAGGAGCATATAGGGGTAGATAAAGAGGTTTCTAGTTTTGTACTCCCCGTAGGTGCTACCATTAATATGGATGGCACAAGTTTATATCAGGGTGTTGCAGCTGTTTTTATCGCTCAGGCTCTTGATTTTAATCTGTCTCTTGGCGGCCAATTGACTATTGTGCTTACAGCATTGCTTGCGTCTATTGGTTCTGCAGCTGTACCTGGAGCAGGTATGGTAATGCTGGTCATTGTTTTGGAATCTATTGGTTTCCCATCAGATAAGCTGGCTATTGGACTGGCACTAATTTTTGCCGTGGACCGTCCATTAGATATGTGCAGAACTATTATAAATGTTACCGGAGACGCTACCGTTTCAATGATTGTTGCCAAGTCTGTCGGGAAATTAGGTAAACCCCGTATAGAAGACTGGGATGAGTTTTATGAAGAAGTAAAATAACTAAAATTAAGTCCAATGAACATTTGTTTTCTTATGTATCCTTGGGAGGAGATAGATCCTGAGAATGATACAAGCCTTGCATTAATTCATGAATGTGTTAAACGCAACCACGGTGTAGCCTTGTGTACACCTGCTAATCTCACAATTCGCAATAGTGTAACCAATGCCTTTTGCACTGTTATAGGCAGAATGGATAAAGTACCCAGCAGTCTTAAGTCTTTTTATAGAAAGGCAGAAATCAGGGAGGAAATGCTGCCTCTGGCCGGCTTTGATGTTATCTTCATGAGAGCCAATCCACCACTTGACCCTATTATGTTGAATTTTTTGGATTCTGTAAAGGATGATGTGTTCATAGTAAATTCACTGCAGGGTTTGAGGGAGGCGAATAACAAATTGTACACAGCGGCTTTTGGTGACAGCCATGACAATATAATACCGGTTACCCATGTTTCTAAGAATAAAAACTATCTGGTAAAGCAGATCAAAGAATCTAAAGCCGATAAAATGATCTTAAAGCCATTGAATGGCTTCGGAGGTTCGGGGGTTATCCTGATTGAAAAATCGGCAATGTCAAACATAAAGTCGCTATTGGATTTTTATATTTCAAGTTCCGATGGGTCCTCCAACTATGTTATTCTTCAGGAATATATTGAAGGGGCAGACCAGGGTGATGTGAGAATTCTTCTTTTAAACGGAGAACCTATTGGTGCAATGAGGCGCATTCCAGGTTCTGATGATCATCGCTCCAATGTATCTGCAGGAGGTTCCGTGGCTAAGCATACACTTACAAAGCAGGAAAAAGCATTATGCAAGCAAATAGGGCCCAAACTGGTTAAGGACGGGCTGTATTTTGTTGGAATCGATGTTATCGGCGGTAAATTGGTGGAGGTAAACGTTATGTCTCCGGGTGGAATAACCTACATGAATAAGGTCTACAAAACAAAAATTCAGTCCAAAATAATAGACTTTATTGAGAGTAAGATAATTGATAAACTGCAAGCCTTTGATCGGCGTTCCAGATTGCGAAACGAGGTTGAGAATGCTTAAACTTGCAGTTGCCGATATTATCTCAAACATTAAATCTGAGATTCCGTTTGAGGCAGTTTCAGAAGATTATTCCTTTATTTTAAAAATAAGTGATTATGCCCCATATATATGTGCAGCAGTGCACGATGGGCATCAATTCAGAAAATCACTCTGGGATAATTGCCTTCATACTGAGTACGATCGATGGTATGAGGAAGATCCATGTACCAGTGAAATGGTCGCGTCTCATCCCATTGTTTTAACGGGATGTGACAGCAGGTTTGAATATGATCTTAATCGACCGCCCGATGGAGCCATCTACTCCGATGCCTGGGGGAAGCCCTTGTGGAAAACACCTTTATCTGCAGCGGAGTATGATCATAGTATGCGAAAACATGCCTCTTTTTATAGTGTTGTTCACGCTCTTGTTGAACAAATTGAAGGGAAATATGGTAAGGCTATTGTTTTTGATATGCACAGTTATAACTGGAAGCGTTGGGACCGGGAAGTGCCTACCTGGAACCTTGGTACCAGCAACATAGATAATGAACGGTTTGGCGAAATAGTTACAGCCTGGCAACAAAAGCTGGAGACTATTAAATTGCCCAATAGTATAAAATCCGACTGTAAAATTAACGATACCTTTCAGGGAAATGGTTTTTTTCTGAAATATATTACCACAACTTTTGGCAATACCCTTGTTTTAGCAACTGAAATTGCAAAGGTCTATTGCGATGAGCTCACTGCCATTATTTATCCCGAGGTAGTGCGTGCTGTGGAATTGCAATTAAAAGAATTAGTACCTTTGCAGGCTAAAGAATTTCACGAGAAAGATTTATGATTACAGAAGATCAGCGCCTGGCTATTAAATTCGAGTATCCCAATTTATTTGAAGTAGATGACAACCTGGATAGGCTCATAAGAAATATTGAGTTGCTTAGCTATGTAAATCCGCTAAATAGTGAAAAAGAAAAACATAAGTTTTTTGCTTCCAAATTTGTAGAAGACCCCAAATTTAAATATCCAAAATTAAAGTTCGATCCTTATAAGCTTCATCGCTTATTTTATTCACAAAGATTAGAGCGAATAAAGGATACGGAATTAAAGGATTTATATACTGATATCATTTATTATTATGCCAATATGGTGCAATGCATCAAAACCATTGGCAAGGGCAAAGAGTTTTATTACAACTCTCTTAATATATATGGAACCCCCACAGAGAAGGATGTTCAAAATGCTAAATTTATACTTCATTTTGATGATGAACCGGCAAATGTTGATATGGAAACTGTATTTTCTACGGAGGATGCCAGAGCTTATTTTGAAGATTTTGCCGCATCCTATGAATTTCCTGTAAATATTAAATTTGCGACCCACATTGCGGCTGACGCTATGGTAAGCAATTCAACCAAAACATTACTTATAAAACGCAATGCAAGGTTTAGCCAAAACCAACTTCTTACATTAGCAAATCATGAAATTGGGGTACATCTGGTAACTACTTTTAATGCTTCTCTTCAACCTTTAAAAATATTTTCCAACGGCTTCCCAAAAAATGTAGAAACTCAGGAAGGCCTGGCGGTTTTTAGCGAATATATGAGTGGCGCACTAACAATTAAAAGACTTAAAGAGTTAGCATATAGAGTGTTAGCCTCAGATAGTTTAATTAAAGGTTATAATTTTGCAGACACCTTCGATCTGATACATAACCAATACAAATTGAACAGAAATGAC
>CBDUGN010000039.1:0-22218 GCA_965366915.1 uncultured Eudoraea sp. | reverse complement strand
CAATTGTTAACCATAACCGCGAACCGGGATAGTATTCCAAAAGTTGGGATTATACGAGTTTTAGACCCCAGGTTTAAAACGGAAGAAGGTATCGGGCTACAAAGTACATTTAAGGAAATAAAAGATAAATATGTAATTAAGAAAATAGTAACGTCTTTGAACAACGTAATTATTTTCATTGAAAATAGCGATGTATACTTCACTATAGATAAAGAAGAACTACCTGCAAGTCTGCGCTATGACACCAGTCTTGATATAGAAGAAGTACAAATCCCGGATGATTCCAAAATCAAATACATGATGGTTGGTTGGGATTGAAACAGATCTTGACAGGAATTTGGCAAAACTTATAACAACAACACCTTTGCTTTTTTGATATATCGTCTGGTTAGCATTAACAATATCCCGGTAATTTTAAGGCCATCCAGATAAATTGATTCTTAAAATGAAAAAATTAGTAACCAATATTTTTGCAAAAGCCTATGGGGTCTATTTCAATATCCTGGCTCTTTTCTCGAAAAAACTTGCCGGAGAAAAGGCTATTACTCTTTTTAGTTCTCCTCGAAAAGGTAATGTGCTCCCAATACAAACTTCCTTTTTAAAAGAAGCTGAGGATATAATGATTGAAGTAGGTGGAAAACAAATACAAACCTATTCCTGGGCCGGAACAAAAGAACCTGTTTTATTACTCCATGGTTGGGAGAGTAATTCATTTAGATGGCGAAACTTAATACGCTTTCTGAGTGAGGCAAATTTTGCCATAGTCGCCTTTGATGCCCCTGCCCATGGAAATTCGTCTGGTGGAATATTTAATGTCCCTCTTTATGCAGAATGCACACAACATATTGTAAAACATTTTAATCCCTCCTATATAATCGGGCATTCTGTTGGAGGAATGACAGCCGTTTATCACCAATACATATATCCGCATAATTCAATTCAAAAAATAGTGACCATTGGAGCCCCTTCCGAATTTTATGAACTTATGGAGCATTATCAAAAGCTTGTAGGCTTCAATAAGAGAGTATTAGCCTCAATAGACGATTATGTTCAGAAGCATTTTGGCTATGGTATCCAAGATTTTTCCAGTTCGAAATTTGCACAGAAAATTCAAATAGAAGGATTATTAGTTCATGATATTGAAGATCCGATTACTCCCTATCACAACTCGGAAAAAGTCCATGCTAATTGGAAAAACAGTAAACTAATTAGCACCAGAGGGTTAGGACATTCCATGCACCAGGACAAGGTAAACAATCAAATTATAGATTTTTTGAAATCAAAGAAAAGGGCTAATTTTAGTGCTTAAATTACTTTCTATGCCAACTATTTCACCATTCCACATCGCGATTCCTGTTCATAACCTGGATGAGTGCCGGACTTTTTACAGGGATATACTTAACTGTGAAGAAGGTCGTAGTAGTGACCATTGGGTTGACTTCAATCTTTTTGGGCACCAACTTGTAATTCATTACAAGCCGAAGTCTACGGAGGAACTCCACTCCAATCCGGTAGATGGTAAAGATGTTCCGGTACCTCATTATGGGGTGGTTTTACCCTGGGATGTTTTCCATAGTTTTGCTAAAGAATTGGAAAGCAAGGGAATACAATTTATAATTGAACCCTATATCCGGTTTGAGGGATTAGTTGGGGAACAGGCTACTATGTTCTTTTTAGACCCTGCGGGAAATGCATTAGAGTTTAAGGCTTTTAAGGATTTGGGACAGTTATTTGCTAAATAAAGCTGCTTTCCCTATTGCTTTTTTTTGTACCTGCTCCATAACCAGATCACAACAGCGTAGATAATACCAAAAATTACCCCTTCTTTTAATTCATTAATAATTGTATCCCAGGAATAATTATTTTCCAGAATAACAGAAAATAAGGTATATAAGAAAATAGCTGCTAAAGTTTGGGAAGTGAGTTTCTTTTTATCCATATCTGTAATTATTATTGCGACCATGCTGTAGGTTTCCGGTCCCATCGGTGCTTTCGCAGTTCTTCATATAACTTTTTGGGTAATCCTCTTCCATCACTAGTTGCAACATTAGACATTACATTTCTTTGTTTACGCATACCAGGGATAATTGTACTTACATCAGAATTCATTAATATGAAACGCAAAGCCATTTCTGCCATGGTCATATCTTCAGGAACAAGTGGCCTGAGCAAATCTGCCTTATCTGCGCTGGCGTTTAAATTTTCAGGCACAAAATAGGTGCCGCGCCAATCACCATCTGGAAAAACAGTGTCCCTGGTAATACTCCCCGTTAATGTACCTTCATCAAAAGGAACCCTTGCAATTACAGCTAAATTAAGTTCATTACATAGAGGAAATAAAACATCCTCAGGGGCCTGATCAAAAACATTATAAATCACCTGCACCGCATCAAAAAATCCGGTTTTTAGTGCTTCTATTCCATTCTCAGGCTCCCATCTGTTCACACTAATCCCCATGGCTGCAATTTTGCCTGCCTTTTTTAAATCCTCCACTGCTCGTTTCCACTCTTCCCTTTCTGTCCAACCGTCATCCCAGGTGTGAAATTGTAAAAGGTCTATCTGTTCTGAATCCAAATTTTTCAAGGTCCTGTGCGTATAATCTAAAAGGTGTTCTGTTGGATAGGATTCCTCAAATGAATACTCGGGTTTTGCCGGCCATTTAAAGTTTTTCGGAGGAATTTTACTGGCTGTATATAGTCTGGTATCCGGATGTCTTTTTAGGAGTTGACCCAGAAGTCGCTCACTATGACCCTCTCCATATCCCCATGCGGTATCAAAAAAGTTAACCCCATGTTCAACGGCCATGTCTAAAGATTTTGCAGAAAGAATATCATCAGATTCTTTCCAGCCACCTATTCCCCACATACCATATCCAATCTCACTGACACCCCAATTGGTTCTTCCAAATATTCTGTAGTTCATAAGGTCTATTTTTAACTGTTAAATATACTATTTTAGAAGAATACTATCCTGCACTTAAAAGAAAATTGAG
This sequence comes from uncultured Eudoraea sp., assembly GCA_965366915.1. Taxonomy (GTDB): domain Bacteria; phylum Bacteroidota; class Bacteroidia; order Flavobacteriales; family Flavobacteriaceae; genus Eudoraea. The sequence goes on along the minus strand of CBDUGN010000039.1, from coordinate 19,226 downwards.
CAATAAACTTTTGAAAATCAGCAAGTGCCTTTTTGCCTTCAACTATCAGAAAGAGTACTATTCTTACTTTAAATATCCAACCGATACTCTAAACCTAAATCCTCAGGTCTAAGGATCTTAGTGCAATATTCTGATCCGTTGTTAACTTAGCGATACCTTTCTTTTAGATCCTTCATCATATCCTTATACCTTTTTTTTACGTTTTCATTGGGTGATAGGCAGAGGTATATGCGGGTACCATTTTCCCTGAAATAAGGATCATTGATGACCTTTTTGAGCTCTACCTCTTCGAAATAAGTAGGAAGGAGGCTATCCGGGTTACTAGTGTTACCCAAATCAGAATGAACATAAATCACAAAATCCTTACTAATGCTTTCCGGCGACCAGAAAACGAAACTTGCATTAGGGGATATAGGCTGAGGAATGTTGTGTTTCTTGCCATAAAACATAATAGCTCCGGCCTGTCCGTAGTGATAGCAGTAAATATGGCAATTGTCCCGATTTTCCTCCCCAAGGTCCAAATAGATATCACTTACGGCCTCTCCTATTGCTTTCCACCCGGTCATGTCTGCCATATCCTGAGGCAGGTCGTGCTGTTCTCCATCTTCCCATCTGAAAGCTCCTTTGTTAAAGGATTTCTCAAAAGTATTAAAAGGAATCCCATCAAATGGCAGTGAAAAATATAACCCCATCGCCATGAAAGCAACCAACAGTGTAAATGTCAGATTCAGATATCGCACAATATACTTTTGGACAAAATATGCTCCAAAAACAAACAATATGGGATAAATCCCAAGAGTATAATAAGCCTTTCCACTCCCAGCCAAAAGAAGCACAATTAGAAATAAATAGACATAAGCAAAAATGCGGTGCTGTCTTTCTTTTTTATTAAAAAGCAAAATGAGTAACGCACCCATCCAAAGCAACAAAGCCTGGGCATTCATCAGCAACTGCTCTATAACAAATCCCAAAGACTCAACGTGCACGAGTTGTGTACGTCGCAACTCCTCCATATGCTGCAAGACAGGCCAATTATTTTCATATTGCCAGTAAAGATTTGGCGATATAATCAACAATGCGATTAATATGGCCAAAACAAAATATTTCGACGAATATAGCTTACGATATGGCGTGAAGAGCATTGCAAGTCCAAAGGAGGTATAAAGGAAAACGATTGAGTACTTATTGAGAAAACCAAGACCGAATACGATCCCAATCCATAACCACATTTTCGGATCTCCCCGGGAGATCAATTTATAGAAGAGATAGCCTGATAGCAGCCAATAAAAGTGGTTAAAAGAAACAGGTTGAAAAAGGGTATTTACATGCAAATAAGCCGGTGAGAAAATATAGGCTAAGCAGGCCAGGGCAATGGCAATTTTTTTTCCTCCTAAGTCCCTTGTGAATATCCCAATAATAATCACATTGATAGCGCCTATTAGAAAAGGAAAGAATCGAAGGCCAAATACGGTATTCCCGAATAATACAGTTGCCACCTTTCCAATAATTGCAATTGAGGGCGGTACCGCGACATACCCCCAAGCCAGGTGCTCACTTAAAGCGTAGTATAAATAGGCATCCCTATGCAGCTCGTAATTATCAAAAGTAGCTGCATGCACCATTAACTTTAGTAAAGCAAGGACAAGGATCATTATCCCTGTAGAAGAGATCCAAAATTTTAACTTGCTTGCCGTCATGAAAAAAAAATTTGCTAAGAGTCTATGTCAAAAATGTTACTGCTATAGCTATCAGGGGTAAAGCCAACTGTTCAGATCAGCTCCGGGGGGAGCACTTTCCGTAATGCGTTTCATAATCTTTGGAACATACATACTGTTATATCTAAGCCTGGATATATGATTGGGCTCCTCCGGATCTCCATTCCAGCAGTGTTCGGCCCTGTCACCATATAAAACTTCCCCATCATAATACGGATTTGATGTATTTTCGAGGAATTCTTCCATTTTATAAACTGCGTTGTTTAAATAATAATTGTCCATATCCCCACAGTAAATATTAATCTTACCTTTTAACTTTTCGCCCAACTTATCCCAGTCCCTCTCCAGAATATGGCGAAGGTCATAATTCTCTTTCCAGTAATTTGCAACCTCTGGATTTATAATTCCGGTCTTTTTATCCCATATGCGCTCAGGATATCCCTCTTTTCCCTGAGGGGAATAGGTGGCTTCCCAAATATCCCACTGTTGTCCGGAGCGAGATTTATCGCCCAGAACCAATTCCAGATGATTCTCGTCGCGCACCGTAGATTGAATCTGGCCTAAATAGTCTCTGTGGGCAGGTACCTCTAGTGTTTTATGCTCACTTTTGTAGTAGTAAGCATTTTCATCTTCATAGATATTGGTAAGAACATAAGCACTGAAATCTATTGGATCGGGACAGGCAGCGAAACAGCCATTATATTCTTCTGGATATTTAACCTGAACAGCGAGTGCCTCCCAGCCTCCTGTAGATCCTCCATATAAAAAACGAGCCCATCCTTCGCCCAGACCTCTAAACTCTTTTTCGATATGCGGAATGAGCTCATGGGTTATGGCATCACCATAAGGACCCTGACTGGCAGAATTCACTGCATACGAATCGTCATAATAAGGAGTAGGATGCTGTATTTCTATGATCAGAAATCTTGGAAAGTCAGGTTCGTTCCATCTTTTGTAAAAATCGTATGCCTCTTGTTGCTGTATGATATTATATCCTGAAACCTTGAAGCGTTCCGCATAATCCGGTTCAAGGTTTGGATCTGGTGGAACTGTTCTGAATCCTCCAAAATCATCTGGAAAATGCCCATGGAATATCATTAGTGGATACTTTGCTTCCGGATGATCCTGAAACCCTTTAGGCAGAAGTATATGAGCTCCTAAATACATGTCTCTTCCCCAAAACTCCGAAAGTTTTTCAGATCGTATCTTAATGTGTTTTATCCATTCTGTATCTTCAGGTTCTTCAATAGCTGGAATCACCTGATCCATTATAACAGCTATCTCCAAATCTCCATTTTCCGGAATAGTCACCTTAAATGGCTTACTGTATATATTACCTGGAGACCTGTTCCATTTCTGGCCTTCCCCATTGTCCATGGGTAATTTCACTGTGTGGCCGGTACTTAAATTAAAGGTCTCATAGACATGTAATAAGGCTTGTACCCAATATTCCCCCGGAGGTACTTCAGCCAAACTGGCATAAGGAAATCCAAAGTTTGTTGCATCAAAAATCTGTTCAGAATTGGGTCCCATTCCATCTACATTCATCCCAAATATTAATTGCGTGTTAAGTCCGCTATTTATCTGAAAACGCGGTTCGTCGTCATCATTTGTAGAAAGCATCAACAGTAATCGACCATCCTGCGCCTGAGAACGGATGTTATCTGAGAAAGAAACATTAAAAGTAATATTGGATGTATTTTCAGAAGCTGATTGACAACCAGACAATGAAATAAATAAAATACCAAGAAAAAAAGCAGGTTTGAACATAGTGTTTAAATTTGAGAGAAAAGGTACTCAATTCCGGCAAATCAACAAATTTCTATGCTCAATATTCAGGTCAATTAAAAAAGAAGGCCTTACTCTTCTCTATGTGTTCGTCTTTTTCGTGCAAGCAGTGTATTTTGCAAAAGCATGGCAATAGTCATTGGGCCCACGCCACCTGGAACAGGTGTAATATAAGATGCTTTTTTGCTAACAGCCTCAAAATCAACATCGCCTGTTATGTAGTAGCCTCGTTCTTTACTTTCATCGGGTACTCTTGTAATTCCCACATCAATAATTACAGCTCCTTCACGTACCATATCATCAGTTAGAAAACCAGGTACTCCCAGGGCAGAAACTATAATATCTGCCTGAAGGGTTAAGGCTTTTATATCTTTGGTCCGGCTATGCGTTAAGGTTACTGTGGCATTGGCAAATTTACCTTTCTGGCTAAGCAATATGCTAATAGGCCTACCTACTATATGGCTGCGGCCAATAATAACAGCATGTTTCCCCTCTACCTCTACTTTATACCTTCGCAATAATTCCATTATACCAAATGGGGTAGCGGGTATAAAAGATTCCATATCCAGAGCCATTTTCCCAAAATTTGCAGGATGGAAACCATCTACATCTTTATCGGGATCTACTGCCAGTAAGACTTTTTGTTCATCAATGTGTTTAGGCAAAGGCAATTGAACTATATAACCATCTATTTCGGGGTCATTATTGAGTTCATTTACAAGCGTTAATAATTCTTCTTCTGAAGTGTCTTCGGGTAAATGTTTAAGAGTAGATTCAAAACCGATGCGTTTACAGGAGCGTACTTTGCTTCCTACGTAGGTAAGGCTGGCGCCGTCGTTTCCAACGAGTACGGCAGCTAAATGAGGAACTTTCTCGCCTCTTAGTTTTATTTCGCCTACCTCAGCGGCTATTTCATCTTTAATTTGATTTGCAATTTCTTTACCGTTGAGAAGGGTCATTTAGTAACTAATTATGGGTTTAAAAACTATTATTTCATGTTCTGCATCATCTGCATCATCTTTTTACCTCCCCCACCTTGCATCATTTTCATCATTTTGCTCATTTGATCAAATTGCTTTAGCAATTGATTTACTTCCTGTATACTGCGTCCGCTTCCTTTAGCGATTCTTTTTTTTCTGCCTGCATCTAGTTTAGAAGGATTAGATCTTTCATCAGGAGTCATAGAGTGAATAATGGCTTCAACATGCTTAAATGCATCATCATCTATATCCATTCCCTTTAGGGCCTTACCTGCACCGGGTATCATCCCCATGAGATCCTTCATGCTGCCCATTTTCTTAATCTGTTGTATCTGTTTGAGAAAATCATCAAAGCCAAACTTATTTTTGGCAATTTTTTTCTGAATTTTACGTGCTTCTACCTCATCAAATTGCTCCTGTGCGCGCTCTACAAGGGAAATGACATCTCCCATTCCAAGAATACGATCGGCCATTCGCGCAGGGTGGAAAACATCTATGGCATCCATCTTCTCGCCTGTACCAATAAATTTTATAGGTTTATCAACTACAGACTTAATTGATATGGCTGCACCACCGCGGGTATCCCCGTCTAGTTTGGTTAGAATAACACCGTCAAAATTAAGTACATCATTAAATGCCTTTGCCGTATTTACAGCATCCTGACCGGTCATAGAATCTACCACAAAAAGAGTTTCCTGTGGATTTACCGCATTGCGGATGTTGGCAATTTCAGTCATCATCTGCTCATCTACTGCTAAGCGGCCTGCTGTATCAATGATCACTACATTGAATCCATTACTTTTGGCATAGGCCATACCGGCCTTCGCAAGGGAAACCGGATCTGAGTTCTCCCTGTCAGAATATACCTCTACGCCTATCTGTTCTCCTACAATATGCAACTGATCAATAGCAGCGGGTCTGTAGACATCACAAGCTACCAATAAAGGATTCTTAGACTTTTTCTGTTTTAGATAATTTGCAAGTTTGCCGGAAAAGGTAGTCTTACCTGATCCCTGAAGACCAGACATAAGTATAACAGACGGATTACCCGAAAGATTAATCCCTTCTGCATCCCCACCCATTAATTGGGTAAGTTCATCCTTAACAATTTTGACCATTAGCTGGCCTGGTTGTAAGGTGGTCAAAACATTCTGGCCCAGGGCTTTTTCTTTTACCCTGTTGGTAAATTCCTTGGCAATTTTAAAGTTAACATCAGCGTCAAGGAGAGCTCTTCTTACTTCTTTAGTTGTCTCAGCAACATTAATTTCCGTAATCTGCCCATGTCCTTTGAGGACATGTAATGCTTTATCCAGCTTATCACTTAAATTATCGAACATCTTTTATGTCAATTATGGCGAAGTGCAAATTTAATAATAACAATGGGATGATGGAAGGCTCTTTGAAGAAATATAAAAGAGAAAAGGGTAACTTCTTAAAGAAGTTACCCTTTTCAGCAAAATAGGGGGCAAATAAGGTATTTTAAATACTTTTCCTATTAAGGAGTTGTTTGTTGCCTTTGAAAAATAAGTGTACTCACTTTTTCCATAGTACCAGGGTCATCACTAACATCCTTAAGTACTATTTGATCATTGGAGATTGAAACAAATTCCCAATCTTCAGTAAGCTCATCAAGAATATCTACTTCTCCGAAATTCAGGTACACTTTAAGTTTACCATCGCTATTTCTAAGCACTCTCCACAGACCTGGATATGAAACGCCCATATCTGAAAGCGTAGTATTGATTAAATGGTTTGCCATGAAATTGAAGGTGTAACCCATATAATTTTCCGTTTCATCCATTTCACCATCTACATATTCGGCTACTACCCAATCACCGTCCATCATAAAGTTTCTGATCTCAGCAACGTCACCATCATTGACATTGTCATCACACACTCTCTGCAGAACTAGCTCGTAACCTATCTCTTCAACTTTAAACTTTAATCTGTCATTTCTCAGGTCAGATAAGGGCCATTCAAAGTTAACTCCCGGTTCAGATCCCATAGTGATGGACATTACAAGTCTTCCTTGTTCGTTCATGGTAATTTCCCATGTTCCTTCAGAAGTGTTTTCACCGTTACCAAGTGTTACAATACCTTCCGGCAAAAAGTTAAACTCATAACCTAATAGTCTGTCTATTTCTACACCCTGGTTTTTTACCTTTTTTATAACCCAGCTACATTCTTTCAAGATCTCTCTTAAGGTATTGGGATCAGTATCGAAAAGATCGCATACGCTATGCATTATAATTCTGTTCCCACCTTCGGCGTAAAGTTTAATCTTACCTTCTCCGATTTCGTATACAAACCATTCAAGGTTAAAATCTACCAATACATCAAATTCAAGATTTAGAAGTATTCCATGATCCGTTACTCGTGTGCTCCAGCCACCCATCAGGCTGTTACCCATTCTATCTTTGACGGTTACACCACCATCTTCAGTAAAGTTCATTACATATTCAAAGTACTGATCTGACTGATTTACTTCATCTCTGATAACTTCATGAATCAACCAAGGACATTCTACCAATAGATTTTCTAAACGTTCCTGAGTAAAATCGTCATCGTTATAATCATTATCATCATCCTCGTCACATGCTTCTTTAGCCATTTCAATAGCATTTGCCAATTCAGCATTATTTCTCACTTCCATTTTAGTGCCATCGTAAAGTTCCAAGGCTACCGGGAAGTCAATCCCGATTAGGTCATTATCATCAAGACCGGCAAAAAATGTTCTAAGATCTTTATCAGATTCCACAGTTACTGAACCTGTTTCAACCTCATTGATATCAAAAGTGTATATGGTAATGGGGTATACAAAATCTATACATTCTATGTCATCATCCGCTCCACCTTCAACACATTCCTGAGCCACTTCGCGCAAGTCATCAATACCGGCAATTTCAATTTCGGTAAAATCGGCAAGTGTAATTACAACAGGAAAAATAATCTCAAGGAAATCCTCGTCATATTCCAATTCATCAAATATTTCTTCAATTAAGTGAAGACCTTCTTTGGATTCAATAGTAATTTCAATGCCATTTGCTCTAACGGTATATGGAAATTCAAGAGCAAAACAGCTTGCACCATCTACAATATTATCGAAAGAACCATCATTGGATGCGGTATTTTCAATAAGCTTTGCTGTAGAGGAGCTTGCATTTATAGTTTGCAGCTCATCTGGTTGTGGTAATTCTTCAAATGCTTCCTGGCAGGCATTAAAAGAAAATGCCGCTACAAGAAGTAGGATTTGCAGTGAATACTTAAAAAACTTTTTCATAACGATTTGGATTTATTTGTTGTTCGTACATCTCTAAAACAATTATATTTTAAAATACCCTACTCCATTTTTAATTTTTTTTAAAATATCTTTGGAACTGAACCAACAATAAGAACTAAAAATTATGGACAATGTATGTGAGGAGGAAGTGTTCAGCAGCCTCTTCAAAACTAATTCCAAAACGGTTTTTAACTATATATATTATAAGTTCGGAAACGAAGAGAAAGCCTATGATGTAGTTCAGGAAGCTTTTGTTAAACTGTGGGAGAATTGCGCTAAAGTTAGTCCTGAAAAAGCGAAGTCTTATGTCTATACGGTAGCAAATAATCTTTATTTAAATGTGATCAAATCAGAAAAGGTCCGTTTAAAATATGCTAACAAGTCACAAGACACTACTTATGAATCACCAGAATTCTTGTTGGAAGAAAAAGAATACAAGGAAAAGCTGGATAAGGCCTTAAATAGTCTGCCTGAAAATCAGAGAACCACTTTTTTGTTAAATAGAATTGATGGTAAAAAATATGCTGAAATTGCTGAGATGGAAGGGGTAAGTGTAAAAGCTATTGAAAAGCGAATGCATCTGGCCTTAAAAGCACTGAGAGATCAAATAGAAGGGATTTAACTGAAATGTCCGGGAATAGGTCCCAGATATTTTAAATTTTTTTTTTGATTGGGGGGTAGGGTTTTTTTAGAATTAATTGTTTTAATGTTATAAAGCTAGAAATCATGCAAGAAAATTACTTAGCAAAATGGCTGAATAATGAGCTCTCCGAGGAAGAACTCGCAGTATTTAAAAAATCTGCTGAGTATGCTTCTTATGAGAAGTTAATCGATGTCAGCGGTACTTTAAAAGCACCGGATTTTGATGTGGATAAGGCCTTGAATGATTTCAAAAACAATAAGCCGCAGAAAGATGTTAAAGTAATTAAGATGAATCCAATGCGAAAGATATGGCGCATTGCAGCTGCTATAGCAGTGATTTTTGTCACATCTTACTTTTATATCTCAACTTTAGATGAATCTGTTTCTACACAATATGCGGAACGTAATGAAGTTATGCTTCCGGACAATTCTGAGATTATTTTAAATGCGGATTCCAGGATAACTTACAGTGAAAAAAATTGGGATAAAGAAAGAAATATATCTCTTCAAGGTGAAGCATTCTTTAAAGTTGCCAAAGGACAAAAATTTACGGTCGCCACAAAAGACGGTTTAGTTACCGTATTGGGTACTCAGTTTAATGTTGAAAATAGAAAAGGATTTTTTGAGGTTACCTGTTATGAAGGCCTGGTAAGTGTTATGTTTAATGGTGAGGAAACAAAACTTCCTGCCGGTAATTCTTTTATAGCCATTAATGGCAATGTATTGAAAACAGAAGCCCCTGTAAATACTATTCCTTCATGGATGAGCAATGAAAGTACTTTTAAAAGTATTCCTTTGAAGTATGTCCTGGATGAGTTTGAAAGACAATACAATATTGAGGTTAAAACTCAAAATGTTAATCTTGAGCAATTATTTACCGGCTCTTTTAGCAACACAAACATAAATTTGGCGTTACAGAGTATTAGTACTCCTTCTCAGACAAAGTATGAATTAGAAGGGAACAACGTGCTATTCTATGCCGAAAACGCGCCTAAATAGTATACTACTTTTATACCTAATACTTTTGCTTGCCCTTTTTTCTGGAAGGGCACAGGTAAAAACCTTCCCAAAAAATATTAGCCTGGTTTCCTATATCCGGCAGTTAGAGAAGGATTTTGATGTTAAATTTTCTTACGTTGACGAAGATCTTCAGCCCTTAATGGTAAATACTCCCGAAGGTGGTTCTCTTGAAGATATTTTAGATAATATTCAGAATCAGACCCAATTAATAATAAAGAAGCTAAGCGAACGCTACTATACGCTGTCCAAAAGCACAACAGTAGATATATGTGCTTATGTACTGGATAATTACAGTGAGAATACGGCCCCGGGCGCATCAGTAGAAGTATTGGGCAGCAGTATTTCTACGGTAACAGATATGAACGGCCGCTTTTCCTTGGATAATATCCCCAGAAAAGCTTCCATTCGAATAAAACATATAGGTTTTAAACCAAAATATGTAACCGCTGAGGATCTGGTAAGTAAAAACCCTTGTACCAGGCTCTTATTTAGCCTGAATTATCAACAGCTAGACGAAGTTGTGGTTTTCAAATTTTTGACCACTGGACTTACCAAACAGACAGATGGCAGTATAACTGTCAATACAGAAGAATTTGGTATTCTTCCGGGACTTTTAGAACCCGATGTTCTTCAAACCGTACAAGCCCTGCCGGGAATAAAAAGTATTGATGAGACTGTATCAGATATCAATATAAGAGGAGGGACAAATGATCAAAATCTAATTCTATGGGATGATATAAAAATGTATCAATCCGGTCATTTTTTCGGATTAATTTCTGCCTTTAATCCCTATTTAACTGAGCAGGTTACCATAATTAAAGATGGGACCAGTGCTGAATACGGAGATGGGGTAAGCGGAATCATAAGTATGCAATCAAAAAATACTATTGAGGGCAATTTCTTTGGAGGAGCCGGCTTTAATATGATCAGTGCAGATCTTCACGGACAAGTCCCTATTTCAGATAAATTAGCGTTTCAATTTTCCGCCAGACGTTCCATAACCGATCTAATAAACACTCCTACCTATAATCAGTTTGTTAAAAGAGCTTTTCAGGACACAGACATTGAGGGTGCTTCAGGCCAAAGCAATACCGATGTTAATCAGGATGAAAAATTCTATTTCTACGATTTCACTGCAAAAGTATTATATGATATTAATGAGCAGCATAGGGCCCGATTTAGTTTTATTAATATCAACAACAACCTGGACTATACCGAAACTTCGCTAAGTGCTGCAAGAACGGACCAGAGTAACCTTAATCAAACCAATCTTTCCTTTGGAGGAAATCTTGAAAGTGAATGGACAGACAGGTTCTCAACAAAGTTAAATGCCTATTATTCTAACTACAATCTTGATTCTGAGAACCGAATAAATAATGGGCAACAAATCCTTGATCAAAGAAATGAGGTAATTGAGACCTCGGTTAAGTTAAATACGAATTACCAACTCACCCCTACTCTGAACTGGCTAAATGGATATCAATTTTCAGAAGTTGGTATCTCTAATTTTACTGATGTAACACAACCACCTTATGAGAGTAATATCAAAGGTGTCATACGTACAAATTCTATATATAGTGAAATTTCATATGCCTCGCCCAACAAGAAATTAGTCGCAAGGGGAGGTGGCCGATTGAATTATATTGTAAATGTGAAATATTTTGATGAATTTATTGTTGAACCTCGTATAAACCTTAGTTATTCCATCTATCCAAATCTTCAATTAGAAGTAAAAGGGGAGTTTAAAAACCAGACTACTAATCAGATAATAGATTTGGAACAGAATTTTCTTGGTATTGAAAAAAGACGCTGGATGTTATCTAACAATAAAAATGATACAGTTCCCGGTAATCCAAATTTACCCATAGTAAAGAGTAAACAAGGTTCTTTAGGACTTAATTATGATAAAGGAAGATGGTTTATTGGCCTTGAAGGATATTATAAAGAAGTTAACGGTATCAGCACAGTAACACAAGGCTTTCAGAACCAAAATCAGTTTAATGGTGAAATTGGAAAATATGATGTTAAAGGGCTGGAATTTTTGATAAATTACAAAAATGCCTATTTCAGTACCTGGTTCAGTTATGCCTATAATATTAATAATTATACCTTCGAAGATATAGTTCCCAGTGTTTTTCCCAACAATCTTGATATTCGCCATACCATGACCTTTGCAGGAACCTATACCTATAGCAACTTAAAGGTTGGTGTTGGAATAAATTATAGAACCGGGAAACCATTTACAGAACCAATTGACGGGCCAAATTCTGTAGATTTTACAACTTTCCCGGCATCGATAATTTACAAAGAACCCAATAGCAGCCGTCTTCCAGATTACCTCAGGGCAGATGCTTCCGCGATTTACGATTTCAATCTAAGTCGCAGAGTAAAGGCCTCTGCCGGAATCTCTATTCTAAATATTCTGAATAGGACTAATATTCTGAATACCTTTTACAGGCTTAATGAACAAGATGAATTAGAAAAGATTGAAAGCATTTCACTTGGCTTTACGCCTAATGTGAGCTTCCGAATTCGGTTTTAACTTTTGTTTAGCCCAGATATAACCAGAACATGTGGAAATGTGATTGCCGCAAGGAATGAGAAGAAGAAGGGAATGAATCCCTCGCTGCTGCCATCTATAAAAAAAAATAGAATTATAAGTGTAATTACCGACGCTAACCAATAAATCACAGAAGATCTCAGATATTTTATAAAGTTTTTTCTTGATAAATCGCCATACAGATAGCTAATCTGGTCTCCCAGTGATGGTATGGCATGCCATAAAATAAAAAATATGGCGAAAGCCCATAGTAATGAAGCAGTATTGAAAATAATGAAGAAAACAAACAAATAAAATAACTCAAGAAAAATATTTATTTTATTCTGTTTAATTTTTGTGATATATAATATAACAAATATAATAAATGATATTACATATATAATCTGGTAATAAGTTTGGTTTATATAGATCCCAATGATGTCAAAAATAATTTCACTCACCTGTATACTATGGGCTGCAAACAATAGAAAAAGGATAACTAGTCCGTAAGCAGTATAAAAAAAGAGTAAGAAAAGAGGACTGCCATTAATTTTAGAGATCCAGTGCTGTTCACCAAAATGATATGCACTGAAAAGAATAAACAAACCCAATGCAATACTTGGAAATACATAAAACAGTGCTGCTACGCCTAGAACAAAACAAATATAATACACAAGTATTCTGAAAAAATCATAAGGTTTCGATTTCTTTTTGGCTTCCACCTGTAACAATTTTATGTCATTGGCACCATGAAGTATTCCAAAGGAAAGAATCAGAATATAAGCGAGTACATTCTCCACGGCATGCTCAAAATAAACGGCTAACCAAAGTGAAAAAAATGTCGCAATAAGTGTGGTAACCTGCAACTTCGTAAAATCTACCCTTTTATTTTGCATAATACCTAATATTGTTTAATATAATTAACATATTCTTAAACATTTTATGTTTAACATTTAACTATTTTAGCTAAACAAAATTAACTAAATAAATTCGTATGGAAAATTTTTTATTATCATTTCCCTTGATTGCCAAACTAGCCACTAATGATTATGTTGGCTTTACCTTCTTCGTAGGTTGTATGGCTATGATGGCAGCATCTGCCTTTTTCTTTTTGTCAATGAATAGTTTTGATAAAAAATGGAGAACATCAATCCTCGTTTCAGGATTAATTACATTTATCGCCGCAGTGCATTACTGGTACATGCGTGATTATTGGGCAGATTTTGGAGAATCGCCTACTTTCTTTCGCTATGTAGACTGGATTCTTACTGTGCCATTGATGTGTGTTGAATTCTTTTTAATCCTCAAAGTAGCCGGGGCAAAAAGATCTCTTATGTGGAGGCTTATTATTCTTTCTGTAATCATGCTTGTTACAGGTTATTTGGGAGAAGCCGTTTACAGAGACGCCGCTTGGTTATGGGGCCTTATTTCCGGTATAGCTTACTTCATAATTGTTTATGAGATATGGCTGGGTACCGCAAAGAAGCTCGCTGTAAAAGCAGGAGGACCTGTATTGCAGGCTCACAAGATGTTATGTTGGTTTGTACTGGTTGGATGGGCTATATACCCCTTAGGATATATGGCAGGAACACCCGGATGGTACGAAGGTATCTTTGGTGGACTATCTATGGACGTTGTATATAACATAGGAGACGCCATTAATAAAATTGGTTTCGGTCTGGTGGTATACAACCTTGCTGTAGTTGCTACTTCAGAAAAAGCCTAGAGTAACCAAAAATTAATAAAATGATGTGCTCTTGTTACATCAAAAAGACCGTCTGTTAGGCGGTCTTTTTACATTCTTGCTGGAACTTCTATGCCCAGCAGCTGAAAAGCAGATTTAATTACATCACCCACCTTCTTCGCCAGCTGTACCCTAAATATCATTATCGCTTCTTCTGATTCTCCTAAAATGGAGACTTGCTGGTAAAATGAATTGAATTCTTTGACCAGATCATAGGTATAGTTTGCAATTAAAGCCGGGCTGTAATTTTCAGCGGCCAGTTGCACCGTTTCAGGATAGATTTCCAATAGCTTTATTAGTTCCTTTTCTTTCGGATGCAATTCGAGATCCTGTTTAAGCGGATTTAAAAGAGCATTAGTGTCCAAATTGGCCTTCCGACGAATAGATTGAATCCTGGCATAGGTATATTGGATGAAAGGACCTGTGTTTCCCTGAAAATCAACTGATTCTTCCGGATTAAATAAAATTCGTTTTTTAGGATCAACCTTTAATATGTAATATTTTAACGCACCCAGACCAATAATGCGATATAATTTTTGTTTTTCTTCTTCAGAATAATCATCGAGTTTCCCCAATTCCTGAGAGATTTTTGCGGCGGTGTTCGTCATCTCCTCAATCAGGTCGTCTGCATCCACCACGGTTCCTTCCCTGCTTTTCATTTTGCCTTCAGGCAAATCTACCATCCCATAGCTCAGATGGTATAAATGTTGCGCCCAGGAATAACCAAGTTTCTTTAGGATTAGAAATAATACCTTAAAGTGATAATCCTGTTCATTACCCACTGTATAGACCATTCCCCCAATATCCGGAAAATCCTTTACCCGCTGAATTGCAGTGCCTATATCTTGTGTCATATACACAGCGGTACCGTCTGCCCGGAGAACTATTTTCTCATCAAGTCCCTCATCGGTTAGGTCTATCCATACACTCCCGTCTTCTTTTCGGTAAAATATGTCATTAGCTATCCCTTCGGCAATGACATCTTTCCCTAAAAGATAAGTATCGCTCTCGTAATAAAGCTTGTCAAAGTTTACCCCCAAATTTGCGTAAGTCTCATCAAAACCTGTATAAACCCAGCCGTTCATTTTTTTCCAAAGCTCAACCACTTCAGCATCACCTGCTTCCCACTTAAGGAGCATTTCCTGTGCTTTTAAAAGTATCGGAGCTTCGCGTTCAGCCTGTATTTTATCCTTCCCCGATGCGATAAGATCTTGCACTTCTTTCTTGTAAACCTTATCAAACTTAACATAGTACAAGCCTGCTAATTTATCCCCCTTTAATCCCGTGCTTTCCGGGGTTTCTCCATTACCGTATAATTGCCAGGCAAGCATACTTTTGCAAATATGTATCCCTCTGTCATTAATGATCTGTGTTTTATATACCCTATTCCCGCTGGCCTTTAAAATTTCAGCCACAGAATAGCCGAGTAAATTATTCCTGATATGACCAAGGTGCAGCGGTTTATTAGTGTTTGGTGAAGAATATTCTACTAAAACGGCATTGCTCTCTTGCTCCTGCTTACGGCCATAACTTTCATCATCCTTTATGGAATCAAAGAAAATTGAGTAATACGAATCAGAAATTACTAAATTCAAAAATCCCTTGATTACATTGAATCCCTGAACCTCATTTAGTTCCCTTTCCAGATAGGTGCCTATTTGAATCCCAATTTGTTCGGGATTACCTTTTATATACCGAAGCATTGGAAAAACAACAAGAGTGATATCTCCTTCGAAATCCTTTCTTGTAGGTTGAAATTCTACTGCGGGTAATGTAATATTGTAGATCGAAGCCACAGCCTCTATCACCTTTGTCTGAATTACCTCCTGAATATTCATAAAATTTACCCAATTAAGGCTGCAAAACTAATGAATTTTTAGACTTTTATAGTTAGAAGCTTTTAGTGTTTACAAAAATATGGAGTTTTAGACGACTTTATTGGAAATTGCGTAATTCCGGAAATTTGGCACTTTTGAAAAAATATAGAATAAAATAAAAACCATGTTGGTAAACGTATCATATAACAACAGTGATCTTACAAGGCAAATTGACGAGGAAGTAGGTAAACCCTTTACCTTAAGAGAACGTTGGAGATTGAATGGGATAGGTTCACCAAAGTTATTCATCACAGAAACCAGTGTTCAAATAAGGAACCTCCTCTTGTTAGACAATAATCTGAATAGCTGTAATGTGGAAATGCGTCCAAAAGGGATAATTGTGCGATTCCGTTCCCTTTTAGAGACCTACGCACTGGTAATTCCATATTATAAGCTTACTATTTATAAAGGAGATTTTGCCATTTATTCGATCTATCGGGACCAATACTTTATAAAAGTGAAATCCGACACTAAAGCGATTCAAAAATTCTTCAAAAAAATACTGGATTATAAAGCTGATAATTTACCAACCTCTATTGAAGATCTATAACCTATGAAAATTCTGTTAACCGGAGCCAACGGATATATCGGGATGCGCCTATTGCCATTGCTTTTAGACCAAGGACATGATATCATATGTGCTGTGCGCAATGCAGAACGACTCTCTATTGATCCAGAGACCCGCTCAAAGATCACTATCGTTGAGATCGATTTTTTGGAAGATGTCAAAGAAGGAAAAATCCCTAAAGATATTGATGCCGCTTATTTTCTAATTCATTCTATGAGCACATCGACGCAAGATTTTGATGAAATGGAGGCAAAGACAGCTCATAATTTCAACAGCTACCTTAAAAACACCAATGTGGAACAGGTAATTTACCTGAGCGGTATTGTAAATGACGATAATCTTTCGAAACATCTATGGTCACGCAAAAATGTTGAAGAAATTTTATCTGAAGGTGAATTTAACCTTACGGTTCTAAAGGCAGGTATAATTGTGGGATCGGGAAGTTCATCTTTTGAAATAATCCGTGACCTCTGTGAAAAATTACCGGTAATGATAACACCTAAGTGGGTCCTTACTAAAACCCAGCCAATTGCTATCAGGGATGTCATGCATTTTCTGACCGGGGTGCTGGGCAACAAAAAAACATATAACAGATCTTTTGATATTGCCGGTCCGGATGTCCTTACCTATAAGGAAATGTTACAGCGCTACGCACAGATAAGAGGATTTAAAAACTGGATTATTACGGTCCCTGTAATGACTCCGAAGCTATCTTCTTACTGGCTCTATTTTGTGACTTCCACCTCTTACAAATTAGCTCTGAACCTTGTGGATAGCATGAAAATTGAAGTAGTGGCAAAGGATAACGAACTGGAACAATTACTGGGAATAAAAACACATACGTACGAGGAAGCCATAGATATGGCGTTCAAGAAAATAGAACAAAACCTGGTTGTAAGCAGCTGGAAGGACAGCATGATTAGCGGAAGACTAAATAAAAATCTGGAAAAGTATATCCAGGTACCTAAATATGGTGTACTTAAGGACGAGAAAAAGCTAAAAGTACAGGATCAAGAAGCTGTTTTAAATAATATCTGGAAAATTGGGGGTGATAATGGTTGGTACTATGCAAATTGGCTATGGAGGTTCAGAGGGTTTATTGATAAACTTAGTGGTGGTGTCGGACTAAGAAGGGGACGCACACATCCCGATAAAATCTTTCCGGGCGATTCTTTAGATTTTTGGCGCGTATTATTAGCGGACAAGGAAAACAGACGTCTTCTGCTATTTGCAGAAATGCGCTTGCCGGGTGAGGCATGGTTGGAGTTTAGAATTGATGAAGACAATATATTACATCAGACAGCTACTTTCAGGCCCCGAAGCTTAAAGGGCAGGTTATATTGGTATTGTGTACTTCCTTTTCATTATTTCATTTTTGGAGGAATGATAAAAAATTTAGTAAAGGCATGATTTTTTTCGAACCATAGTAACGTTTAAATAGATAATTCGTCTTAGATAATATAGTAATCAATAATATGACCTATGAGTAAACCCATTTCGAGTAAATTAATTTACGCATTCCTGCTGACTTCATTATCTATACACTGCCAATCTATTTCTTCCAGGGTTGTAGACACTAAAACAAATGAAGGCATTCCATATGCAACGGTACAATTTTCCGAACATCGCGGTATTATCACCAATGAAGAAGGCAGATTTAGCATCAATTTAAACCCCGGGTTAGAACAGCAAGATTCCATCTACATCTCCAGTATGGGATATAAAAAAACGGCCATTCCCTTCAAGGCAACGCTGGATAGTGTCATTTATATTGAACCAAAAGCCATAGAACTAAATGAAGTATATCTATTTAACAATGATCTCAGCATTGATGAAATTATTGAAAAAGTGAAAGAAAATTTACCCTCAAATTATAATAGAGAACCAATAAAACAGCGCTTGTTCTTTAGACAATCCAGCCTCAATACCATGACAAAACTGGATATTGAATTTGAAAAATCTACCATTGAAGAGCTTAACAAAAAATTTCTGGACAGTGTAGTCTCCATTTTACCAAGAAACGCTTCTTACTATACAGAAAGTCTTTGTGATTTTTACAGAAAACCCGATGAACACAAATTGTACATTGAGAAGGCAGCAGAATTATATGATAAAAATAACGAAGGTTCTATGGAAGCTCTTTCAGCTAAACTAGAGCGAATTTTTAAAGAAAATGTAAAACCTAATTCCTATTTAAAAATTAAGTCGGGTTGGTTTGGTCAAAAGATAGAAATTGATTCCATTTTTGATTCTTCAGAGGAAGCTGCAGAGCTTGAAGATGAAATCAAAGACGATGGAAATAAACATTTTCTGTCATCCAAAAAAAATCAACTGCACGATCTTTATTCTGAACTTTTCTATAATGATGAAACTAAGCTAAATTTTATCGACAAATCTAACCGCTATGAATTCAGTTTAAAAGGATTTACAGCCATAGAAGACGAGGGCGTCTATGTAATAGAATTTAACCCTAAAAGGTCGGAAGATTTTAGAGGAACCTTCTATGTAAATATTGAAGATTTTGCAGTAATGCGAATAGATTATGAGAACGTAAATTCATTAAAAAGAATAAAATTATTGGGTTTCTCCTATGAGGAAATAACTTATAAAGGAACTACAATTTTCAGCAAGGGAAACAATAATAAGTATGACTTACGATTCATTGATAAGGTATTTGGCCGAAAAATGGGCGTAAGAAGGCCATTGAGTGTAATTGAAAAAAATAAATATGTAAAGGGAAGAAGGAAGCAAAATGAATTGTCTATGGAACTGGATATTGTTAATTTTAATACTGAGAAATACGAATTAGTAGTCTTTGATTCGGAGCTGATCAGCAATGGAGAATTTTCCAATTCTACCGAAAATGAAACGGTTAAAGCCACATACCTTTCCAGTTACAACCCCGAATTCTGGGAAGGATATGATATAATGGAGCCCAATAAGGCCATCAGGGAATTTACTGTATCCGATAAGTAAGCTATTTAAGCTAAAATGACAGCTTTCTCTTCCTCTCGAGCTTATTAGACCAAATTGCCATAAAACTATCGTTTAGGCAAAAACACCTCTGCCATCA
>CBDUGN010000038.1:0-22565 GCA_965366915.1 uncultured Eudoraea sp. | reverse complement strand
CGCATTTTTGGGTTCATTCACAATTGGGGGATAATGAATTGGTCTTAAAATAGAATTTCCATTTTTAATATAACCATCAAAGTAAGTTTCAGTTAGGTCAAGATGCAGGGCCAAAGCCCTTAGGACATACTTAGCAGTCTTCTCCAGCATCCTATACGTTTCTTTACCAACTGCATTGAATTTTGGCAACTCTTTTACGATCACATTTTCCGGGTATTCTCTTTCAAGCACTGGGTCATCTTCAACATACTGGCCAAAATGCCAAAACTCCTTTAGATCTCCTTCCTTCCTTCCTTTTGCATGCTCTTTACCAAAGGAGGTATACCCTCTTTGACCTCCAATACCCTCTATTTCATAAGAATCTTTAACATCCTGAGGTAAATCAAAGAACTTTTTAACTTCATCATATAAATCTTTGATCAGGTCATCAGAGAGAAAATGACCACTTAGGGCCACAAAACCAATATTTTCAAAAGCGCTGCCTATTTCTTTAGTAAATTTTTCTTTTCGCTCCGGAATGCCACTAGTATAATCTCTTAAGTCTACACTGGGAATACTGCTCATAGCTAAGGGTTTTATATACTTCCAAAGTTAATAAATATTAAGTGCAAACATGCATGGATTTCTACTGTTTTATTGAGGTCAATTTTGTTACTTTTATACCCCGTATCACAAGCACAAACTATTTGTTGAAATATGCAATATTCAAGCAAAGGGATAAGTAAAGAAAAGCAGCTGGAGCTCTACCGGGCCATGTTAAAGCCAAGAATGATCGAAGAAAAGATGCTAATTCTCTTACGTCAGGGAAAGATATCTAAATGGTTTAGTGGTATAGGTCAGGAAGCTATTGCCGTAGGGGTTGCCAGCGCTTTGAATGAAGATGAATATATCCTTCCAATGCACAGGAACCTCGGTGTTTTTACAACCCGGGGCATACCTTTATTTCGATTATTCACCCAATGGCAAGGTAAGTCAAGCGGATTTACAAATGGCCGCGATCGAAGTTTTCATTTTGGAACTCAGGAGTATAAGATTGTGGGAATGATTTCCCATTTGGGGCCTCAATTGGGTGTGGCAGATGGGATTGCTTTGGCAGATCTTCTAAAGAAAAGACAAAAAGTAACCGCTGTTTTTACCGGAGAAGGCGCTACGAGTGAAGGCGACTTCCACGAATCGCTAAATGTGGCCGCAGTTTGGGATTTACCCGTACTATTTTGTGTTGAAAACAATGGATACGGACTTTCTACACCAATTTCCGAGCAGTTTAAATGTGAACATATTGCTGACAAAGGTATAGGCTATGGAATGGAATCCCATATCATAAACGGGAATAATATTCTTGAAGTTTACAGCAAAGTCAATGAATTATGTGAAAGCATCCGAAAAAAGCCAAGACCAGTTTTATTGGAATTCAAAACATTCAGAATGCGCGGACATGAAGAGGCTAGTGGTACCAAATATGTTCCAAAAAAACTATTGGAGGAATGGGCGGCACTTGATCCCTTAGAAAATTACGTGGAGTATTTGCACGCTCAGGGAATTCTTTCCGAAGAAAAGGAAGTTGAATATAAAAAGGAGATTATACACGAAATAGATGAAAATCTAAAGAAAGCTTTTGCGGAAGGACAAGTGCAATTTACTGAAAGTAAAGAGTTAAATGATGTTTATAAAGAATTTAATTATCAAGATATTAAACCAAATATTGAAGTACATAATATTCGCCTGGTTGATGCAATTTCGGAAAGTTTAAAGCAATCAATGGAAAAGCATGAGAATTTGGTGATACTGGGTCAGGATATAGCCGAATATGGGGGTGTCTTTAAAATTACGGAAGGCTTTGTTGAAGCTTTCGGGGCAGATCGTGTAAGAAATACGCCTATATGCGAATCGGCAATTGTATCTGCAGCCATGGGGCTTTCAATTAATGGAATAAAATCCGTAATGGAAATGCAATTTGGCGATTTTGTCAGTTCAGGTTTTAATCCGATAGTTAATTACCTCGCCAAAGTTCACTATCGGTGGAATGAAAATGCAGATGTGGTAATTAGAATGCCATGTGGCGCAGGAGTGGGTGCCGGACCGTTTCACTCCCAGACCAATGAAGCGTGGTTCACAAAAACCCCGGGACTAAAGGTGGTGTATCCTGCGTTCCCTTATGATGCAAAAGGTCTTTTAGCAACAGCGATTAATGATCCTAATCCCGTTATGTTTTTTGAACATAAAGCGCTTTATCGCAGTGTTTATCAGGAGGTTCCCACTTCCTATTATACCTTGCCATTTGGAAAAGCCAAGCTGTTGAAAGAAGGTGATGAAGTTTCAATAGTCACTTACGGTGCGGGTGTTCACTGGGCTCTTGAATGTTTGGAGCAACATCCCGAAATACGAGCAGATCTTATAGACTTGCGTACACTCCAGCCTTTAGACACTCAGGCAATTTATGAATCTGTTAAAAAGACAGGGAAATTAATTATACTACAGGAAGATAGTATGTTTGGAGGAATTGCCAGTGATATCGCAGCCCTTGTTATTGAAGAATGTTTTGAATTTTTAGATGCTCCGGTGAAACGGGTTGCAAGTATGGAAACTCCGGTACCATTTGCGAAATCATTGGAAAATAATTATTTACCCAAGGAAAGGTTTCTGACCTCGTTAATTGAGTTGATTGAATATTAAAAATATATCCTTGATTTGAAATATATAAATAAACAAAATGTATACTTTAGCTACTTCTAAAATCTTTACAAAAACTCTTTTATGAAAAATATAATCTATTTAATCCTCGCTATGCTTTTAGTTGCATGTTCTGCAACGAATACAGCTACTTCATCATCTTCTCAAATGAAGAAAAAAACACTTAAAGGAACCTGGTCTCTGACCAATATTCGTTTTGTTGGAGAAGAAGGAGTTTATAAAGCAGATTTGTTTGGTATTGCCGATTCGCCTTGTTATAAAGGAGGTGAATGGATGTTTATTCCAAACAATGGCACGGGTAGGTTTTCCATTAACGGGTCTGAAAGATGCCAGGAAGGTACACACCGCATTCTTTGGTCTTTCTATGAACCAGGAGACGGGAGTACAGAACTACAGTTCAAATTGGTGGACACCAAAAATAAACCGCTTAGCGGAGATAAAAGTGGTTACCGAATGAATATAGAAAGCTTAAATGAAACCAATGCGGTATTCAGGGTAAAGGTTGACTATAAAGGAGAACCTTTTGATGTGGTCCTTAGTTTAGAAAAGGTTTCTAAAGATGTAACGCTTTAAAAAAATTAATCAAATAGTATTCAGATGACAAGAAAATTTACAAGTTTCCTATTGGTTGGGATGATGTTCCTTACTTTAAACAGCAGTTGTAATGCGATAAAAAATTCTAATAAAACACAAAGAGGCGCTGCAATAGGCGGAGCAGGAGGAGCTGTGGTTGGCGGCCTGATTGGCGGAAATATCGGAGGAGCATTAATTGGCGCTGCCATAGGAGGAGTAGCTGGTGGTCTTATAGGCAATAAGATGGACAAACAAGCACAAAAAATTGAAAATGAAATTCCAGGGGCAGATGTAAAACGCGTTGGAGAAGGGATCCATATAATTTTTGACGATAAAAGTGGCGTTAACTTTGCGTTTGACAGTTCTGATTTAACGGCAGAGGCCAAATCCAATCTCGATAAGGTTGCGGAAATATTTAATGAATTTCCGGACACGAATTTGATGATACAGGGATATACGGATAGCGTAGGTAACGATGAGTATAATTTGAAGTTATCAAAAAGGCGGGCTGATGCTGTTGCTAAATATATAGCCAATGCAGGTGTGGCAAAAAGCAGAATGACAGTTGAAGGTTTTGGTGAGGCTTCACCCAGATTTGACAATGCTACTAAAGAAGGACAAGCTAAAAACAGAAGAGTAGAAATAGGAGTTTCTGCCAATAAACAGATGATTGAAGATGCAAAAGCCCAGTCCAATTAATTGAATTTATTTAATTACTAATATATTTTGTAAACCCGACCTTTGAGTCGGGTTTATTTATAAAAACCTTTATCTTCAATAAGTGGAAGAATATGATGTGATCATAATAGGTGGTGGATTAGCAGGACTCACTTCTGCTATTCATCTGGCCAGGGAGGGATATAATCTGCTTCTTCTGGAACGCTATCCCTATCCACATCATAAAGTATGTGGTGAATATGTGTCGAATGAAATAGCGCCTTACCTTGAAAGTCTGAAAGTAACACTTCCCAATACGGTTGCTATAGACACTCTTCAACTGTCTACAAAACAGGGAAAATTACTTCAAACAAAATTGCCCTTAGGAGGGTTTGGAATAAGCAGATATGCCTTTGATAACTCCCTTTACAAGAGAGCGCTTGCATTAGGAGTCTCTGTTATATTTGAAACTGTAAAAAATGTCACCTTTTTAAAAGACATGTTTAACGTAGATACAGAAAATGAAAATAGATATTCAGCTAAAGTGGCCATAGGGGCTTATGGCAAACGATCAGGGTTGGATAAACAACTGAATCGAAATTTCATAAACAAAAATGCGCCGTGGATAGGGGTAAAAGCCCATTATGCCTTACAAGAATTTCCAGAGAACTTGGTGGCATTGCATAATTTTGAAGGTGGGTACGGGGGCCTATCTAAAACTGAGTCCGGAGCTGTTAACTTTTGTTATCTGACCTCCTATAAAAGTTTTCAAACTGAAAAAAATATTGAGAAATTTAATTCGAAGGTTGTTGCCAGGAATAAATTTCTAAATCATTTTCTTAGGCATGCCCAACCACTTTTCGACGAACCTATGAGTATTGCCCAAATATCTTTTGAACGCAAACAGGCGGTAGAAGGACATATCCTAATGTGTGGTGATACAGCAGGTTTAATTCATCCGCTTTGCGGTAATGGTATGGCAATGGCTATTCATAGTGCTAAACTTGCATCGGAGCGAATTCACACTTTTTTTAAAAATTCAGATTATACCCGAGCTCAAATGGAATCTGATTACCGCATGGAATGGCAAAATACATTCAGGAGACGACTACAAACTGGCAGGGTCTTACAGTCCTTATTATTGAGCGAAACGGTATCAAACATGCTTATGGGTACTGTTGCAAAATCACCTGGACTAATAAGATCGCTTATCAAAAGAACGCATGGAAAACCAATTTCCCTATAATGGATTTACGATATAGAAATACCGAACCTGAACTAATGGATGATCCAGATATTTCAATTGATACGCTGCGGTTGGTTTTTAATGATATTAACAAAAGTAATCGCTTTTTAGGGGGCAATTCAATAACTCTTAACGGTGTTTGCAAACTGATAAAAGAATTTCCCAGAAAACAATATACAATAGTAGACATGGGCTGTGGTGACGGGGAAATGCTCCGGGAGCTTGCTGGTTATTTTAAGAATACGGAGATTGAAATTGTATTAATAGGCCTGGACCTCAATGAAAATGCCCTATCTATTGCGCAAGATTTATCAATAGATTTTCCTGAGATCACATACTTAAAACAGGACATTTTGGCTTTGAAGCCACTTGATTTTAACTGTGATATCCTGCTTTGCTCACTCACAATGCATCATTTTAGCAATGAACAAATTCCATTATTCTTATCTCAATTCACAAAATTAGCCAAGATTGGCGTAATTATTAATGACTTACAAAGAAGTGCACTTGCATATTATCTTTTTAAAGGGTTTAGTGCTATTTTTATAAAAACTAAAATTGCGAAACATGATGGTCTTATCTCAATTAAAAGTGGATTCAAGAAAAAAGACTTGATTACTTTTTCAAAAGATTTATCTCATACGGCTCATACAATTAATTGGAAATGGGCTTTTAGATATATATGGGTGATGGAGACAGCGCGACTAAGCCAATCATATGAATAACGTACGAATAGCAACAGTGGCAAAAACATTGCCACCTTACTGTAGAGAAACTAAGGATATTTTACCTTTTGTTGAGCTATGGCTTAGTGGACAGGAAGATAGGTTCAGAAGAAAAGTGTTAAAGATATTTGAGGGTGCAGCAGTAGATAAACGCTATGGCATTATGGGAATAGAAGAAGTCTTTACTGCCACCAGTCTTGAAGCTAAAAACGATATTTATGTAAGGGAAGTAAAAAAATTAGGGACATCTGTACTTAAGAAGGCATTAGGCAACAGCGGCTGGAAACCGGATTCCCTTGATTATATAATTACCGTAAGCTGTACGGGTATTATGATTCCTTCGTTAGATGCATATATTGTTAATGATCTTGAGCTAAGACAGGATATAGTTAGGTTGCCGGTTACGGAAATGGGTTGTGCAGCCGGTGTTTCAGGACTTATATACGCTGCCAACTTTTTAAGGGCAAATCCAGGGAAACGTGCTGCTGTCATAGCTGTGGAAAGCCCTACGGCAACATTTCAGCTTACGGATTTCTCTATGGCAAATATGGTAAGTGCTGCTATATTTGGCGATGGTGCAGCTTGCGTTTTACTAAGTTCAGAAAAAGAGGCTGATGGACCAAAAATGGTGGCAGAGGAGATGTATCATTTTAGGAATGCCACCCATATGATGGGGTTCGATCTTACCAACACAGGGCTTAAAATGATTCTTGATCCATCTGTTCCGGAAACTATTGCGGAACATTTTCCCAAAATAGTGCATCCCTTTTTGGAAAAGAACGGGACTTCTATTGAGCACGTAGATCATTTAATTTTCCATCCCGGTGGAAGGAAGATTGTACAGACCGTTGAAGAATTGTTCGGAAAGTTGGGAAAAAACATTGATGATACGCGTGAAACATTACGTTTGTACGGCAATATGAGCAGCGCTACCGTACTCTATGTCCTGGAACGATTTATGTCAAAAGAAATTGGTAAAGGCGAGCAAGGGATGATTTTGAGTTTTGGGCCTGGATTTTCCGCTCAGCGTGTTTTGCTCGAGTGGTAGTACTATAAAAATTAAAGAAGTGGACATAGTTAAAACAAAAAATTGGGCACTTGTTTTGGGTGGAAGCAAAGGTCTTGGCCTTGCATCGGCTAAAAAGCTTGCACGAAATGGGTATCATATCCTTATTGTTCATCGCGATCGTAAAACGGACATGGAATACATAGCAAATGACTTTCAAGAAATTAGCAATGCCGGGGTACTGTTTAAGAGTTATAACCAAGATGCCATACAAAAGAACAGTAGAGATGATTTAATACAAAAAATAAAGGATTTTGTTCCTGATGGTCACAAGATTAAGGTTTTGGTGCATAGTATTGCAAAAGGTAACCTAAAACCAATGCACTCTCCGAATAACACAGAACTTAGCAACCAGGATTTCCAGATTACAATCAATGCAATGGCGATAAGTCTCTATGATTGGTCACAGGCATTGATAAAAGCAGCCTTATTTGCAGACGATTCGAGGATTATTGCATTTACAAGTGAAGGTTCTACGAAAGCAATACCCAACTATGGTGCTGTTGCAGCCGCTAAAGCCGCTCTTGAAGCTATTTCCAGAAATATGGCTATGGAATTTGCTGAGCTTGGCATAAAATCTAATTGCATACAGGCGGGTGTCACGGATACTGAATCGTTAAGGCGTATTCCTGGCAGTGAACATCTTATAAAGCAAGCAAAATTAAAAAATCCGAGTGCTCGTCTTACTACACCAGAAGATGTGGCTGATGTGGTCTATTTGCTATGCACGGAAGAAGCTAAATGGATAAATGGCACTGTAATTAAGGTAGACGGAGGTGAAAGTTTAAGTTAAGTTATGGATATTAATAAGATCATAGAAAAGTTGCCATATTCCAAACCGTTTTTATTTGTAGATAGCTTATCAAATATAGATGAAAATGGTGTTACAGGTAGTTTTTGTTTTCGCAAAGATCTTGAATTTTATGAAGGGCATTTTAAACAACGCCCGGTGACCCCCGGAGTTATACTCACCGAATGCTGTGCTCAAATTGGATTGGTTTGCCTGGGTATATTTTTACTTTCTGAACAACAAGACACCCACTTAGATAATCTGGCCGTTGCCTTCAGTAGTTCTGAAATGGAGTTTTACCTCCAGGTATACCCCGGAGAGACTGTATTTGTAAGTTCAGAAAAGCTTTACTTCAGATTTAATAAATTAAAGTGTAAGGTAAAGATG
Organism: uncultured Eudoraea sp.; assembly: GCA_965366915.1. Classification (GTDB taxonomy): domain Bacteria; phylum Bacteroidota; class Bacteroidia; order Flavobacteriales; family Flavobacteriaceae; genus Eudoraea. The sequence goes on along the minus strand of CBDUGN010000038.1, from coordinate 14,430 downwards.
TATAATGCTTCTAATGAATTAGTTTGTAGAGGTGAATTAGCCGGAATGATAAAAAACTCTGCCAATGGAAGATAGAGTGGTAGTGACAGGTTTAGGTATTTGTGCTCCAAATGGGGTAACACTTGATGATTTTACCAATAGTCTCAGGGAGGGTATTAGCGGAATAAGTTTTCAACAAAAATTAAAAGACCTCAATTTTGGTTGTCAAGTTGCTGGTGTGCCTAACATTAAACCCGGACATGTAAATAAATACTTTACCTCACTTCAGCTTAGAGGGCTAAACGCAAGCGGATTGGTTTACGGTGTAATTGCAGGTACAGATGCCTGGACCGATGCCGGTTTGACCAAGGCTCCTGAAGACGAGCCTGACTGGGATAGTGGGATCATTTTTGGAACAGGTATTTTAGGGGTTGATAAATTCCGGGAATCAATTCATCTTGTAGATGCAGGCAATACACGCAGGCTGGGAAGCACTTCAGTCATTCAAACCATGGCCAGCGGTATAAGTGCCTATTTAGGGGGTATACTTGGTTGTGGCAACCAGGTAACAACGAATTCCTCTGCCTGTACTACAGGTACAGAAGGTGTGATAATGGCTTATGACCGGATACGATCAGGAAAGGCAAAACGCGTACTAACCGGAAGTTGCAGTGACAGTGGCCCATATGTCTGGGGAGGTTTTGATGCCATGCGCATACTTCCGAGAAAGTATAATGATATGCCTACAACAGCCAGCAGGCCTTTGAGTGCTTCGGCTTCCGGATTTGTTCCAGGGAGTGGGGCAGGGGCGTTGGTATTAGAATCATTGACGAGCGCCAAACAAAGAGGGGCAAAAATATATGCTGAAGTTTTAGGCGGCGCCATCAATAGTGGAGGTCAAAGAGGGGGTGGCAGTATGACCGCCCCGAATAGCCTGTCTGTTCAGAGGTGTATTAAAATGGCATTAAAAAATTCTGAGGTAGAAAGTAAGGATATTGAAGCCATAAACGGCCATTTAACTGCAACCGGAAAAGACCCTGTTGAAGTGCTTAACTGGACCCATGCATTGAAACGATCCGGACTAGATTTCCCTTACATTAATTCTTTTAAAGGGATTATGGGCCATGGCCTCGCTGCTGCAGGCAGTATGGAATGTGTAGGGGCGGTGCTGCAATTTAAAGAAGAGCAAATTTTTGGAAATGTAAATATTGAAGATTTGCATCCCGAAATAGAAAAACTGGTGGATAAATCCCGTATCCCTTTAGAAACTATAAATTTCAGACCCAATACAATCGCAAAAGCAAGTTTTGGTTTTGGAGATGTAAATGCATGTGTTATTTTTAGCAACTTTAAGGATTAGAAAAAGATTATGAAAGAAGAAAATTATTATAAAGAATTGAAAGGCATAGTTCAGCCTTATTTACCGGAGGATGTATCTGTAGATGATATATCACCGGACAGCCATTTTATAAATGAACTTAACATTAATTCTGCTAACCTTGTGGACATTGTCCTTGATGTTGAAGATGCTTTTGAAATTACCCTGGAAAATGATGATATGGATCAAATGCAAACAGTAAATGATGCAATGGTCATTATTAATAAAAAACGAAGTTCAAAATAACCATGAAATCGTTTTATTCCTGGGCCCTGAACAAATTAAGGGTAGATCGCAGGCTTATACTTACCTATTGCATCATTTATTTTGCCTGGGGAATGCTCATGGACTGGTTTGGTACTGAGGTTCAAATTGCAAGGTTTACGTACTGGTGGCAGGTAATTAGCTGCTATATTTTATATATGGTACCAATTTCTCTGTTGTTGCGAAACCTTCCTTTTCATATGCAGTATGCATATGGACTAGTGGCCATGGGGCTACTGGAATTTGGAGGATATTTCTTTAGAACATCATATGCTTTTCCCGATAATATTCTGGACGAACTAATAGGAATTCGAAACTTTACCCTTGGGATGTCGCTATTCTTTGCTTTATATTTTCCTCTTGGGAATTGGGGTGTAGGGAAAATTTATGAATTGATTTTTAAAACCAGAGCATAAATTAACCAAGATTATTTGGATTTGAAGTGTCTAAAAGTCAAGGATTTTTTCCGAGTTCTAGTATCAGATTAATTTCTACTTTATTGTCTTCCCGACCTTTTTTAATGTTGATATTAAAATCAGAACTAAAAAGAGTAGCTGCTCCTCTAAGCGTATTTCCATCTTGCTCAAAAAACCACACTAATTTTTTGGATATCCCCTTAATGGTAATGGTTCCAATAACTTTAAAACCAGTCTCAATTACGCTCACTTCTGAGCTTTTAAAAGTAATTTTTGGGTACGTTTCTTCGTCAAAATATTTACCGCTTTTCAAACTCCAGTCACGTAAAAAATTTCCAGTTTTTAATGTGCTCACTTCAACTGAACCCTCGAACCTTGAACTGGTAAGTTCTTCAAGGATAACTTCAGACGAAGACTGAAATCCTTCAATAGTACCATCCACGTCTTTGGATACAAAATCAAATTCAATTCGCGCTGAAGAAATACTTTGCTGCGCATTCAAAAGTTGAATTGATAATAAAAAGAAGAGCAGGAATTTAGAAAAGAATTTCATGTATTATCTTATTTATAGCCTATAATCAAAGGTAATTAAAACTAAGAAACGATAAAGTGTCAAATTATATCGTTTTTAAGTCTGTAAACCAGTAATATTTCTTATTGTATTTAATTAAAAATCAGTACTTTGCATAAGAGAGCGCAACAAATGAGTTTCATTACTAAAACACATTTAGGAAAATATATACTGGCGATTTTTCTTTTCGCTATGATTGCTATAGGATACAGTCAGGAAGAGATTCCTATCATCGATAAGAAAGAAATTTTGGTCAGAAAGAGGACAGTCCTGGAACGGTTTGATTCTGATCTTGTAATTACTCCTGAAGAGAGGATGAAACTGAAACTAGAGCGTATGGCTGCCATAGAAAAGCGACTGGAGATTATGGATACTTTAAATATCTCAGACCGACAAAGGCGCAGATTGCTTAAAGAGCTTTATCGATCCCCTTTTTCTGATGAATGGAATAAGGTAATAGCCGACCTTGAATTCGAGGAAATAACTCACTGAATATATTTGTTTTTAAGGATTCTAAGGAAATAGAATTCTTCATAATGACTTTGATTTGATCCTGAATAAGACCGGTTTATCAAATTAAATAAAACAAAAAATCTATAGTCGTTAAAAGATTTCTTTAGTTACAAAATAGTTAAGGATTTTAATAAATAGTTAAAATTCCATTATCTGATATTGTGTTGTTCTTTTTTTGTAGAAAATTTCGTACCTTAAAAGCACCAATTAGTAAAACGATTACCCCCAAAATTACAATATTATGACTGCAACAGGACCCATTACAGGCGTTCCCAAACATTCCAGCAGTAATAATGCCTTATTGCGTCTGGAACGTAACAACCGAAGCCTGCTCTCACTGGAAGAAAAATTAAAGTCGTATGTCTGCGAGCCAAAAACGCGCAGTTTATACGAGAAAATGGAATCATTAAAAAATGGTTTGGAGAATTTAAAAAATTCTAACCTGCAGATGATCACCGCCTTGAAGGATCATACGCTGTTCTTTGAGGATGCCAAAGACCGCATTAGAGAACAATTGGAAAAATATAAGGCTTTGGAGTTAAAGGTGCTGGAATATATTGGCATGGCCAAATTACACTGCTAGGAACCACTTTTAAATATCTTCAGTTACTTCTTCCTTTTGAGGAATTAATAAGGATGCTATAACTCCACTTAAAAGTGAAACAACAATTACCGTTAGAGAGATCCATTCACGTACATGAACATAATGAGAAAAAATCATTTTAAACCCTACAAACGCCAATATTACGACAAGGCTATAATGAATATATCGAAACTTAGCCAACATCCTTGAAACCAAAAAATACATTGATCGCAATCCTAAAATTGCGAGGATATTGGAACTAAAAACAATAAACGGATCTGCTGTTATTGCGAGAATGGCAGGAATACTGTCCAAAGCAAACATGACATCCGTAATTTCAATCACAACAAGCGCAACAAATAAAGGAGTTGCAACGGTTAGCCCCATTTTCTTTATAAAAAAATTATGCCCTCTTATAATAGTAGTAATAGGATAAATTTTCTTGATCTGTTTGAATACGAAAGATTCCTTGGGGTTGAAATCTGAATTTCCGGTCTTCAGCATCTTATATGCTGTGTACAGAAGAAAAACTCCAAAGGCATAAATTATCCATTCAAACTCGTTAACTAATGCCACTCCAAACAGGATCATAAACGCTCTGAAAACAATTGCTCCTAATATTCCCCAAAATAATACACGGTGCTGGTAAATAGGGGGAATGCCGAAAGCCGAAAAAATAACGGCTATTACAAATACATTGTCAATACTAAGGGAGAGTTCAATTAAATACCCCGTTATATATTTTAGAACTGCGTCTCCCGGGGTTAAATCAGTTGGATTGTCAATTATACCTTCGGAGAACAGCCAGTAGATTACCCCGCTAAAACTCATGGCTACGGTAAACCAAACACTTGTCCAGATACCAGCCTCTTTAGATTTTATTTCATGATCTTTCTTATTAAATATACCCAGATCGAGTGCGAGAAAAATACAAATAAGGAAGATAAAGGCACCCCAGATTATCATGCAAATGGCAATTAGCTCGCTAATATAAGAATCGTTTTTATAATTTTGGAATGGTAATTGGTTTATATAACTTATATTAACTTCCCATTATTAATCAGCGAACTATAATTCTTAACTTGGGAAACAAAATCACTAATATGAAATATCTATTTAAAAAATTAATTCAGTGCTTACCAATTATTCTTGCCATGGTGTTTATTCATTCCGTAAATGCACAATTTATACCAAAAAATGAAGTGGAAAAACAAGCAGCTAAGTTGGTGCAGGCTTACCAGGCAGAAGTAGGGATGACGGTAGAGCAGGCATCTGCAGTATATGAGAAAATAGTTGAAGTAATAGATAAAGAAAATTCAATAGGCAACAGTGAGCTTACAGCTGAGCAAAAGAAAAAGAGCCTTATGGATTTATCAAAACAAGAAACGGAATATATGGGCACTATATTGGACCCGAAACAATTCAAGGAATATAAGAAAATGAAAAAGACATTGCAACCGATAAAACATTAGCGCTACGGAATGTTTTTAATAATACTAAAAACATAATTAATTAATATGTAATGTATTATAATAATTAATATCTAGTTTTACTTTATATAAATGAGGTAGAGTATCCTTTATAAATTTCTTATAATTATTCAATTCTATAAAAACTTGCCAGGTATTTTTTTTTATAATCTTCTGATGTGGTAATTTCATTAGTCAATAACTAAATTTTCTTTAATTTTTCATTACATTCGAACTTCCAAAATTTTTACATTTATGAAGATTCGTAGTTATTGTGCTTTTGCATTTATTTTTTGCCTGGGATTAGTTTTTAACATTCAGGCTCAGGAAACAAAAGAAGATCCGTTTCAAGGGTTAAATTTTCGAAGTTTGGGTCCGGCATTTACTTCCGGGCGGGTAGCCGATATTGCTATTCATCCCAATAATGAGAATGTCTGGTATATTGCAATTGGATCAGGCGGGGTCTGGAAAACGGTAAATTCAGGAACTACCTGGAACCCTATTTTTGATAAGGAAACTACATATTCTATAGGGTGCATAACTATCGATCCCACCACTCCAAGTACAATATGGGTAGGATCGGGTGAAAATGTAGGTGGTCGTCATGTTGGTTTTGGCGATGGAATATACTTAAGTAAAGACGATGGCAAGACCTGGAAAAATATGGGTCTAAAAAAATCTGAACATATTTCTAAAATTCTGATTCACCCTGAAAATTCAGACATCCTATGGGTGGCAGTACAGGGACCACTGTGGAGCAAAGGTGGAGAACGAGGGGTATACAAGTCAATTGACGGAGGTGCAAGCTGGAATAAAACTTTAGGAAATGCAGAGTGGACAGGTGCTACAGACCTACTGATTGACCCACGTAATCCCGATGTGCTTTATGCTGCTACATGGGACAGGCACAGAACAGTAGCGGCCTACATGGGCGGTGGTCCTGGCTCCGGAATTCATAAAAGCACCGATGGCGGCGAAACCTGGGAAAAGCTAAGCACGGGAATCCCAAAAGTAAATTTGGGCAAAATTGGGTTGGCTATGAACCCTTTTAATCCTAATATGATCTATGCCGCTATTGAATTAGAACGCCTTACGGGGGGCATCTTTGTTTCTGACAATGGCGGACAGTCCTGGAGCAAAGCATCCAATACGGTTTCTGGCGGTACCGGTCCGCATTATTATCAGGAATTATATGCATCTCCTCATAAAGAGGGCAGATTATACCTGATGAACAATTATGTAAAAATATCTGAAGATCACGGAAAAACATTCGTGAATATGAACGAAAAAGGGAAGCACGTAGATAGCCATGCTATGGCTTTTAAAGCTTCAGATCCCAATTATGTGCTTTTTGGTACAGATGGCGGTTTATATGAAAGTTTTGACCATACCAAAACCTGGAAATTTATCTCTAACCTTCCGGTAACGCAATATTACAAAGTGGCTGTAGATGATAGTGAACCATTTTATAATATCTATGGGGGAACCCAGGACAATGGGTCACATGGTGGCCCTTCAAGAACCCGAAATGAAGCAGGTATTTTGAATTCAGACTGGTGGATTACATTAGGAGCCGATGGTCACCAATCTGCTACTGAACCGGGGAATCCTGATATTACCTATGGGGAGTTTCAGCAAGGTGTCCTATGGCGTGTAGACCAGACTACGGGAGAGACGGTGTTTATTCAGCCCCAACCGGCAGCAGGTGAACCTGCAGAACGCTTCAACTGGGATGCTCCTATTCTGGTAAGTCCACACAAGCCCACTAGACTTTATTTTGCCTCACAGCGGGTCTGGAAATCTGAGAACAGAGGAGATGAATGGCAGGCAGTTTCCAAGGATCTCACCCGAAATCAGGAACGTTTGGCACTCCCCATTATGGGTGCGCAACAAAGCTGGGACAACGCCTGGGATGTAAATGCCATGTCTAACTATAATACTATTACTTCTTTGGCTGAATCTCCAAAACAGGAAGGCTTGCTTTATGCCGGCACAGATGACGGAATTATACAGGTTTCTGAAGATGGTGGTGCGAGTTGGCGAAAAGTAGAATTAAGCAGCATAAAAGGGGTGCCATCAACGCCATTTGTAAACGATGTACGCGCAGACCTTTTTGATGCAAATATTGTTTATGCAGCTCTGGATAATCATAAATATGGAGATTATAAACCTTATTTATTGAGAAGCACGGATAAAGGCCGAACCTGGACTTTTATGAACGGAAATCTCCCGAAACAATTACTAACGTGGCGTTTGGTTCAGGATCATATTAATAAGGACCTCCTTTTTGCTGCAACAGAAAATGGTGTTTATTTTACCGCCAACGGTGGGGGCAATTGGAGTCAGCTAAAAGGTGGCATGCCAACAATTGCTATACGTGATATTACCATTCAAAGAAGAGAGAACGATTTGGTGGCAGCTTCTTTTGGGAGAGGTTTTTATGTTCTTGACGATATTTCACCTTTACGTGACTTTAACACTGCTGTACGGAATTCGGAAGCCACTCTTTTTGATGTAAAACCAGCCTATTGGTATGTGCCCAGGTCTGCACGCTATGCCCAGGGAAGCAATCAATATGCGGCTAAAAACCCTGAATTCGGAGCAATTTTTACATATTACCTGAAGGATTCACTGACCTCATTAAAGTCTGCGCGAAAATTGGCTGAAAAGGGTAAAACTTCAGTTCCCTTTCCGGGCTGGGACGCCCTGGAAGCGGAGAAAGTGCAACAACAGCCTAAGTTCTTGCTTACGGTTAAAGACAGCAAAGGGCAGATAGTTAAAATGGTAGAAGGAACCAATAAAAAGGGATTCAACCGTGTAAATTGGGCCCTGGATGTTGCGGATAGAGGTGGTGAAGATCTTAAGCCACAAATAGAAACGGATAATAATTATAGTAGTAGTATTATGGCTACCCCCGGGGATTATTCGGTTACCCTGTCCAAGATCGTAGATGGCAATCTCGTGCAATTGGGTAATTCAAAGAGTTTTAAAGTGGTGCCATTAGCTGAAGGGGCATTAAAAGGCGCTTCTTATGATGAGATAGACGCATTTAGAGAAGCTTATGAGGCTTTTCAACAAGATTTGAAGGCCACCAGCACAGTCTTAAAAGAAAGTGCCTTAAAAGTAGGGGCAATGCAGCGCGCGCTACAAAAGGCGACATCTCCTTCGGCCGATCTGGTTCAAAAATTACATGTGGCCAGAACGATGCTTCAGGAGATGGATTCCAAAGTAAATGGAAATCCTGCTAAGAACGAAATAGGGGAAAGGAACGAACCAAGCCCAAATTCCGGAAATTCTATAGGCCGACGTGCCCTGACAAGCAGTACTTATGGACCAACGGCTAATCACAAGGCAGCCTTTGGAGCAGCCAAGGTTATGTTGAACGATATAAAAACAGAACTCAACGGGTTTGTAACATCACAATTACCACAGCTTGAAGCTGCATTAAAAGCAGCAGGAGCCCCATGGATTGAAGGACAGGGGTTGATTCAGAATTAGGTACAATAGCCTGTAAATTAAACCCGCGAGTTTCTTCAATTCGCGGGTTTTTTGCATTATTTAGATCAAGACTTTTTAGTAAATCAAAGATATTGGGAAAGTTGTGGCTGTTTAAAACGGACTTTGAACGCCCTTCTTTCCTAAAAAGAAATAGGCCAATACCCCAAAGGCGATTAAGCCACAAACCAGGAATCCAATAAACATGGGAAGGACACTGTCTATTACAAATTTACCGATATAAGCACTTATGGCAACCCCCATTATAGTTGCAATAAAACCGGTTATCGCGGCCCCTATACCTGCTATATGCCCAACCGGTTCCATGGCCAGGGAGCGCAGGTTGCCAAAAAGAAATCCAAGTGCGAAGAACTGCAATGCGAAAAATAGGAGTAAAACCCAAAAAGGAGGGTTACCTGTACCAGCAAATAGCACAATATAGAGCAAGGATATTAGCACATAGGATGCCATAGAAACAGTTACCAATCTCAACATCCCATAACGCAAAACCAGTGTGCCATTGAGCAGGGTAGCGGTGCCAATGGTAATAGCCAGAGCAGCAAAAATATAAGGGAAGGATTCTTTTAAGGCGTATTGCTCCTGGAAAATCTGTTGCGATGTGCTCAGGTATACCAAAAAAGAACCTGTAATAAATCCCCAGATGATAGTAAATAGCATAGTTTGCCGGTAATTGAGTAATTCGCGGTACCCATCTATAAATACCCCGGCACGGAAAGAAGTCCTTTTACGTGGAAGAAGTGTCTCTGGCTGCCCTTTCCAAAACCAGATAGAGACAAGGATCCCAAAAACGACCTGCACATGGAAAATTGCCTTCCAACCGTAAAAATCCAGGATCCATTTTCCCAAAGCCGGAGCTATTATGGGCACCAGGATAAAGATTACAGTCACAAAAGACATTATCCTGGCCATATAGTTTCCGCTGTATTTATCACGGATCATGGCTATGCTAATAGTTCTAGGAGCAGAAAGGGCTATTCCCTGCAAGACACGACCAGTAACCATTATCTCCAGATTCTTGGCATAAACACATAAGAGGCTGGCAAAAATAAAGAGTCCAAATCCCATAAAAACGACAGGTTTCCTGCCCAAACTATCTGAAATGGGTCCGAACAAAAGCGGACCGGTACCCAGACCTAAAAAGAAAAGTAAAATGAGCAATTGGTTATGGGCGGGATTAGTAACACCCACTGCATTTCCAATAATATCCAGCGCAGGTAAGAGCGCATCTAAGGCCAAAGCAGCAATAGACATAAGAGCTGCCATAAGGGCGACAAATTCTAGCTGTGATTGCTCTTTTTTTACCATCCGGCAAAAGTACACTAATCCACAGAAAGAATCTTAGCTATTAAGAAGGATCTGTTGAAGAATTTTTTGGCAATATTGTTCAGAATAACTCAAAAACATAACCCAGCAACCAATAGAGTACTATAAATACAAAAATGGTTCCGAAGCAACCACATTTTCCGCCTCCTATTTTTTTTGCGCCAATGGCCGCTAGTATTGCTCTGACTAAGTTTTTCATATGGCCTGAAATTTATGTTGAAGAAGATACAAAAATTCGCATTTATAATTCAAGATGTTTCAATACTTCGTAAACAATAAATGCAGGCCATAAAAGTGCTTTAATAAAACCTATTACCCCGGCCCAAAAACTCGTAGCCATTTGAATATAATACACGGCAGCACCCAAAAGACCCAGTCCGTATACCGCATTTGAAGCCTGGTTGGTATGTGTAATGTTTTTAGTGGACATAATTTTATCATTTTAGAGAACAAAATTCCGCAGCCTGATTAGTACCACCTATGATATATGTCAGGTTCGTAGCTCTACTGTATAATTTTCTGTTTACAGATGAAGAAAACTGAATATGTCGTACATTTAGAAAGCAATTATTTTAAACAGGATGAAGATTAGGATTTTAGGAAATTCTGTGCGTTTCAGGCTTACCCGCTCAGAAGTAAAGACCCTTTGCACCAAAGGTTATATAGAGAATCAGACCAAATTTAATACCGATGTTTTTACCTATGCGGTTAGACTAGCTGTTTCAGAAAAACTCAATGCACAATTCAGGGACAAAACCATTACCTTACATCTTCCACAATCGCTGGGCAGCAATTGGCACAAAACAGAACAGGTAGGATTTAGCGAAACTACAGCTTTTAGTAACAATGGCAGCCTGTCACTCCTGTTAGAAAAAGATTTTACCTGCCTGGATGAACGCCTGGAGGATCAGTCAGACAACTATCCAAACCCTAAAGCATTACTTTAGATAGATGAAAGAAAACAATTCTAAAAGAAATGTTTGTGTCAGAGGGCCGGATTCATTTTCTAATATCAAAATAACAGAACCTAAATCCTATGCTGCCGGCAAAGAAGGGATTGCTGCCGCTATGAAACACAGCTTTAAAGAAATGGGCGTGTTTAGAGCGATGTCAACTTTAATGCATATCAATCAGAAGGATGGTTTTGATTGCCCAAGTTGTGCCTGGCCAGATCCCGAAAAGCCATCCAGAATAGGGGAGTACTGTGAAAACGGCGCCAAAGCACTGGCAGATGAGGCTACCAATTCACACATAGGAGCAGAATTCTTTACCAAACATTCCGTAGAAGAATTGTCTCTGAGAACCGATTATGAACTAAACGCTCTGGGCAGGTTAACTGAACCATTAGTTTTAAGGGAAGGCAGCATCTATTATGAACCAATTTCCTGGGATGAGGCCTTGACACTTATTGCAGATAAACTTCATAGTCTAAAAAGCCCTGACGAAGCTATCTTCTATACTTCCGGGCGTTCAAGCAACGAAGCGGCATTTTTATATGGTTTGTTCGCCAGGGCATTGGGGACTAATAATTTACCAGATTGCTCCAATATGTGTCATGAATCCAGTGGAGTAGCACTTTCAGAAACTCTTGGAATAGGGAAGGGATCTGTAAAACTCGAAGATCTGTACGGTGCAGAAGTGATCATTGTAGCCGGACAAAACCCCGGAACCAACCATCCACGGATGCTTTCAGCTTTAGAGAAATGCAAGGAAAACGGTGGCTGCATTATTAGCATCAATCCCCTGGAAGAATCCGGACTTATGAATTTTAGAAATCCCCAGCGTTTAAAAGGTTTATTGGGTTCGGGAGAACAGCTAACAGACCTTCACCTCCCTGTTAAAATAAATCAGGATATCCCATTGATTAAGCTAATCCTAAAAAAACTGGCTGAACTGGACAAGCAGGAGGGTAACATCTTTGATACTGACTTTATTCAGGAATATACAATAGGAGCAGAGGCCTTATTAAAAGATTTGGATTCCTATTCTGAGAAAGAACTACTAAAGCTATGTGGTGTACCCATCGAAAAAGTGGATACCGCCGTAAAATTATTGGCCGGGAAACAGAAAATAATAGTTTGTTGGGCCATGGGACTAACCCAGCATAAGAATGGCGTAGAAACCATCAGGGAATATGTAAATCTGTTATTGCTAAAGGGAGCAATTGGCAAAGCTTTTAGCGGTACATGTCCGGTTAGAGGCCATAGTAATGTCCAGGGAGACCGGAGTGTTGGCATCATGCATTATGTAGACAAAGGTTTTAATAAGCGCATTGAAACCCATTTGGGATTTACACCACCTGCCGAGGCCGGTGTAGATGTTGTAGGAGCAATGCGGGCAATGCACGAGGGGAAAGGTAAAATTTTTATGGCCCTCGGAGGAAATTTTTTAATGGCGGCATCAGACACCGATTATACGGCTGAAGCTTTGCAAAAATGTGAACTTACAGTACAGGTTAGTACCAAATTAAACCGAAGTCACCTTGTGACTGGTAAAACGGCCTTGATTTTACCTACTTACGGACGCTCTGAAAAGGAACAGGGTAATAATCGCTTTGTGACTGTAGAAAACAGCATGGGACGGGTTCGCGGATCAAAAGGGGTACTGAAACCGGCTTCTGAACATTTGAAAAGTGAACCGGAACTAATAGCAAGTCTGGCTCATACGTATTTTAAAGGCCGGCATGCTGTGGATTGGAATCTTTTGGGAAACGATTACGGTAAGATCAGGGAAATGATAGATAAGGTGGCCAAAGGCTTTGAAAAAACTGAATCAAGAGCAAAAGGAGTGGGCTATTACCTGCCGAATAATGTTAGGGAACGAGATTTTAGCAAGTTACCCGGTGGAAAAGCCAGAATAACAATAAATAAACTGCCGGAACATAAGCTCAAAGCTGATGAGTTTATGCTGATGACAATAAGGTCTCACGACCAGTTTAACACCACCATCTATGGGATGGACGACAGATACCGTGGGGTATATAATGAAAGGAGGCTGGTGTTTATGAACCCGGATGATATAAGAGAAAATGGTCTGGAGAAAATGGAGATTGTAAATTTGAGCAGTACGTACGATGGCAAGACCAGAACTGCTTACAATTTTAAGGTTTTACCTTATAAAATTCCAAAAGGAAATTTAGCAGCCTATTTTCCGGAGACCAATGCATTAGTGCCTTATAATCACTTTGCCGATAGAAGTCGGACTCCAATTAGCAAGTCTATTAAGGTAAGGGTATATAAACCGGAATCATCATAGAAAAACTCATATCGTTACACAAATCGTTCATCTTTGCACTTGGCTATTAATCGAGTATAATGCTAAATCAACAGGCACTTATGGTTTGTATGGGAAAATAACTTAATTTGGGTTTGAATACGAGACACTTAAAATGAAAAAAAAGCTATTGCTTATGTTCTGCGTTGGGTTATGCGCGTTGAATGCAACTAATCTGCTTGCCCAGGAAAGTCCTCAAAAAGAGGCTAAATTACAGGCAGAAGAGCAAGAAGGCCCGGTGCTTTATAAATTTGAACCCGATTATCTGGCTGCCAAAGAGGCACGACGAAAAGAAATACTTGTGATGCGGGCTTTAATAGATTCGATGGATATCTCCGAGGGAAAGCGCCAAAAGCTTGTACGTGATCTCTACAGGAATAAGGATACGAAACGCCTTACCAAAATTCTGCTGGCAAATAACAAGTTTGATGATTTAGAGGACTAACTCGTATGAAACGATGTACTTATTGCGCTCTGATTGTATGCTTTATACTATTGTTCTCTTGTAACGAAAAAGTTAAGAAAGAAACAGAGAAGGTTCATTTTATTGATTCCCCGGCCTTAGTAAATAGTTCTTTACCCAATTTGTTTTCCTCCACTGAAAAAACCCTGATGTCATGGGTAGAAATGAGGAATGATACTTTGGCGTTTTTGTACTACTCCGAACTCAAAAATGAAAAATGGCAAGCCCCAAAAGAAATCTTAAATGGTAAAGGGTGGTTTGTGAATTGGGCCGACTTCCCAATGATTACCGAAAATAAGGGTCATTTAATGTCTCATGTACTGAAGAAATCTTCTCCGGATACGTATTCCTATGATATAAAGTTGAATTTGCTTCCGAAAGATTCTACTAATTGGATTACAGATTTACCCTTGCATACTGACGGAACGCCAACGGAACATGGATTTGTAACCGCCTTACCCTACAAAGAAGATTCTTTTTTTATAAGCTGGCTCGATGGCCGTAATACTATGGAAAACGAAGACGGTTCCAGGGGTGCGATGAGTCTCAGGTCGGCTGAAGTTTCGGTATATGGAGAAGTGCATAATGATATTGTATTGGATTCCAGAACATGCGATTGCTGCCAGACCACTGCTGCTATTACCTCTAACGGTCCTATAGTAATTTACAGGGATCGCTCTGA
>CBDUGN010000037.1:0-23094 GCA_965366915.1 uncultured Eudoraea sp. | reverse complement strand
TAAAATCATTACCATTACAGAGGGCACAGTCACAGATGCATTCAGGACAGATTTGGACAATCTTTATGGTAATTTCCTGGTGGACACGTTTAAAAATACATTTTCAGAAGATGTCGTACAAATAAGGATCATGGGGGGTACTGTACCAATTGCACCTTTTGTTAACGAACTTAAAATTCCAGCCTTTCTTGTCCCCCTTGTGAATCCCGATAACAATCAACACAGCCCTAATGAAAATTTAAAAATAGGGCAGATTGCTTACGGCATAGAAGTCTTTTATGGGATTTTGAGCAACAAAATGGAATAGATCATTTTCGGTCTATTATGAGTTCGATATATTTTATTCACTCAAAAAAATTAGCATAAACCATTTAAAAACCTAAGCTATGCAGAGTTCCTGCTTGCATTGATATTTCCGTACAAAGAACGTGTAACTATTTTTTCGTAAAGTGTTTTATAATCCGAATTCTCACTTACCTGATGCAAGGCATATTGTTGAATTACCAATAATGGAAGTACAATATTCTCTCGGATTCTAATTGATTCCCGGGAAACGGCTTCATTTTCCATAAGTATCTTCGAATTGCTTATGAGCAATATCATCTCCTTGGAAAGCTGAAATTCATCGTTCAGGATGTTCCAGAAATCACCATATTCTTCATCGTCCTTCATATAACTGGTTAACTCAAAATAACACTTTGACAGAGACATCATACTATTTAGCATTAAAGTTTCAAAGAAAGGTACTTCCCTGTATAACTTCTTTAAATCTTTTAACCTTCCATCATCTTTCAATTTTTTAATAGCAGTACCTATACCAAAATATCCTGGGACATTTTGTTTAAGTTGGCTCCATGACCCCACAAATGATATTGCTCTAAGATCAGTGAGTTCCAATTTTGCTTTTTGACCCCTCTTTCCGGGTCTGCTGCCTATATTAGCCTTAGTATAATATTTTAGAGTACTTCTGTTTTCCAGATATGAAATAAACATCTCGTGCTGCTTAAGGGCATCATATTTCGCAAAACTTAGATCAGAAAGTTCTTCCATCAACTTTCGTGATTCTTTTGAGATTATATTTTCTTTTCCAAAGAGGTTATTGGACAATCCTGCAGTTAATAGCTGTTCAGAATTATGCATGAACTGTTCCTTTGTACCATATGTACTTGTGATAGTCTGACCTTGAATTGTTAATTGTATTTCATTATTGGCAATATCCTTAGTTTGTGCAGCATAAAAGCGATGTGTTTTTCCGCCTCCACGTGCCGGTGGTCCGCCCCGGCCGTCAAAAAATATCGCATCGATACCGTTTTTTGAACAAACTTTTGACAAAACCTCCTTGGTTTTTAAAATAGACCAATTGGCTTTTAAATAACCGCCATCTTTCGTGCCATCTGAGAATCCGAGCATCATGGTTTGCTTGTTACCTCGTTGTTCAAGGTGTGAGCGGTAATCAGGCAAATCAAATAAGGACTGCATGGTAGCCTCTGCAGTATCCATACCGTTCATTGTTTCAAAAAGCGGAACAATATCAAAAGTAATACTATCGCTCTTCCAACCACACCATCTGAAAAGCCCGTAGACAAATAGAACTGAATAGATATCCTCAGAGTTACTTATAATATAGCGGTTACAACCTTCTTCACCATTTTTATTCTGAATTTCTTTTAATTGGGAAATATTTGCAATGGTATCTTTTACAATTTCATCTTTATAATCCTTGGAATCTAATTTTAAATTTTCATGGAGTAGCAAATTTGTTAATTCGTCTTCTGCAAGTTCATCAAGACTTTCATTAACATAGCCATTGACTTTCAGAACTGTTTCAATTACCAATTTGTGTTTGCTATGATCCTGACGAATATCAAGAGTTGCGAAATGTGTTTTGAAAATTTTTACCTTGTCAATAAGATCATCCAGTTGTTTCAGGTAGAGCGAATTGTACTTGTCTATTAAAATTTCCCGTGACTTAAGCAATGGCCCTATAATATCATCAAAGCTTACTACTTTTTCAGGATCGAACATTGAAACATATAGCCTGTCTCTTAAAGCATTCAAGTCCGGTTGTAAATCCTTAAACGTGAGCTTCTTACGAAGTATTTTAAGGTCATTATAGTAACATTTCATCAAATTCGTACGAAGCTCGTCAGCTACGTCTTTAGTAATATCTGCCGTTACAAATGGATTTCCGTCTCTATCTCCGCCTGGCCAAAACCCAAGTTTAATAATATTATAATTGTCAAATTCATCATTCTCTATATTGCTTTTTACATAAGAGAATAAATCCCCGACGGCAGCATAGTAGACATTTCTTAGAATATAAATGATATTTTTGGCCTCGTCCAACGGTGTTGGTTTCTTTGTATTTATCAAAGAAGTGAGCCCTAATTGTTGAAGAACAACATCAATATCATTAATCTTATCTTCAAGAATAAGTGATTTTAATTCTTCAATGATATCAAGGACAGCCGGAGTATAAAATTGAGTTGGATGAGCAGTTAAAACAATACGTGCGCTAAAACTCGATAACTTTTTCGCAATCTTTTCCCAGCTTTTGGTCTTATTTACTAATTGAAAGTAGTCCTTTATAGACAAAGAGGTTGAATGTTCATGCAATTTTGGAAATGCAGCATCCTCCACACTATCATATAATACGACTTGCCGTTCAACATATTGAATTATACTGAACATAAAATCAATTCTTCCTTTTTCAGTATCAATATTTGCATAATACTTGAAAAATAAATCTAAAATTTGTTGTGGATTTTTGCCGGATTTTAATCCTTTTTCGCATTGATCAAATAATAGAGGAATGAGCATTCCCACATTCTCGATACCCTGATAGGGCAAATTTAAAAACAAGCTGTTATAAACGTAGAACTTATTTTTAACCGATTTTTTAAATTCTTCTAATCTATCTGTCTGATGCATAAATTTTCTTAACTAATCAATTGACTTCTCTAAAGTGCCGAAGTTTCTTGTTGGTTTTAAGCCTCTAAATATCCGCATAATAATATAATCTTTAAACCTTAATACGACAAATCACAAAATAATTTTTCCTCATTATAAAACCAACATAATCCTGGTTATAGAACCCAATTTGAAAAACAAACACTCAAGATTTAAAACATAGCAATTCAAAAGTAATTTTTTAAGCTACCCGGATTATTCAACTGTTGAGACCAGCAAGATTTTGGTACTTAAAGAAAGTACGGTATTGATCTACTCTGAATTGCAAAGTCGTATATTCTGGATTTTCCATTTTGATCCTTTTATAAGAGTTGAAGCTACCAATTGCCCTGTTCGCAGAACCCGAAGGAGCTGTCAGGGAAACGGTTGTGACGGTTCTATTTAGTTCCCCCGGCATCGTAAAACTATGTATTCTTGGTACTTCCCCGGAAATTTGTTCCAGTCTTATTCCATACTCCCTTAAATGTTTTCTAAAAAAATATTCAGGTCCGTTCTTACTGTTTCCACCTGTAAACAATAAGGTTTCAACCTTTCTATATTTATTTAAATACCCTATTAGATTCCGTAGTGATACATTCATCATACCCAAATCTGATGCATCCACTTTTAAACGTTCCGCACTTTGAACTATATCACAAATTCCTAATTTTTGATCCTTGAGAAAATCCATACGCTGTTTTACAGCTTCCTCGGTTGATTCGAATTTCAATTTCAATTCAAAAATCTGGTCCAAAATTTTCCATAACTGCCCATCTCTACTTCCATAACAAAAATCAACATCTCCTTCCTTTAAATCACCGGTAGTGAATCTGGGTGGCGGCAAGGTCCCCACAATAAGCTTAGTGGTATTATGAAATATATAAGGTTTATAAGGGTGGGTATGCAAAAACAAATTGAATCCTAATTATCGGTATTATATCCTTAATCTAACTATTTTATAAAGATAGTATTTTGCGAACGGGCAAAATGGTAAATTGCTTTTTTATGCCAATTTTTGTAAATTGAAAGAAATATATAGAACCAATGGGTAAAGGGGATATAAAAACTAAAAAAGGTAAGATTGCCAATAAATCATACGGTGCCCGTAGACCTAAAAAGGCAAAGGCAAAAGTTGTGGTTGCAAAGAAAAAAAAGACTAAAGGTAAATCCTAGTCCACTACGAATTCAAGCCCTACTTCACCTTCCTCGTTTATGCTGAGTTTATAGGTGTAAAAACCAATGGGAAGTTCCGTTTCCCCTACAAAATCAATAGGCTGAAGTACATAGATATCCTCTCCAGATTTGATTTCAACAAAGTCGTATTGATAAGCGATCTCATAGACCAAATAGTCGGAATATTTACCTGGCGCCACATTTGTATACAATTCTTCGTTCGTGCTTACCTGTACCTCATCAAAATTGATATTACTATCATTCTTGATACGGATATTGATGGTATCTACATTATCGTCCCTGTCTGTGCAGCTAAAAGCAAAGACTAAAAAGGCTAGTAAAACAAAACCAATATTTTTCATAGCAAGTTATTTATAATATGGAACTTCATAATATAAACGCTTGCTTCAGAAAATTATTCTATCTAATAAAAACAGGCTGATTTTCTTTTAAGGTATGCTCCCTGCTGTAGATATAGTCATCCAGGTTAAATCCTTTTATGTCTTCAAGAGTCCTTGCGTCCGTATCCAGAATATAACGCACCATAGAACCGCGAGCCTTTTTTGCGAAGAAACTAATTACTTTGAGTTTGTCGTTTTTCCAATCCTTAAATACCGGAGTAATGATAGTTGCATTTAATTTTTTTGCGTCCACAGCGCTAAAATACTCGTTACTGGCAAGATTAATAAAAAGTTCTCCCTCTTCGAGTTCCTGATTTAAGAAATTAGTAATAATGGGTTTCCAAAACTCGTACAGATTCTTTTTGCGTCCAATTTTTAATTGTGTCCCCATTTCCAGGCGATAGGGCTGAATCAGATCCAGTGGCCTTAAAATACCGTATAAACCCGAAAGGATTCGAACTGTATCTTGCAGCTTGTCCAATTTGTCTTCGGGAATACTATATGCATCTAATCCCTGATAAACATCCCCATTAAAGGCGTAAATAGCCGGGCGCGCATTGTCCGGAGTAAATGGAGGTGAAAAATTTTGATTGCGTTCCCAGTTTAGTTCAGCCAGGTCATTTGAAATATCCATTAATCTGGACAAGGACCTGGGGTTTTTCTTAGCCAATATCCTATTCAGTTTTTCTGACTGTTCCAGAAATTCCGGTTGTGTATATTTTAACGTGGGAATAGAACGTTCAAAATCTAATGACTTAGCCGGAGAAAGCACAATCTTCATAGTTCAATAATTTTAAGATAAAAGTAAAGAGGATTTTTGTGAATTCCTTACTAAGAGTGAAAAGACTTTTCAATACTCCTATCAGCTAAATTTATTGCTACTGAGAATGTCGTGAATAATGTCTCCACTTCTCAACGCAATTGGCCATATCATCCGGCAATTCGCTATCAAAACGCATCATTTTACCGCTTACGGGATGTATAAACCCAAGGGTTTTGGCATGTAATGCTTGTCTGGGCAGGATTTTAAAAGCATTTTCCACAAATTGTTTGTATTTCGTAAAAGTAGTTCCTTTCAATATTTTATTCCCGCCATAACGTTCATCATTAAAAATAGTATGGCCAATATGTTTCATGTGAACCCTAATCTGGTGCGTCCTTCCGGTCTCCAGCTTGCAAGAAACCAATGTAACATATCCCAAACGTTCCAACACCTTAAAATGCGTAATAGCCGCTTTCCCTTTTTCCCCTTCAGGAAAAACTTGCATTTGAAGTCGGTTTTTTGGATTGCGGTCAATATGCCCTTCAATGGTCCCTTCATCTTCTTCTATATTCCCCCAAACCAATGCTATATATTCTCTCTCGCTGGTTTTATCAAAAAATTGCCTGGCCAAATGGGTCATAGCCTTCTCAGTCTTGGCAATAACCAACAATCCCGAAGTATCCTTATCGATTCGATGAACAAGTCCCGGCCTCTCGTCAGAATTTACAGGTAAATTTTTTATGTGATATAATAAGGCATTTATTAGGGTGCCGGAATAATTTCCATGTCCCGGATGTACTACCATTCCGGCTGGTTTGTTTACAACCAAAAGGCTTTCATCTTCGTAGACAATATCCAAATGTATTTCTTCCGGAGACAACAAAAACTCATAAGGCGGATGTTCAAAAAACACTTTGACTTCATCCCCTGCTTTTACCTTGTAGTTTTGTTTTACTACAGATTCGTTAACCCATATATGGCCTTCTTTAGCGGCGGATTGAATTTTATTCCGGGTTGCATTTTCTATAAAATTCATTAAAAACTTATCAACCCGCAAAGGTTCCTGCCCTTTGGAAGCAACAAAACTATAATGCTCGTAAAGCTCATCCTCTTCAGGACTTAAAGTGTTTTTAGTTGCCATTTCTTATTCCGAATCGGCCTTGACCTTCGCCCGGCCGGTTATAGTTCCGTTTCCACAGACCAGTTCAATTTTTGAAGTTTTTTGTATCTTATCACCTGGATTGATTGTTTTTCCCTTATGCCTGATATAATATACCATATCCTTTCCCAATTCATCAATATAGGTAATGCGCTCAACTTCTAAGCCAACAGCACGGAGCATAGATTCTGCATTGCGTTGTGTAACCTGAATAATATTCGGAACGGTAACTTTTTTATAACCCGAAGGATTAACAGTAATATATATTTTTCTATTTTCTTTTACTTTATTGCCGGCAGGAGGGTCCTGTTCAATTATAGAAAACCTTGGGTAATCCGGATTGAAATTAGCTGAATCCAATACCTCATAGCGTAAATTTGCATCCTCTATTACCCCTCTCATTTCCATTACCGATAACTTCGATAGATCGGGAACCTCTATAAATTCTCCATGGTTTGTAGATTTTTTTAACCACTGTAAAGCAAATATTGATATTGCTACTATTGCCAGAAAAGCCAGGCCAATATTCAATAAAAAAATTTTACTTCTAAGAAAATTCCAAAAATTCTTCATTGTATTTTTTTATGTCGGACACAAAGATAGGAAACCCTATCATTTTTTATTTACGTTAAAATCGTGATATTTGTCTAAATGCTTTAAGAGCTTGCATAGATAACTTTAGATGAAAAAAAATATTGCCATTATCATGGGGGGTTATTCCAGTGAGTATAAGATCTCTATTAAGAGCGGCAATGTAGTCTTTCAATATTTAGATAAAGAAAAATTTAATGCTTATCGCATTATTATTTCCAAAGAAAAATGGGTTTACCTGGATAAAGACGAAAATGAACTACCGGTGAACAAACATGATTTTTCATTAGTTATTGATAATCAGCATGTTATTTTCGATTGTGTTTTTAATGCAATTCATGGTACTCCGGGAGAAGACGGATTAATGCAGGCTTATTTTGAACTATTGGGAATTCCACAAACTTCATGTAACCATTATCAGGCGGCCCTTACCTTTAATAAAAGAGATTTATTAAGTACGCTAAAGCCCTACGGTATTAAAGCAGCCAATTCTTATTATTTGAATTTGGGTGATACTATTGATCACGTTGCTATTATAAAGAAAGTTGGGCTTCCTTGCTTTGTAAAAGCTAATAGAGCGGGAAGTAGTTTTGGGATCTCCAAAGTTTATGAGGAAAAAGAGTTACAAGCGGCAATTGATAAGGCATTTATTGAGGACGATGAGATTATTATTGAGTCTTTCCTTAACGGCACAGAAGTTTCCGTAGGTGTGATAACCTTTAAAGGTGAAACCCTTGTGTTGCCATTAACAGAAATTATAACCGATAATGATTTTTTTGATTATGAAGCCAAATATGAAGGAAAATCAAAGGAAATAACCCCGGCCCGATTAACCAAAACTCAGGAAGAAAATATAAGACAGCAGGCAAAGAAAGCTTATGAAGTTTTAAAAATGGAAGGATTTTCAAGAAGCGAATTTATTTTTATTGGCAATGAACCATATATGCTGGAGATGAATACAACTCCGGGTTTAACAGAAGAGAGTATCCTACCACAACAAGCGCAAATAGCAGGTATAAGTTTACCCGAACTTTTTGAAAATGCCATAGCAGAAGCATTGAAGTAAATTGATTACATTTAACTTGTAAACCAAAAATCCACATGAAACGTGCTATTTTTCCGGGTTCTTTTGATCCTATTACTTTAGGCCATTCCGATATTATTGAAAGGGGAATAATTCTATTTGATGAGTTGATCATTGCTATAGGAATAAATGCGGAGAAAAAATATATGTTCTCTCTTGAAGAAAGGATGAAATTTATTTCAGAAGCCTTTAAGGATGAACCCAAAATTAAAATTATGACTTATGAAGGCCTGACAATAGATTTCTGCAAGAAAGTTAAGGCCGGGTATATCCTTCGTGGTTTGCGAAACCCTGCAGATTTTGAATTTGAAAAAGCTATTGCACATACTAACAGGAAGCTTTCAGAAATTGAAACTGTTTTTCTATTAACGGCTTCCGGTAAATCCTTTATCAGTTCATCTATTGTAAGAGATGTTATTAGAAATGGAGGAGATTATAGCGTTTTAGTACCCAAAACTGTTAAATTATCCTGAAGTTTGTCGATTAGCCTCGTTGGTTAATATTCTTACAGCATTTTTCTTTTTTTTATTTAGAGCACATTATTTCATAAAATATCATATTTTAGTAGGAATTTACTTTCATTTTGAGTTATTTTATCGTGTACTCCATGTAAAATTGAAGTCACACAACTAGTTTGGACCAGTTCACAACAATCATTAACAAATGATGGGAAATCCGATTACTTTAGTAGGAAATTACGGTAGAATGTTGCGTGAAACCCAGACATCCTCTAATGATTACTTAATAAAACAGTTACCGGTCTCAACGGTATTTGTAGATAAAAAATTCAAAATAATCTATGCTTCAGATAAGTGGATTACGGATTTTGATTTCATTAACAGAGATGTAATTGGTTTGTCCCTGTTTGAACTCTTTGGTGATATCAGCATATCATGGAAAAAAGATCTCAATAACATAATTAAAGGCAAAGCTTTACTTTCAGGAGTAGAAAATTTTTATGATTCTCAAAACAATGAAAAGTGGTTTGAGTGGGTAAATGTTCCCTGGTATGATGAACAGGAAAACATTATTGGTGTTATTATTAAAACAAAAGATATAACAGATACTATTTTTGATGATGTTAAGTTAGAAAAACTTGAAATTTTACTTAAGGATAAGTCTAAAATATCAAAAATCGGAAGCTGGGAGTACGATGCTGTAAAGGATAAATTAAGCTGGTGTAAAATTACTAAAAAGTTGCATGAAGTCCCTGAAGACTTTGAACCGGATCTGGAAAGTGGTATCAATTTTTATAAAGAAGGTTATAGCAGAAACACAATAGCCATGGCAGTCGACAATGCTATGACCAGAGGATTAACCTGGAACGAAACTTTAAAATTAATTACTGCTAAAGGAAAAGAAATATCTGTTATAGCTTCAGGAAAACCGGTATTTAAAAATGATAAGTTTTTGGGTCTAATTGGGACGTTCAAAGATATAACCGATGAAGTATTAATCAAGGCAAAAACAGAAGAACAAGAACGCATTTTTAGCAGCATATTTAATTCTTCTTACCAGTTTACGGGTATTCTGGATACAGAAGGAACCTTCCTTGAAATAAACGAAACAGCTTTACAGTTTTCAGACCTCAAACAGGAAGATATAATTAATAAAAAGTTTTGGGACGCCTATTGGTGGCCAATTCCGGACATGGTAAAAGAAGGGTTAAAGCAGGTTATTGCTGCCGCAGCCCAGGGAGAATTTATGCGAAGTGAGATAGTTGTCCTGGATAAAAATAAACAACCCATTCCTGTAGATTTCAGTTTAAAACCTATTTATAACGAAGATGGCAAAGTAGTATCTCTTTTGGCCGAGGGCCGTATGATCAAAGAAATGGTCGAGGCAAGACAGAAGCTGAAAATAAGTGAGCGGAAATTTAGATCCTTATATGAGCTGTCTCCAATTGCCTATATCCTTAGCGATTTTGATACCGGGGAAATACTGGATTTTAATAGTTCCTTTGAAAAGGCCACGTCCTATAGTAAAGAAGATGTGTTAAATTTAAGGTACTCCGATCTCGTGCCAGATTCATCCAAGCATAAATTAATAAATTTTTTAAAGGAAATAGATCTAAAAGGTACTTATGGACCTTTTGAACATATGTTTCGCAAAAAGGATGGAACCAGCTATCCGGTTTTGATTAGTGGATCCCTGGTGGGAAATAAAAAAGGCAGAAAACTACTCTGGTCTAGAGCACAGGACATCTCGGAAGTAAAGAAAAAAGAAAAACAAATTAGGGACGAGCAAAAATTACTAAAGACATTAATAGATAACTTACCGCTTAATGTATATATAAAAGATCTGGAATCGCGAAAAGTATTAGTGAATAAAGCAGAATTGAATTATTGCGGATTTAAAGACGAATCGGAAGTTTTAGGTAAAAATGATTATGACTTTTATGATGAAAAATCCGCCTTAATTTCAAGGGAGGAAGACCTGAGTGTAATGAATAGCTTAAATCCAATTTTGGGTAAAGAAACGATAAGTGTCAAAAAAGATGGAAGTTTGACGAAATTTATGTCTTCTAAAATTCCTCTTATTGGTCCTGATGGTAAAGCCAGCGGTCTAATAGGTATTAGCATGGATATTTCTGATCTTAAACAGCAGGAGCAGGAACTTAGAGACCTCATAAATGTTACTTCCATACAAAACAAACAATTAATCAATTTTGCCCATATTGTATCCCATAATTTAAGGTCTCATACGGCAAATTTTTCTATGTTATTAGAGTTTCTGGTTGATGAAAAAGATGAGAATGAGCAGGAGAATTTGATAAAAATGCTTACAGAAGCGTCCGATAACCTCCTGGAAACCCTGGACAACTTAAATGAAGTAGTGGCCATAAGCACCAATATAAATCTGGATAAAAAACCAGTTAATTTAAATGAGAAGATTGTAGCTGCAGAGAAAAATTTAGCGGCGTTTCTTAAAAAGAACAATGCTAAAATTATCAATAAAATACCAGATGACACATTTATTAGGGTAATACCTGCTTATATAGACAGCATACTTATGAACTTTATAACCAATTCTGTAAAGTATAAGGATGATAGCCGTGATCCGGTTATAAAATTATCTGTATCTAAAAATGAAAAATATACTATTTTAAGTATTGAGGATAATGGTCTTGGTATTGATCTGAATAAATATGGTGAAAAATTATTTGGAATGTACAAAACGTTCCACGATAATTCAGATGCACGGGGCATTGGATTGTATATTACAAAAAATCAAGTGGAAGCCATGAATGGAAAGATAATGGCTTGCAGTGAAGTGGGCAAGGGAACTACGTTTAACATATATTTTAATGACAAAAATTAAATCAATAGCCATAATTGATGATGATCCAATAACAGTATTTGGGATTAAAAGAATGCTTAGCACTTTAAATGTAAGTGAAAATATCAAAAGTTATGTAAACGGGAAGGAAGCCATTGATGATTTTAAGAGTCTTATGCATCATAAGGAAGAAATCCCAGAGGTAATATTTTTAGATATAAATATGCCTATAATGGATGGATGGCAATTTCTTGAGGAATTCATTACATTGCCTACTACACAAAAAATAAGAATCAACATTTTGACTTCGTCCATAGATCCGGCTGACAGGGAGAACTGGAAATACTACATGACCAAAACACACCACATCATAGATTATAAAAACAAACCCATACAAAAGAAGGAAATTGAAGAGATTACAAGGGCGGCATAATTTATAAGCCAGTTTTTTGCTTAATTTTGATAAGGGATTTATCAGAATTTATATTGCAAACTTCATGAAACGCCTCTTAGTTTTCATCCTATGCGCATCTCTTATTTCTTGCGAAAATAAACAGGAAGACAAAAAAACTGAATTTATTACGCCCTTTGAATCCTCTGAAGGGAAAGAAACACCGACATACCCCGAGACCCTTGATTTTTATATCGCTTTAGCCAAAGAATTTCCGGAAATTAATATTCAAACTATAGGTGAAACAGATAGCGGTTATCCTCTCCATGTGGTAACCTACAACCCTGAAGGTGATTTTAATTTCAACAAAATAGGACAAAAAAAAACTATTGTATTAATTAATAATGGTATTCATCCCGGCGAAAGTGACGGAGTCGATGCCAGCATGCTTTTATTTCGAGACCTCGGAATAGAAAGACTACCTGCCCCAAAAAATGTTGTCCTTGTAACTATACCTATCTTCAATGTAGGTGGTGCATTGAATCGCAATACTACATCCAGGGTAAACCAGAATGGGCCTAAAGAATATGGCTTTCGCGGAAATTCCAAAAACTATGATCTCAATAGGGATTTTATAAAAAATGACACTAAGAATACCAAGACATTTGCCGAAATCTTTCATTTGATTAAGCCCGATATTTTTATTGATACTCATGTCAGTAATGGCGCGGATTATCAATATACCCTCACACATCTGTTTACACAACACAATAAATTGGGTGATAAATTGGGTACTTATTTGCATCAGGAGTTTAAGCCAGCAATAGAGGCTTCCCTCTTAGAAGAAGGCTGGGATATTACTCCATTCGTAAACGTCTACAATAAAGATCCTGAAAACGGATTCTCTCAGTTTATGGACCATCCAAGATATTCTACGGGTTATACTACCCTTTGGGGCACCTTGGGGATAATGTTAGAAACACATATGCTTAAATCCTATGAGCAAAGGGTAAATGGCACTTACGCTTTTTTAAATAGGGTTATGCTAATTGCAGATTCCCAAAATAATAAAATAAAAAAAATAAAAGAGGATATAGGTAGCAATACAAAAAATTGGGATCACTATCCATTATCCTGGGAAATAGATTCAACCCACACTACAACACTTAATTTCAAAGGCTACGAAGCAGATACTATTGAAAGCAAGGTTACCGGCCTACCAAGACTAAAATATGACCGTAGCAGGCCGTATAACAAAGAAATTACCTACTACAACTATTTTATTCCTAAAGATTCCGTGACAATTCCTGAGGCATATGTTGTTGGTAAGGCATGGGACAAGGTAATAGAACTTATGGATCTAAATGAGATTTCATATTCCATTATAAAAGAAGATACTACACTAATAGCGGAAGTCTATAAAATAAAAGATTATAAAACGAGAGACTATGCCTATGAAGGTCATTACCCTCATTATAATACTATTGTTTCGTCCTCAAGGCAACGAGTGACTCTAAATATCGGCGATTACATAATTCCAACAGATCAACCGGGAATTCGATATATCCTTGAAACTCTCGAACCTGCAGCTGTAGATTCCTTTTTTAATTGGAATTTTTTTGATCCTATTTTACAAAGAAAAGAAGGTTTCTCTCCATATGTTTTCGAGGATCTTGCTCTAAAAATATTGCAAAATAATCCTCGACTTCGAGATAGTTTTCAATTTAAGAAAGATACCGATAAGGCCTTTAATCAAAATTCATATGAACAATTGGAATGGATTTACATGCGGTCTGAATATTATGAAGCCTCCCATTTGCAATACCCTGTCTATCGCATTCCGAAGGACTCACTTAATGGGGTAAAAGAAAACTAATCTGCAAACAATGATCTGATATTGGTATAGGAATTTTCCAGGGCCTTATGAATTTTCTGAGGACCTTTCCATTTTACTTTCTCGATCCCCTCTTTTTTCTGACCTACCAACTTTCCTTTGTAAGTGGTTTTCATGGCATACCAATGAACTTCCTTGAGTTTGTAGATTCCGTTTCTTTTAAAAATGTGATACGTTGTCCTCAGAAAATTTTCAATCTTTAACCCTTTTACCCCAGTTTCTTCCTCAACTTCTCTAATCGCACATTCTTCAATAGTCTCGCCTTTTTCTAGTTTTCCTTTAGGCAGGTCCCATTTATCATTCCTATATATAAAAAGAACTTTTCCCTTTTTGTTGGTTACAACGCCACCACCAGCAATTTCCATAGGGATTTTTTTTGTAAACTTTTTTAAAATTTCTTCATGGTTAGGATGGTAAATAAATGCTCTTTGCATCTTTTTTTTTGCCAAGGCCTCTATAGCATTGTTAATGGCTTCGCCATTTAGCATAAAATACTCCCCATTTACTGTATCTGAAAGCCTGTTTGTTAAAATCAAAGGGGCATCTTTAACAAAAACTTTATACATTTGTGAAATGGTTTTAGATAAGAACACTGCGGCAAAAACAGCCGAGCTCCTACTGCAAATTAATGCAATAAAGTTGAAACCAGAAAATCCTTTTACCTGGGCCTCGGGCTGGAAATCTCCAATTTATTGTGACAACAGGATAATCCTATCTTTTCCTGATATCAGAAATTATATAAGAGAACAGATTGCAAAACAACTTGTTGACTTGTATGGAAAGCCAGATGTAATTGCCGGAGTAGCTACTGGCGCAATAGGAATTGGAGTACTTGTTGCGGACTATCTGGGCTTGCCTTTTATTTATGTGAGGCCGGAAGCCAAGTCGCATGGCAGACAAAATCAAATTGAAGGACAGTTATCTGAAAATCAGACTGTTGTTGTTATTGAAGATCTCATAAGTACAGGTAAAAGCAGCCTTAATGCAGTAGAAGCCCTAAAGCAAAATGGCGCTGTTGTAAAAGGAATGTTAGCAATCTTTACTTACGGTTTCAACGTCTCGGAAGAGAATTTTAAAGCCAAAGAAATAGAACTTCATACGCTTAGCAATTATGAATATCTTATAGAGCAAGCCTCATCCAGCAAACACATTAAGGAGGACCAATTAAAAACACTCATTGAATGGAGAAACAATCCTTCAATATGGAAATCATAAAAAAATGGAAATAACAACTGAAAAGAAAACCGTCTCAAAAAACATAAAGGATGTCTATGAGTTTGTTATCGATCTTAAAAATTTTGAACAATTAATGCCCGATAGTATTGATAAATTTGAAGTTTTGGACGACGATACTTTCCTGTTTGCTCTTAAAGGGATGCCACAGATAGTTCTAAAAAGAAACAATCAACAACCTTTTAACCAATTGGTATTGGGTGCTGCCAGTGAAAAGCTGCCATTTACGCTTACTGTAGATATAGCCTCTAAAAACGACAATGAAACAGAAGTGGGTTTAAGCTTCGAAGGAGAGTTTAATGCAATGATGGCAATGATGATAAAAACACCTATTACTAATTTTATGAATGCGTTATCGGAGAATTTGAGCGAAATTTAACTTTCAATTCTAAATATAATTATACGCAATACAACCTAATACAGCAGCTCCAATTCTTTAAATGCGTATTCCTTTAAAATAGCATCCTCCAGCTCCACTATCAAATTCCCAACTTTAGAAACTCCGCGAATATAGCCTGTGAACGTAGTGGAATTGCTGTCTTTGAAAGTAGACGGTTTATCCATCCTGAAAAGTAAGCTTTCATATTTTTGGAGCATGTCGGTAACTTTTCCAGATTCAAAATCATCAAAGAGTATTTTTAGGTTTAGCAAGATGGATGATTGCACCTCATCCAGGTTAAAAGTCTTACCCGTAATTTTTTTTAATGATGAAGCTTTTTTTAAATATCCGAATTCTAATTGATTAACATTCAATCCAAAACCAATTATAGAGGACTGAATTATGTTATTCTTCAAATTGTTTTCAATTAGAATACCGCATATCTTAAAATTACCTGACATAATGTCGTTAGGCCATTTAACTTGTAAATTTGGTATGAATAATTTTTTAAGTGTACTATAAACTGCTAATGAAGTGATAATATTTAATAAGAATTGTTCCTGAATATGAAAGTTCTTAAAATACTTTAAAACGCTAAAAGTTAGGTTTTTACCTGCTTCAGACTCCCATTGAGACCCCATTTGCCCGCGACCATGCAACTGCTTATTTGCTGTAACAATAGTAAAATCTTCTTGCTTCTCTGAAAGCATTAACTTTTTTAGGAATGCATTTGTCGAATCCGTGGCATCAAGTTTGATCCTTATCATATAGGCTAGTACGTTTTTTGATCTACAATGTTATGTTAAAAACAATAGCTAAGAAAACAAAAAAACAATAACTTTGCATAAATTAAAATTATTGAATGCAGAAAAGTAAAGCGAGTGCAGATGAGTTAATTACCTTAATCTTAGATGGAATAGAAGAAGTTAAAGGACTCGAGATAAATGTACTTGACCTAAGGGAAATAGAGAATACTGTCTGTGACTACTTCATAATTTGTAATGGCACTTCTAATACGCATGTAAATGCGATAGTAAATTCTATCCAAAAAACAGTAAGTAAGGCAATAAAAGACAAACCCTGGCATGTTGAAGGATCTGAAAATTCAGAATGGGTGTTGTTAGACTATGTGAACGTGGTTGTTCATGTATTTCAAAAACATATAAGAGAATTTTATGA
Source organism: uncultured Eudoraea sp. (assembly GCA_965366915.1). GTDB lineage: Bacteria > Bacteroidota > Bacteroidia > Flavobacteriales > Flavobacteriaceae > Eudoraea. Next base: position 6,619 of record CBDUGN010000037.1, on the reverse strand, counting down.
TGTTGAGGGGCTTTGGGGAGACGCAAAGGTCACTATGGTAGAAAGTAGTTTTAATCAGTAAAAAAAGACAATGGCAAAAGATAATAATACCCCGCAAAAGAAACCGAAATTCAGTTCCTGGTGGATTTATGGCCTGATTGCAATATTTTTAATTGCGTTCCAATTCTTTGGAAGCGATAATTTGGCCTCTACAAAAAAAACAACTACTTCTGAACTACAGGAATATTTGAGAAATGGAGATATTACCAAGATATTGATTATCACCAATACCAATCAGGCTAAAGTTTTCCTATCTGATGAAGCACTTTCCAAGGATGTGCACAAAGATGTATCGGAAAAACCTTTGTTTCCTTCAACAGGTTCTATTCCTCAATATGTACTGGATTATGGGGATTTACAAATTTTTCAAAATGAGATAACCGAAATAAAAAAGGAGAATAACCTAGATACCATAGTAGAATTTGATAAGGAGTCAAATGTCTTTATGGAATTGCTATTATCTATTCTGCCATTTGTATTGATCATTGGGATATGGATTTATCTCATGCGTAGAATGTCGGGAGGCGCTGGAGGAGGTGCTGGTGGTCAGATATTTAACATCGGAAAATCTAAAGCCAAGTTATTTGATGAAAAAACAGATACCAGGACTTCTTTTAAAGACGTTGCCGGCTTAGAGGGAGCCAAAGAAGAAGTAGAAGAAATAGTAGAATTTTTGAAGTACCCTGATAAATATACCTCCTTGGGCGGGAAAATTCCTAAAGGCGCTTTACTGGTTGGACCTCCGGGAACAGGTAAAACCTTGTTAGCGAAAGCCGTTGCAGGCGAAGCAAAAGTTCCATTTTTCTCCTTATCAGGATCAGATTTTGTCGAAATGTTTGTGGGTGTAGGTGCCTCAAGGGTTAGAGATCTGTTTAAGCAAGCAAAGGACAAAGCTCCGGCAATTATATTTATCGATGAAATTGACGCCATAGGACGGGCAAGAGGTAAGAACAATTTCACAGGATCTAATGATGAACGTGAAAATACCTTAAACCAACTACTGACAGAGATGGATGGTTTTGGCACAAATACTAATGTAATTGTATTGGCTGCTACCAACAGAGCCGATGTCCTGGATAAAGCTTTGATGCGTGCAGGTAGGTTTGACAGACAGATTTATGTAGATCTTCCGGATATACGGGAAAGAAAAGAAATTTTTGAAGTACATCTAAGGCCAATAAAAACTTCTGAGACCCTGGATCTTGATTTTCTGGCCAGACAAACACCGGGGTTTTCCGGAGCAGATATAGCCAACGTCTGTAATGAGGCAGCACTTATTGCCGCTCGTAAGGAAAAAAAGGCGGTAAACAAACAAGACTTCCTTGATGCGGTGGACAGAATTGTTGGTGGACTTGAAAAAAAGAATAAAATTATTACCATTGAAGAGAAAAAGACAATTGCCTATCATGAGGCTGGCCATGCCACGGTAAGTTGGATGCTTGAACATGCCGCACCATTGGTGAAAGTTACAATTGTACCAAGAGGTCAATCTCTGGGTTCAGCATGGTATTTGCCTGAAGAACGTCTTATTGTTCGCCCGGAACAAATGAAGGATGAAATGTGCGCAACTTTAGGAGGCAGGGCAGCGGAAAAAGTGATATTTGATAAAATATCTACTGGTGCTCTTAGCGATTTGGAAAAAGTAACCAAACAGGCGCGTGCAATGGTAACAATCTATGGTCTAAATGACGAAATTGGAAACCTTACCTACTACGATTCCTCAGGTCAAAATGAATATGGGTTTACCAAGCCTTATAGCGAAGATACCGCTCAGGTAATTGATCAGGAAATTTCTAAATTAATTGAAGAGCAGTATAGACGAGCTATTGAAGTTCTGAATAAAAATAAAGATAAACTTATAGCATTGGCTGAGCGCTTATTAGAAAAAGAAGTTATCTTTAAAGAGGATTTAGTTAAAATTTTCGGTAGTCGCCCTTTTGAAAAAGAATTTGATAAAAAAGGTCAGGAAATAGTTTCTACTGAAAAGCTTACACCTGAAGAATCTACCGAAGAAAATAATTAGTAATTCTAGGCGTTTTTTAGATAAATCCTATATTATTTGAAGACTAAATACATCGATGGGTCTATTTGACAAGCTATTTGGCGGTGGTAAAAAGAAAGTTTCCAAAGAAACAGTGGAAACAAGAGGTATGCATATGCCCGACTTAAATATTCCTGTTGATGAGAAGTTTACTATTCATTTCAAAAAGAATGGCGGTAAATTCATTTATTGCGATTCTTTCGATGAAGTTTCTGAAGCTTTAAAAAACATAATTGAAGAAAATCATTGGGAAGAAAATCTTTTCTTTGTAATGAATCCTCATTTAAAAGAAAAATTTTCCAAGGACAATATTCGGTATACAGATAAGGCAAGCGAAAGTGAAATTTTCTTTACTACTTGTGAACATTTGGTAGCTCAAAACGGATCTATATTGGTTTGCTCAAACCAGCTTAAAGAAAAGAAGCTAAATGAAGTGCCCGATAATGTTATTGTTTTTGCGACAACCAGTCAGTTAGTAGACACTATTGGTGAGGGCTTAAAAACAATCAAAAAAAAATACAGACAAGGTATTCCTGCAAATATTACTACTATTAAACATTTTCAGGGAACAGAAGAAAATGCGAACGATTTTCTAACCTACGGAAGCAGCACAAAACACTTGTATTTATTACTTATGGAAGACCTTTAGTATGAAAGAACTTCTTAGGCGATTATTGACCGGAGCTGTTTATGTAATTCTACTTCTTTCTGCCGTTTTTCTAAGTTCAGATGCATTTGACTTTCTCTTTATGGTTTTTGGCCTGGCTTGTTTGTATGAATATAAAAGATTGGTACACCTCAGGGGATACTATGTTTTTATTGCTTACCTGGGTCTATGGTGGGCTTATATCTATCTTATAGATGATAAAATTTTGATCAATGTACTCATGTTTTTGACCATCATTGTGAACTTTAGTCTGATTTACTACCTATTTTCTAAAAAGAAAAAAATCTATTATAATTACGAAAAATTTATTGCAGGCCTTTTCTATGTTGGTGGTGGATGTATTTTTTTGACTATGATCCCATATAAGGACAATGAATTTGCCAAATATCTAATAATGGGAATTTTTATATTAATTTGGGTAAACGATTCATTTGCCTATGTTGTAGGTAAGACATTGGGGCGTACAAAAATATATCCGGCGGTATCACCTAAAAAGACTATTGAAGGAAGCCTGGGAGGTATGGTTTTTACTTTGGGAGCTGCCTATATTATGGCTAAATACGAAGACATCGTAAACCCCACGCAATGGGTTATATTGGCTGGAGTTATAGTATTAACCGGGAGCTTAGGTGACCTAATTGAATCTAAATTAAAGAGACAGGCTGGTGTTAAGGATAGTGGTGCCATTTTGCCGGGACATGGTGGCATGCTAGATCGCTTAGATAGTTTAATATTTGCTGCTCCTTTTGCTTATTTAACTTTAATGTTGTTTTCATATGTTTCATAGAGAAGGCCAGAAAATTATATTGACAACTTTTTTTAGCGTTGGTATCATAGTTGTATTGGCTCACTTCTATATAGCTGAACCATGGATAAAGAATACAGTCCAAATTTTAGCTTTAACAGTATTAATTTTTATTCTCCAGTTTTTTAGAAATCCGAAGAGAGTCATTAATAAAAATTTTAATGATATATTGGCTCCTGTTGATGGCAAGGTGGTTGTTATAGAAGAAGTAGAAGAAGAGGAATATTTTAAAGAGAGACGCCTACAGGTTTCCATATTTATGTCGCCGACTAATGTTCATATAACGCGTTATCCGTCTAGTGGAGTTATTAAATACTCTAAATATCACCCCGGTAAGTACCTTTTGGCCTGGCATCCAAAATCGAGTGAAGAAAATGAACGCACAACAGTTGTAATTCATACCCCAAAATTTGGGGATATTCTTTACAGGCAAATAGCAGGTGCAATGGCAAGACGTATTATAAATTATGCAGAGGTTGGAGAAAATGTACAACAAGGTGAAGATTCCGGCTTTATTAAATTTGGGTCTAGAGTAGATTTATTATTGCCATTAGACAGTGCTATCACTGTAAAATTAAACCAGAAAGTGGTGGGTGGCAAAACCTGCATAGCCACAACTCCTCATAGGGATGAAGAATGATAAATTAAATAGCGAATTTTTAGCGGCAGTGCAGCTGGTAAATGACTATAAAAATCCGTTACCCGCAGACTTATTATTGAAATTATACGCATACTATAAAATTGCTAATAAAAACTATAACAACCCCGGAAGCAAGACTCCATTAATAAACGCCTTTAAGGCCAATGCTTTAATTCAGGCCCAGAATATTGATCGGGAAGAGGCTATGAAACTATATGTGAATTTGGTACAAAAGGAGATTCTTAACAAACAATAGGAACAGCTATTCATAAAGATCTTTAATATCGGCATTGCACAAATCATAAATCAAATTACCAAACCTTAAAGATACATCTTTAAAGAACCGTTCACCCTTTTCCCTGGTTGCAAATTCAGGATTCCCCACACCGGTGTCTTCACTTATTTCAGACCATTTTCGTTCTGCCCATACCCAACCCTCGGTAAATGCCTTTATCTTAAATTTTTTAGATTTACCTGAGCCCCATTTATCTTTAGGCAATACCAATTCAGGTTTTAGATATAACATAAGACTCGTTTCCATTTCTTCTGCATGATCACCTTCTTTATCAAAGTAGTCCGATCTGTTCATGGCCTGAAACCAATTAGAAAAACAAATAAACATATCAGGATATTTAAGTCCTAATTCTCTAACCAAAGGCTTAAAATTATTTCCTCCATGGCTGTTAAAGATCAGTAGCTTTTTAATGCCTTGTCTATTCAAGGTTTCAATAATGTCGTTCAAGATGGCCAGTTGTGTTGTGGGATAAATATTTATATCCAGATAGATATCAGATTGTCCCGTATTTACACCAAACGGAATTGTGGGCAAAACAATTGGTTTTGCACCCTTTTCCCATGCAATTTTTGCAGCTGCAGCGGCAAGATAATCAGCTTCATAAATATCTGTGGCATATGGCAAATGATAATTGTGCGCCTCGGTAGCTCCCCAGGGTAGAATTGCCATATCAAAATCTTCGACTTTGTTGGCTTCCCAGTTAGATTCAGCAAGTATGTATGGTCTTATCCCCATATTCTATTTTTATAAAACTGCATTAGCAGTTAATGATTCTCTCTCTATATGAGTAAAATAAACACCTCCTAATATTGTAATAACAAAATACGTTGCTACCAAATAACTCCCTCCTGAAACCTGCACATTAATCCCAAACCAATCTCCTGTAATAAAAATAAGTGTAAGTCCAAGTATGCCTCGAGATAGTTCTATCCATACAGCATTTTTGCTTCTATCCATGAGTGTGGTATAGCCATATATTCCAAGAAATACAAAGGCTCCGAAAATAATTAAACCATTAAATCCAATTTCCGAATAGTTATAGAACATAAATAGTAATAAAATCAAAGTAGTTAACATTTGAAAAATTACGTATCCTTTGAAAGTAAAAGAAGCCTTAGTATGATACCGTTTAAAATGGTACACATCGCGAATAACACTTACTGGATAATTCTCTTTAACATCAGCCGGTCTCCAACCTGTGGGCATAAACCAAATTCTTACTTTATCCCAATAGCTCTTAGTGCGCCAGGCGTCTTTAATTAAACGCCAGATATGCTGGAAATTAATAAGCAATGGATTCCAGGTACGTGCGGGCTTCAAAATTCCGTATTGGGGTGGCACCTCGGGAAGTTCTTCCTGAAAAGTACCAAACATACGGTCCCATATACATAATACCTGTCCAAGGTTTTTATCAATATATTCCGGATTTATTGCATGATGAACCCGATGCTGAGAGGGTGTGACAATTATATATTCTAACCACCCCATTTTCCCTATGTGCTGAGTATGATACCAAAATTGAGCAAAAAGATGTATTGGCGCCAGAATTGCAATAACTTTTGCAGGAACCCCTAAAAGTGCTGCTGGAAGCAATAAAAGAGGAAAATATCCAATTAAATTAGAAACTGACTGGCGTAAGGCACATGCCAAATTAAATTCCTCACTACTGTGGTGTATAACGTGTTGATTCCAAAAAAAGTTAATATGATGGCTTAGTCGGTGATTCCAATAACCGGCAAAATCTATTACAATAAACGCAATAACCCAAACTAACCAACTGGCTTTAATTTCTGTCAAGGCAAGGTTTTCTAACAAATAGGGATAACTAACAATTATGATTCCCAGACCAAGAGTATCCTTTAAAATATTTGTCAGACCAGAACTAATACTGCTTACTGTATCAAGAACCTTATACTTCTGATTTTTTACAAAGTAGCCATAGAGTATTTCTATACCCAACAAAAAAACAAAAAAAGGAATGGCATAAAGGAGTGCAGTAGCGTAAGATTCCATTTAATAATATATGCTTCACTCAAAGATAGAAAAATCCATCAATTAACAATTAAGGTTAAATTATTCTTGCTTATGAATGCTAATTTCGGGAGATAATAAAAAATATGTTATTTTATTCA
>CBDUGN010000036.1:0-23106 GCA_965366915.1 uncultured Eudoraea sp. | reverse complement strand
AAGTGAGGACAGCTAAATGGTTCACCCTAACATTGCTTGTGTGTCTTCCAAAAGTTTCTTCGTTTTTCGTAAATTGGAAAAAGGTGCGGCCACCTTAATGCATTCTTCAGACATCTTTGATTTCCAGTCTTCTTTGATCGCTTTGATCACCGCTTTAGCCAAGTTCTCACTGAACACTTCTATATCATCATTTTCAGGCACCAAATATCCAACATCACTGGTCATAAAATCCCTAGGCCCTCCGGAATCGGCACCTACTACCGGAACTCCACATGCAAGGCTTTCAATTAACACCATCCCAAAAGGTTCTGCTTTAGATGGAAATGTACAAACACTTGCAGCTGCAAATAACTTAGCCAACTCTGGCTGCATGAGCGGCCCAACAAAACAGGTATTTTTGTTGCCAAGTCTTTCGTTTAAGTTCTGCAGCTCAATATTGTAGTCTTTTTTCTGTTTCCCCACGATCAAGGTAAGAATCTCATCTCCAAATTCCGCCTCCCAGATCCTGGCGGCACGCAGTACGGCGTCTATTCGTTTCCAGCCTACAAATTGCCCAACAAAAACAACCATGTGTTTGTAATCTGTTCGAACATCATACGTTTTCTCTTCGGTTAAACCAATGTGCTTAAGCCGGGCTTCCTCCAACACCTCTGCGAGTTTAATATTGGGGCGAGGGACAAAACAACTATTGAACCCGGGATTTGCCAAAATAAACCGATTCTTATCAAACTGAGGAAACAAATCAGAGAACACTTCCATGTTTTCCTCCGAAATGGCATAGGCCAAATTAACATTGCCAGGTATGGTGCAGTCATCAAAAATCTTTAATTCGGTCAATTGTTTGTGAAATGAGGATGGCCATTTTCTATCAATAGATGTTATCTGGCCCTCAGAATTTCCTGCATTAATCAACGCGGTTTCACGCAATTCATTCACCATCATTATCATGGCAGTGCCGTGCAAATAGGCAACTATTGGAGGTACAGAATACCCGTTAGCGGCCCTCTTTTGCATTACTTGTTTTGCGATAATGCAGTTTATACATGTGTGATGAGCTATAAAAAGCTGGATTTCGGAACCCGCTTCAAAAGTATTTTCTATTTCCAGCATATAGTCATAAACAAGATCCACATGTTCGGAGATGAATTTAGCAACGTATTGTTCACTAACTCCGGACCATCTATGTCCATGCGGATGACTATACTCAGGCACCTCAGAATCCATTTCGTATATTCTGACATCATTTCTATTCAGGTCCTGGTTCTTTTGTCGGGCAAATCCGGAAGGAAATACGGAATAGCTGGCTACACCTTCCAAAGTATTAAAAACCTCATGTTGTGCCTCGTGCAATATTCCGGATCCGGAGGTGGCCTCTACCGGGGATTGCCAGGGATAAGAGCCAAGCTGAAAAATAACATATTTCCCGGAAGGATCGGTTTCATTTGTTGTACTAGTTTCATTGTTAGAAGGCCTATTCATAAAGTTTGGTTTTTTAATATTTAATGTCTCTTAGTTAGATTGCCAAGTAGGAATGTGTTTTAAAATGTTTTCCGCTGCAGTTAGGTGCAATATAAACAATATAAAATTTAACCTCCAGAGAAAAAAAGCAATGAAGCGACAAAAAATAATTCATAATATTGAACTTGTTGCCAGGAGGCAATAGATGAAAATCCGTAAATTTTTTCACAAAAAAATTGACCGGCTTAGAATTGAATTTTCAAACGATAAATTGAACTTTAAAGATGTGTAAAAGTACTCCTGTCATCAAAAGCCAGAATCCATAACTCCTCAACTACTAAATAAAATTATTACTTTTAATCGGCTGATTTCTGCTCGTAAGTTCCTGTGGAGCTTTAATGACAACGGAATCATAGCCTAACCGTTAGCACCTGTTTAAAGTAAAAATGAAGATACAAGCCCTGCATGAATTTCACGATGCTCATTTCTCAAAAGAATGGGCTGAAAAATTTAAGCCAACTCCGCCCAGGATCAGACTATTTGAAACAATTTTAAAGCAAATAGAAAAAGTTGGAAGTAAAACCACGTCCATCCTGGAATTAGGTATAGGGCCTGGTTTTTTAGCAGACTATTTATTAAAAGAGTTGATTAATATTACCTATGAAGGTTTAGACTTTTCAGAATCAATGTTGAAAATAGCAGCGAAGAGAACAGCGAAACATGAAAACATAATTTATTTCACGCAAGCGGACTTAATACACGACGCCTGGACAGAAAAATTAAAGAAAAATCCAGATGTTGTGGTTTCTACATGGGCGCTCCATGACCTTTTCAACAATAACAACATCTTTAATGTTTATAAATCTGTATATAAAATATTGCCTAAAGACGGAGTTTTTTTAAACGGGGATTTCATAAAACCTGAGGGGTCAAATCATGAATACGAAGGAGGGCGGATAAGACCGAGTGAGCACATTAAATTACTTAGAGCAGCAGGTTTTAAATCTGTTAAATGTCTTGAAGAATTTGAAAAAGACGTTGAAAACCCAACAACAGCTAACAATTATGCTTGCTTTAGGGCAAAAAAATAAAATTAATTTGTGCCAATCCTCCAGAGACGGACCGATTCATAACACCTGCGGCTTGTCATAATCATGGCCAAACCTCTATAACTAATTAAAGAATAAACGAGATGACAAAAAACATTAAGGTAGCAGCCGCACAACTTTCACCAATATTCTTAAACAAAGAAAGAACTGTGGAGAAAGCTTGTGAAGCGATATTAGATGCGGGAGAAAAAGGTGTTGACTTAATCGTATTTCCTGAGGCCTTTATTCCCGGCTATCCGGATTGGGTATGGCTCATACCTAACAGTAAAAGCGCGGAATTAAATGAACTTTATTTAAAACTTGTAGAAAATGCTGTTTCTATTCCCGATGACACTACAAAAAAGCTTTGTAAAGCGGCCAAAAAAGCAAAAGTTAATGTTGTAATTGGTTTACATGAACGCAATACTGAAACCAGTAATGCAAGTTTATTTAACAGCCTGCTGTTTATTGACGATCAAGGGTCGATTTTAGGGAAACACAGGAAACTAATTCCAACGGGTGGAGAACGACTTATATGGTCTCAAGGTGATGGCAGCACTTTATGCGCTTATGATACTTCAGTGGGCAAAATAGCCGGATTAATTTGTTGGGAAAACTTTATGCCATTGGCTAGAAATGCTATCTACGAATTTGGCACTCAAATATTAGTGTCTCCTACCTGGGACAAAAGTCCAAATTGGATTCAAACTATGCAGCATATTGCACGAGAAGGAGGGCTGTTTGTAATAAGTGCTTGTATGGCCCTTAAAATAGATGATATTCCCGATGAGTTTGAATTTAAAAAACTTTATCCAAAGGGAAGGGAATGGATAAATGTTGGTAATAGTTCAATCATTGCGCCAAACGGGAAAGTTATTGCCGGGCCCCTGGAGGCAGAAGAAGGCATTTTAATTGTAGATATTAATCTTCAGGATATTATCAAAGCAAAACGAATGTTCGATGCTGTTGGACATTATTCAAGACCTGATGTTTTTAATTTCAATCTAAATAAACCAAATAAAAACTAGCTACAACAATGAAAAAACTTCATTCAAAAGCAGTTTATACCAACCTGTTGCGGAGCATAAACCCCAGCATTTAAAACTTGAAATGCCATGAGAAAATTCATATTATTATTTTGCGTACTTCTTTTTAGTATCCCATCCGCAAATGCACAGTGGAAAAATCGATATCCAAAGGTAGACGGATATGGTCATCATGTATACCTGGAAGGGTACGAACTTCCTGTCCTAAATTCGGGCCCAATGGATCCGGCACCATCTCCCCGGGATAATCAGGTGGTATTTTCTGCCAAAGGATGGTTATGGATACTGGATCTTGATAGATCGGAAGCCAGGAGGATAACTGCTTCCGGCGGTATTGATTCAAGGCCAAATTGGTCTCCTAACGGAGAGCAAATCGTTTTTGTCAGGGACAATGGCTCAGATACCCAAATTGTTTTACTAGACCTTATTTCAAAAAAAGAAACCATCCTTGTTGATACGGAAGCTCTGGACTTAGACCCTGTTTTTTCATCATCGGGTGACTTCGTCTACTACTCGTCTGCTAAAAATGGGTCCTTCGATCTTTGGAAAATAAATCTTTCTTCATCAGAAATTAGTATTCTTACTCAAGAAAAGAGTCTTGAGAGGCTTCCTGTTCCAACACTTGAAGGTGACAAAATAGTATACCTAAAGAAAACCGGGTTTTCCTATGATTCCATAGAGTTGTTAGATATTGAAGAAAACACATCTACCCCTCTGGCCGAGGAAAACTTTGCATCTCAAGCGGCATTTACGCTTTCATCTGATAATACAACATTAGCCTATACCTGGCCCAATGGCGATGATTACGAGCTTCGATTGCTAAACATAACAATTCCCAAAAGCAGGATGCTGCTTACTAAAAGTAAAGGCCTTCCTTTAGCCCCTAAATTTAGCTATGACGGCAGCTGGGTCTATTTTGCAGAATATAATGAAAATGAAATCTCTGAGCTAAAAAGAATAAGTGTTAACGGTGGATCACCGGAAATTCTGACTATAAAAAAATGGAATTGGGAAACAGCAACCGGCAAACTCAAGATACATAGTAAAGTAAATGGAAAAACAGAAGCCGTTAGGTTAAATATTACCCAGAGCAATGGACACCCCATTGTTCCCAATAAAGGAGTTATTCATTCTGAGGGGCAAAATGGTATGTTGTTTTTCTATTCCCCGGGAGAAATTGAAATAGACGCACCCATTGGAGAACTTATCATTACGGCTACCCATGGGTTTTCAACCCCCAAACATGTTCAGAATATTGAGATAGGTGAGGGTACTACAGAAACGGAACTAAACCTAACAATGATTTGGGACGCAAACAAAGAAGGTTGGTATGCCGCGGATAATCATTTTCATCTTAATTATGGTGGTACCAACAGATTAGATCCTGAAGATATTCTTATAGATCTTAAAGCTGAAGGTATAACTATTGGCTATCCTTTGGTGGCCAATCTGGGAAATCGATTTCTGGAGCAAGATTTGATACATTGGAAAAATGAAGGAACCCCGATCTTAAGGTTCGGACAAGAGGTTCGTTCACATTTTTTTGGTCATTTAAATATAATCGGAATCAAAGAACTCTTCTGGCCCTGGGTATGGGGTCCTTCCTACGATATTTATGGAAGTGATGACCGGTTAAATGCCGAACCGTTACGATTTGCGCGAGAACAAGGTGCGGTGTCGGGCTATGTCCACCCGGTATCTGTTCAAGACCCATTTAAAGAAGGAGCAGCCAGGAGTATTCCAATATCATTGATAGCGGATGCTGTTTTGCAAGAGGTGGATATTTTGGAATTGGGGTGTTTATGGACAGATGAAATAGGGACTTCTGCTCTTTGGCATGAGTTTCTCAACCTGGGCATTCCAATTGCAATGTCTGCAGGAAGTGATGTAATGAACGACTTTTACAGAACTATGGCTGTTGGTGCCACCAGAGTATATGTAAAACCTGAGGGAGCACTAACGGAGCAAAGTTTCTTAGACGCTTTAAAAAAAGGCAGGAGTTTTGTTAGTAATGGCCCGCAGCTTTTATTTTCCATAAATGATAACGAGGTAGGTGGCGTTGTGACCTCCAAAAAGAGTAAGGCTGGTTGGCTGCTAAATGTATATTCTCCTGTTCCTTATGAGAAAGTGGAAATATTCGTCAACGGAAAAGTGGTCTGGACTAAAAAAAGTAAAGGCAGTCATAGTGAAACCTACAAGGGTTCTATTGAGATTCCTGAAGGAGGTTGGGCGACAGCACGGGTTTCCGGGGGCAAAAGTGATTGGCCCATGATGGACAGTTACCCATTTGCAGAAAGTTCGCCTATTTGGTTTTATGAGATTGGGAGTACATCTGCCAACTCGAAAATTGAGGCGGCCAGGAAACTGCTGGAAGCATTTAAGGTCTCGGATAAAATTGTGAAAACAAACTATCTGAATAAGGAAATTCCTGATGTGACTGCTCACTTTTCTAAAGCGCAGGAAAAATTATTGAATATCATCAAAACTGCAGAATAACCCTAGGATAACAGCTATAATTTTACTTTGCTACTTCCCTTCTTTAAATTTTATTACTTTTAAACAGTCTGATTTTTTTGCTGGAAAATCCTGATGTATAATAGCACTTAAACCATTGACCATAATAGAAAAAATAAACCAATTTTCATGCAAAAGATAAACATCAAAGACGGTCCTAAAATTGAGGATTACAAAGCCTATGGCAGCCTGTTCAATCTGGTAAACGAATTTTTAGCAACCACAAAACAGTCGGTTGCTGATCTTAAAGGCTGCACCATATGGATGATTAATTCTACGGCTACAGGTGGGGGCGTAGCAGAGATGCTGCCCAGCCAAATACGCATTATGCGATCTCTGGGTGTAAAGATTGAATGGATGGTCATAGAAGCCAGTGATGAATTATTTTTTAACCTCACCAAACGAATACACAATGCCATACACGGCAGCGGTGATGGTATTTTTACCGATGAAGATCGTGCCATTTTTGAACAGACAAATGCCCAGAACGCAGACCGTGCTATAGCGGCTATAGGTGATGGAGACCTGGTAGTAATCCACGATCCGCAACCTATGCCACTCGCGGCAATGATCGCTAAAAAAAGAAATGTAAAATTGGTATGGCGTTGTCATATTGGTTTGGAGGAACACAATAAAACAACCCGGGGAGTCTGGTCATTTCTATCGCGCTATTTTGACTCTTATGACCATTTCGTTTTCAGTCTCCCTACCTACGTACCTGAAGAACTGAAGGAAAAAACTGCAATTATTACACCAGCTATTGATCCCCTGAGCCATAAGAACAGAACACTGCATACCGATAAATGCATCAGTATCCTATTGCAAGCGGGCATTGTCAATGGCCGTGAACCTTTGCTGTTTGGTTTTTATGACCATCAGGCAAGGCGTGTAATGCCCGATGGCACTTTCAACGCTGTGAACCACAACAGCAATCTGGATCTCATCTATAGACCAACTGTTACCGAAATCTCCCGTTGGGACAGGCTAAAAGGTTTTAAGGAACTGTTGAATGCCTTTATTATGATGAAAAGGGAAAATGAGGCTACCGCAGACAGCTCCAGTATTCCATATAAAAGAATTAAAGCTGCCCGATTAGTCTTAGGCGGACCCGATCCTGCATTTGTATCTGACGATCCCGAAGGAGAGGAAGTGCTGAACGAATTGATTGAACAATACCGATCTATCGATCCCGAACTACAGGAAGATATTGCCATTTTGCTGTTGCCGTTAGACAACCCCAAGGAAAATGCCTTAATTGTAAATGCCTTGCAGCGCTTTTCGAATATTATTGTCCAAAATTCCATCCAGGAGGGGTTTGGGTTAACAGCAACCGAAGCCATGTGGAAACAACGGCCGGTTTTAGTCTCGGGAGCAGCAGGATTGCGCTTTCAGGTACAGCACGATATTAACGGAAAGATTAATGAGGACCCCACAGATATAACCCGTTTGGCGAACATATTGAAAATGATGATAAACAGTCCGAAAGAGAGGGATAAATGGGGCTTTAACGGGCAAATCAGGGTTATTGGCAATTTTACACTATTCAGCCAGATTTCCTCATGGCTATCGGTCCTGTCAAAAATAAGATGATTCCCAGGTTTTTGGTTAAGTACTGAAATATTAAAGAATTACTGGCAGGAATAAGGTAGCCTGGCTATGCGCTGAGAACGGGAATGAAATAAAACTCCAATTAATTAAACCAAATGAGTTAGACTGAAATGGAAGTACCATCACATAACTACCAGAAATTACGCTGGATAAAAAGAGTTATTACCCTGGTATTGGGTATAATAATCTGGCACCTCCCTATTCCCTGGGACCTGTCACCGAATGCCTGGTATTTGTTTGCCATTTTTATAACCGCCATCATAGGTGTTTTAATTGATGCCCTGTCTATTTTTACTGCATCTGTTCTGGCGTTGGTAGCGGTAGTCTTATTTGGAGTGCTTACTCCAGAAAAAGCTTTTTCAGGATTCTCAGAGAGCTTTATACTGCTTATTTTAGCTGCTTTTTTAGTCGCAAAAGGAGTTATTAAGTCGGGCCTGGGAAGGCGAATCGCCTTTTTACTAATTCGCCGGTTTGGAAAATCTACCTTAAATCTGGGGTATTGTATTGTTGCCACAGATACACTCCTGGGACCCGCCATTCCGAGTAATACTGCAAGATCGGGAATCCTCTATCCAATTGCACATGCATTATCTTTGGACACCGGATCCTTACCAACACCAGAAGGCAGAAACAAAACCGGAAGTTATCTAATGATGACCGCTATCTCCGGACATACTATAAGTTCAGCACTATGGTTTACCGGAATGGCTGCCAACCCTGTGGGCGCCGGAATTGCTGCTCAATTCGGAGTAAACATGAATTTTGGGAATTGGGTTTTTGTGGCTTCGGTTCCCTGTATCATTGCATTAATTGCAATTCCCCTGGTGTTGTATAAACTCTTTCCGCCAGAAATTAAACATACCCCGGAAGCTCCCAAAATGGCCAGGAAAGCGCTGCATGAAATGGGACCCATGAGTAAGCAAGAATGGATTATGGGAATCACCTTTTTTGGAATGATCCTCCTTTGGGCTTTTTCCCCACTTTTGAATATCAATTTAGCCATTGTTGCCTTTCTGGGTTTATCCATCCTCATATTGGCTAATGTATACACTCTTGAAGATATTAGACAAGGTGGAGGAGATGCTCTCGAAACCTATGTATGGTTTGCTATTTTATATATGATGAGTACCGCATTGAATGATATGGGTTTTATGAAAACCCTTGGTGCTCAAATAGCTGACCAAATCAGTGGATATAGCTGGGTTACGGTATACATCCTGCTGACTATTTTATATGTTGTAATTCACTATCTTTTTGTCAGTCAGACAGCACAATTGCTGGCTTTGTATGCGGTGTTTTTACAAGTAGCTGTAAATGCCCAGGTACCTGCAGCCCTCATGGCTTTTATGCTTTCATTTGCCACCAATTATTTTGCGGTGATTACTCCCCAGGCTTCCAGTTCAAATGTTTTATTTGCCGGAAGTGGGTTTTTACCATCGGAAAATATCTATAAACAAGGTGCCATCATCACGATTTTGAATACGGCAATCTTCCTTCTTGCAACACCCTGGATTATGTGGTCATCCTCACTATAATGGAATTTGAATAAACAACGATTAATCAAAAAGAATTATTCAATGAGAACGTACAAATCCAAATTTTTACTAATTTAAGGATGAATCAATAAAATTAAAGTCCCTGAAATGAGCACCACCAATAACCACATTAGTTATATAGAGTTTAAAGCCAAAGATCTTGAAGCGGTAAAAACATTTTACACGGAGGTGTTTAACTGGACGTTTAAAGACTATGGACCAACCTATGCTTCCTTTTCAAATAGTGGCCTGGCAGGGGGCTTTGAACAAACTGAGGATGCTATTGCCAATGGTGCCCTGGTGGTTTTATATCATGAAGATCTGGAGCAGGTAAAGGATAAAGTAATCCAATTTAAAGGGCGTATCTCAAGGGATATATTCTCATTCCCGGGCGGACGCAGATTTCATTTTCTTGATCCTGCGGGTAATGAATTAGGCATTTGGTCCGACAAATAAAACAGGGCGTTGAACACCATTTATCCATTTTGTTGCATTCTATTACAGGGCTTATTTAATACCTTAGGCCCAGGTTGACCATTGGCGCAACCAGAGTATATTTAAACTCTGAGGGAGTTTTAATGAAGCAAAGTTTCTAAGGCGATCTAAAAAAAGTTTATAAGACACTAACCAATAAAAAAAGTATTCAAATGAGTAATATGAAAGAAAAAGTTGTGCTGATAACCGGGGCAAGCAGTGGAATTGGTAGAGCAACTGCAGAAGCTTTTGCGTCGAAAGGTGCACATATAGTAGTCGCTGCACGCCGAAAAGCAGAACTTGAAAGCTTAGTTGCTTCTATTCAGGCAAAGGGTGGAAAGGCATCTGCTATCAAGACCGATGTTTCTGATGCCAGGAGTGTAGAGCAAATGGTAACTCATACTATAGAAGTATTTGGCCGTTTGGATTATGCAATTAATAATGCCGGCATAGAAGGAAAATTCAATGGAATAACGGAGCTTTCCGAAAAGGATTGGGATCAGGTTATGGACATCAACCTAAAAGGAACATTTCTTTGTATGAAATATGAGGCCAAAGCAATGCTCAAGCTTGGTCAGGGCGGAGCGATTGTAAACATCGGTTCAGTCAATTCATTTCTTGGTTTTCCAACCGGGTCGGCCTATGTGACCTCTAAACACGGTCTCATTGGATTAACGAGCAGTGTCTCTGCCGAGTTAGCACCAAAGGGAATCAGAGTAAACCTTTTATGTCCGGGTGTTACAGATACGCCCATGCACCAGCGCCTCAGGGGCATTGTAGGTGACGATTTGTACGATAAAGGATTGCTCCCTACAGTACATCTGCAAAGAGCTGGCCGCCCGGAGGAGATTGCAAAAGCCATTATCTTTCTTTGTTCGGATGGAGCCAGTTATATTTCCGGTTCAACCCTTACCGTAGATGGCGGACTCACTTTAACAATGTAGTTTTATTTATAAACTATGAAGTAAGAAATGCTAATTGAACTTGAACAGAAGGATAACAAGGTATATAAGTTATTCCCGGCTACCGGACAAGCAGAAAAACGTTCCATATATCAGATCGTTACACTGAATCACATATTTTTAATATCCCCTAAAAATAGATTGTCAATTAAAACAAGAATAATACTATGAAGTCAAAAAAGATAAATACTACCTTCTTAATTTTGTGTCTTTCATTTTCAATAGTGAATGCACAATATGAAATTAAACCTGAAGAAGGATATACCCCTCAAATTGGAATAATGGTAAATATGCTCGAAGATTTAAAAAATCGAATTACGGAACTTACCCATGAATTGGATCAAGCGGAAACAGATTACTTGTTTGACGACAAGGCCAACAGCATTGGATCGATGATTATGCATTTGACAGCCACCGAGGCATATTACCAGGTTGAAACTTTAGAAGGGCGCAGTTGGACAGATGAAGAAGAGGAATTTTGGGCAGTTGCCGGAAGGCTGGGTGAAAAATCCAGGGAAGAACTAAAAGGTAAACCCATAATATATTATCTGGATCTATGGGATCAGGTTCGAAAAAAAACATTAGAAGGACTTAAAACAAAAGATGATGAATGGTTTGCGGCAAATATCGATGAAGGTATCAATAACCATTGGGCATGGTTTCACATCTTAGAACACTCTGCCAATCACATGGGTCAGGTAGCACTAGTGAAGAACAGATTACCTGAATAAAATGTATAGTCAGACCTAATAAATAACAAAAGGCAGGCAAAGAGTATGATGAACATAGAAACATGCAAAAAATATCTGGAATTTGTATACCGCGAATGTGATAGGTTCCTCGAAGACGGGCGCGTTACGGATGAAGAATTAAATAAACTTATCATTGAGTTTCACAGATTTCTGGACCAGGTAGCTGAGAGTAGCCTGCCTGCGGAAATAAAAGATAAAATCGCTGATTTACAAATAGCCTACCCCAGGACTCAAATTACACGAGGGTATGGGTATATGTTCTCCGTAGTTTTCACCCTGGGATTATGGGCTTTAATTTCTGCTAACCAGAGACAAAGAAAGCGGAAGCGGGTTTTGGAAAATCTAAAAAGTGATACAGCAGACACCTTAATTTTAATCAAAAGGAATTACTAAAAAAATGGTATTTTAGGATCAAAACACTAAATCAATTAATTGAAAATTGATAAAATAGTACTATTATTAACCAACTAAATCAACAAATTATGGATTACAAAAAATCAATTCTCCATCTTGTAATAAGCCTGTTTCTATCCCCTATTATTGTTTACATTATATTGCTGGCGGCCAAATTGGCGGGTTCATCCTACGAAATGACACATGGGGAAACATTTATTATCTGGTTACTTATGGCAATTGTTATTAATCTGTCTTTGACAAAGAAGACATAACTAAGAATTATCGCTTCTTTAAAAGGATAGCGGGAAACTTATTAATAGGATGTTTCCTGTCTGGGATTAGAGCTAGAGATAACAGGCTTTATCCACGCCGAAACTCAGATCCTTTACCTGAAATATAAGCTTAGAAGCCAGAGAATTCCAAATGCATAGATGGCTTTTATATTGCGGGTTACTGCTATGATCAAACAAATTATTATTCCAATAATCCGGATCCACATCGCGTGATTACCAAGGTCAAAATCCGGAGTCAGATGCAAGGCAAAATAGAGTGCAGTTAGACCAAAAACTATGGGGATCCGTTTCTTGAAGTAGGTTCCTGTATCTTTTAATTCTGCCTCAGGAGTAAAAGCATGAACTAACAACAAAAATATGATGGGTTGAATCAGGAATAGCCAGTATTCATGGTAGATTATAAGCGTACTATCCTGGATTTGAACCAGAAACAGGTAAACATTCCAAATTGCCATTTCCGTAAAAATTACGGTAGCAATTATATAAGGCCAGTATCTGTATTGTTTCTCGAAGAATCTACGCCATTGACTAAACAATTCTGCCAGGGCTATTCCATACAAAAGGGATGGAATAAACGCCAAAATTTCACCTGAGCTCATGGTTAGCTATTTATAATACAAGTTAGCAATTTGAAAATCATTGGCAAACATGGCTTCCGCTTTAATGTTCAAATGAAAATTCCATAAAGTCATTAGGCGTAACATTTTTGGTTTTTATTCGTCAATATTGAAAAACAAACCATCATGGATACCAGAACAATACTTTCACTGGGCTGGATCACTGCCGTGCTGTTTATTGCAGGATCTTTGTTGCTGGGCAGTTTCCTGGCAGATTACAGCTTCATTTCCCAAACGGTAAGTGAAATAGGACAGGAAGGATCGCCCTTTAAATTAACATGGCAGCTATTCAGCCTGCTTGTGGGGCTATTACTAATCCTGTTTTCCCTGGGTATCATCTCCTTTGCCAGGAGTAATAAATGGTCTGTTGTACCCGGGCTATTTTTACTCTTTGCCGGATTATCCGAATTTGGAATTGCGCTTTTTCCTTCCCCGCATCCCCTGCATAACGTTTTTGGCCTATCCATGACCATAGGCTACTTTTCCCCGCTCGTATTCTTTTTACTATGGAAAGACAAATTGGGTGTGCCTTTTAAATGGTATTCCCTTCTTGCTTTTATCTTAATCGTGTTGGGGATATTCCTTAACCTGAGCCCGATGTTTGCCCCGGATTTGTATCCTTTGCAATACTACGGCCTTGTGCAACGGTTTTTGTTATTTACCTTTTACCTATACCTGGCTTCAGTAGCATTAAATGCTATAAAAGTTTCATCATCCCTCAGACGGGAAGGAAAAAAGACAGCCGGATAGAACGGCTAAGACAATGGTCTACTCGGGCATAGTGCTCGTGCAAGCAGGGAGTAAACATTGAATATTGGTTGAATTATATTAAATTTTACCTTCCGGCCTTAATAGTTCTTTCCCAATTGGCACTATAAAAATTGTCGTCCTGGTGACATGATAAAAATCATTTATTAGCCAGTCAGAAACTTTTATATTGATCCCAAATCTTAAATCTAAAGTTATGAAACAGCTAATTTTTGCACTATTATTCGCAGTTGGAAGTATAGGCCTAAATGCAAACGATGCCAATTACATAGCACCCCAGGAGGTACAGGTTGGTGATGTTTTTAGGATAGGCGATTTCGATGCTCCAAGGTACGAACACATAAATTTTCCAAGGCCCAATTTTATTATCAAAAGAGGCGGAGTTGCCAATTACAAAGGGTTGCCTGGAAATAAAGTGGTCGTAACATCTGTAAAGGAAAAGATGGACGGCACCTTAGTAGTAAAGATCAAAAGGGCCGATGGTGGACGGTTCTTCGGAAGCCACTGGGAAGTATCGGCAGATTTGAAGGGGGCACTGGAAACAGGTGAATTGGTAGGAATTTAGAATAGGTATAGTTGGAGATGCGGTAAATAATCGTTCCTAATAGCCTATTAATTAAATCCCTTTTTCTGCAAATATTGCGTAACCAAAAAAGAGTTGCATCATTTATTTGATACAACTCTTTGATTTTGGTGTGGCCTTAATAATTCCTCAAGACTAATCCATTGGAGTTTCTGCAAGGTTTTCAAAAAATATGCAATACCAACTTGTTATATTTCATTCTCTTTTCAACTGCAGGGCAATCAGATCAGGATAGCCTCATAGGAGTTGACAAATATCATGTTTCATGGAATAAAATTCAGGGATCTTTGGGCCGTTTTAGTACTACCAATAATTTTAAAACTGGTTATGGAATTAATGAAGAAGATTGCAATCTGGCTTGGGCTAAGTATCCTGATGATGATTTTATGGGTAGCGGGTTTGATGATTGGAAATTTGATTTTTCCGAGTAATCTCATGGAAATGGAAACGGATAGCGATGGTGCTGCAGGATTCATTTTCTTTTTGGTAAGTGCACTTAATGCGGGGATTATACTTAAACTAATTTACAAAGCCCGCTATACGGGCTGGAAGCTGGCGGGTCTTGTCTTCCTGGTTTCCTTTGGGATCCAGTATTTCATGTCGCAGATTGAGACTGTTTGGTTTAATGACAGCCTTGGTTTACCCGGCAATGGTATTGCGACTATCGTTCTTGGAGGGGCATTTACCCTTGTTACATTTACAGCCATTGCCATATGGATCACAGGTAAATTTAAGTCTGAGCCCGACAAAAAAAATAATACGCCTCGCTTTAGATTTAGTGCCAAAAAGATACTATTACTTTCGGCAGTCATTTGGCCATTGATCTATTTTGCCTTCGGTTATTTTGTTGCCTGGCAATTTGAAGATGTCCGCCTCCTGTACTCCGGTACCACAGAGATAGATTCGTTTGCGGAGGTCATGAAGGGAAATTTCCAATCCGGACTTTATCTGTTTCAGATCTTTAGGGGGTTTTTATGGGTTTTTATTGGCATCCTCGTTTTGAAGATGGCCAGGGGCACCAGGATCTTGAAAGGTATTCTACTGGGGCTTTTATTTACTATCCTTGGCAGCAGCGGATTATTGCTCCCCAATCCTATCATGCCGGAAATGGTGCGGATGGCGCATCTTCTGGAAACAAGCACATCCAGCTTTATTTGGGGGTTTATCATTTCGTGGACGCTGTGGCAGCCGGCACCGGGAAAGGCAATGGCAGATAATACAACAGAATAGGTTTTAAATACTATGCCGGTTATTATTAGGGTCTTTTATTCCTCTCATCTACAGTAATTAACTATTCGTTCTGTTTAAAAACCCCTGAAGAAGCACACATATCCAATAAATTTTTGGGATATTAGCATATAACACATTGGGCAAAAACAGAAAAAATGAAAGATATTCAGGTAAACGCCAGATTAAAAATTAACCCGGGAAAAATGGAAGAGTTTAAAAAAGTGGCAAACTCTTGCCTGGAGAAGGTTAAATTAAAAGACAGAGGGACAATTCAATACGATTGGTTTTATAATGAAAGTAAATCGGAATGCATTGTACGAGAACGATATGTTGATTCTGATGCGGTTCTGGAACATATGGCTAATGTGGGCGAATTGTTAGGAGGGTTGGTAGCATTATCTACAATATCACTAGATCTTTATGGAAACCCTTCAGAAGGTTTGAAAAACGCCTTAGACGGATTCGATGTAACTTATTATGACTTCGGGATTGGTTTGTAGTTATAAAATTTGCCGGTGACTAACGTGGCAAAATCAATTTAATGGAAAAAGATCCGGATCAACTTGGTCGAAGAATAGGAATAGGAAGAGAAGCTGAAATATTCAACTTGAATCATGAATGGGTTGTTAAGTTGTTTTACAATAGGACCTCAGAACAGATAAAAAATGAAGTTCAGATTAATCAGCTTATTTGTAAAGCCGGTTTGCCGGTTCCGGCTGCCATAAAGACCTTTGAAACCGAAGGGCAATTAGGGATTGTATTTGAGCGGCTTCCTGGAAAAACCATGCTTGCAGAAATGTCAACTAAGCCGTGGAAAATCTTTAGATATGCAAAACAACTGGCTGGCATCCATTCTATCATACATAAAAAAATTATAAAAGGCCTTCCCGAGCAAAGACTCCAACTTATAAATAAGATCCAATCTGTCCAAACAGTGCGAGAAGAAATAAAAATTCTTGCCCTGGGGATTTTAAACTCTACTTTAAAAGGGGAACAATTATGTCACGGAGATTATCATCCGGACAATTTGATCATGACAGGAAATGACTTAAAAATAATTGATTGGACAGTCGCTTCTGCCGGAAATCCCATTGCTGACCTTGCCCTTACTTCGGTCCTTTTACAATTGGGAGCACTTCCTCCAGACACTCCACTATTTACTCGCCGGGCTGTTAGCATGGGCAGAAAGTTATTTCATCATTGTTATCTGTCTCATTACCTGAAATTAAATCCCGGTCACAAAAACGAATACAAAAAATGGTTGTTACCTGTGGCAATAGGTCGTTTACATGAAGGCATTGAAGAAGAGCAGGATAGATTATTGTCTTTTATACAAAAGAGTTATGAAGAGAACAACCATTAATACAGTATAAAAAATAATAGTGGTTTTGGTAGTTTTTCCTGGTCGCTTTTTTATATTTACATGAGACAGTAACGGAAAAACATGGTACTCTAAGCGTCCTATAATTATTCTACTTGATTGATACTGTTCATTTGAAACTGTACTAGTATAATTAAACTCTAGATTTTTTTATGGAGCTTCCCTTTTTTGACAAATCCGACATTTTTACCAACAGCCTTGAGGAAAACCATGCCTTAATAAAAGATGAATTTTTTAACGTGGTAACAAAAGAGCAGTATTTAGAATGGCCGGAGTCCCATCTTTTTAACCATGGTTGGAATGTTTTTGGCCTTCGTTTTCAGCATATTGACATCTTCGATGCTAATTTATTATGTCCGAATTTATCAAATTTTATTAAAAAATACGATGCTCTAATTGAAACAGCGGGTTTTTCAATTCTGTCTCCGGGCACTGTTATAAATCCTCATGTTGGTTTTACAACCGATGTTCTGCGATGTCACTTAGGTATTAAAGTGCCGGAAGGTGACTGTTGTTTAAAAGTAGGTGGGAATGTCAGAAAGTGGAAAGAAGGTGAGAGCTTTATTTTTGATGATACTATTGAGCATGAAGCATGGAACAGGACAAATGAAGATAGAATAGTGTTACTTATGGATTTAAACAAAAAAGTTCTGCTAAAAGATTTTACATAGTCGCTAAATAATCTTCCGCAATTAATAATTAAACCTTGAACTCCATTGGATGAAAAAACTTTAACCAACCAGGGGCAGAGTTCATTGCCTGCGAATTACCTAAACCGAAATCACGCCTAAAAGCTGTCTTCAGGTAGAACTAAGCTAAAATCCAAATCACTTTAGTATTAGTAAATGTAAAAATTATCAAAACATGATGCTTATCATTTTACTTTATATTCCTCTTGTGTATTATTGATAGCGAATTTTTAAAAATTCCCCAAAGGAAATCATTACTTACTTTAATCAGATCAATGGGTAAACATGAAAGCAACACTATTAAAAGAATTAAAAAAGATGTATCAGATACATAAAGGAAATGGTGAATATTATTTGAAATATCAAGAGCCTGGTTTATTTAAATTTTTAGCTCCTGACCCGGAAGTACTCATGGCTAATAAAAACTTAAATGAAATAATTGCCGAAAGGAGAAGAAGAATAAACCGCTATCTGAAATATAAAAAAGAACAACGAACAAAGCGATTGTCGTGAAAACGATATTCTTATTACCCGCAATACTTAACGTAATTTCGTGTAATGATGATGACTCGCTTTAATTCAAGAAGTCGCAGACTATGATTCCCTGAGGCCTGAAAATTTTCGGTCCTGAAACTTTCTACTTATCTTTGAAGGACAGGACGGTATAGCCTATTTGGCGAAGATCTTTCCTCATTCAAAATGGTTGGCGTAATGAAAAGCACCCTCTGGCTTGTTCTCTCTCTTTTAACCTCGTTTCTATACGCCCAGGATGCCTCGGAAATTATAAAAAAGGTAGATCAGAAAATGCGCGGCAACTCATCCTCATCCAATATGACCATGAAGATCATTCGGCCCGACTGGTCGCGGGAGATTTCCATGAAAGGATGGTCCCTGGGCACTGATTTTTCCTTGATACTGATTACGGCTCCAGCCCGTGATCAGGGTACCGCCTTTCTTAAGCGGGACAAGGAGCTCTGGAACTGGCAGCCCACCATTGACCGCGTCATAAAACTCCCGCCATCGATGATGACCCAATCCTGGATGGGATCAGATTTTACCAATGATGATCTCGTGAAGGAATCCTCTATAGTCAATGATTACAATCACTTCATTCGCGGAGATTCCATCATTACAGGCCGCGATGCCTGGAAGATAGAACTTATCCCGAAGGAGGGCGCGCCGGTAGTTTGGGGCCGTATTCTGATCTATGTTTCCAAGGCTGATTACATTGAATTATTGATTAAATATTATGATGAGGATGATTTCCTGATCAATACCATGATTTTATCTGATATCCGTGAAATGGGCGGCCGTGTGATTCCCGCCAGAATGGATATGGTCCCGGCAGAAAATCCGGAGCATCGAACGGTGATTCACTACAAGGATATCCAGTTCGACATAGGTATCAGTGAGGATTTTTTCTCCATTAAGGAAATGAAGCTTATCCGATAGCTCATGCTGTTTAAACTGGCTTGGCGAAACATTTGGCGTAACAAGCGCCGTACGATCATCACGATCGTGAGCATTGCTTTTGCAGTAATCCTATCCAGTCTCATGCGGTCTATGCAACTTGGGTCCTATGAACGGATGATAGATAATAGCGTGCGATTCTATACCGGTTATATCCAGATACATAAGTTGGGCTATTGGGATGAACAGGTGTTAGACAATGCGTTCGCTCCACCCAAGGGATTGCAGGAGCAGATAGAATCCCTGGACGGAGTGGAGGCTGCGGTACCGCGTCTGGAATCTTTTGCGCTTGCCTCCTACGGAACCCGCACCAGGGGTGCCATGGTCATTGGCATGGATCCGGAAAAGGAATCTCACCTCACGGAAATAGAGAAAAAGATTACCGAAGGCAGCAAAGTAGGGCTGAACGACCCCAGGGTCATTATAGGGGCCGGCCTGGCGGATTACCTGAATATTAAGGTGGGAGATACCCTGGTACTGATCAGTCAGGGATATCACGGAGTGAATGCAGCCGGTAAATACGCGGTAGCCGGGCTGGTGGAATTTGGCCTGCCGCAACTTACCAATCAGGTGGTCTTTATGCCCCTGCCCGCGGCTCAATATTTTTATGGCGCTGAAGGACTGTTGACTGCAATAGCAGTGGTTACCGATCAGCCAAATAAAGTAGCTGCTATCCAGGAAGCGATTCTTCGGGACGTTGATACCACAGCCCATGAGGTGATGGGGTGGAAGACCATGATGCCGGAATTGATCCAGGGTATCGAGATCGATAATATTTCGGGGATCATCATGCTTTTATTGCTTTATTTGGTGATAGGTTTTGGCATGTTCGGCACCTTCCTGATGATGACCAAAGAACGCCTTTATGAATTTGGTGTGATGCTATCTGTGGGCATGCACAGATCCAGGCTCCAGCTGTCGATCTTTTCCGAGATTGTAATGTTGGCCATACTGGCTGTCCTTACGGGCTTTGCCCTGAGCCTTCCCGTTATAAATTATTTCAGTCGCAACCCAATATCGCTCCCGGAAGAATACAAAACGGCCTTTGAAAAATTCGATATTGAACCCATATACGCATTCAGCAATGAGCCCATCGTCTTCACCAGTCAGGCCTGGGTGGTATTTTTCATGGCCCTGGTGCTCAGTGCATATCCATTATACAAGATTTGGAAAATAGATCCGGTAACCGCAATGAGGGAGGGAAGATGAAGATGTTAGCAACCATAGCATGGCGAAATGTATGGCGCAGCAGAGGCCGCAGCCTGGTGGTCATCGGGTCTATCGTAGTGGGTATTTGGGCTCTGATATTCATGCTTGGCTTCATGAATGGTTTTATGATTTCTTATATCAACGGGGCCATAAAGCATGAGATTTCCCACATACAAATCCACGGGGTCGACTTTAAAAAGGATCATAACATAGGCATTGTCATACCCAGCGGAATGGTTTTGGCCGAATCCCTGACTTCAGACCCCCGGATTCTGGCGATTTCCTCACGAAGCGTTACCAACGGCATGATCTCATCGCCCCGCAAGTCGAGCGGTGTCAGGATCTATGGCATTATTCCCGACAGGGAACGCTCAGTGACCCATCACGACTCCCTGATTGTGGAGGGTTCCTATTTTTCATCGGACCTTAAAAACCCGATTGTAATCGGCAAGGAACTGGCCAATACACTGAAAGTAAAACTGAATTCAAAGGTCGTACTAACTTTCCAGGACCGGGAAAACAACCTTGTTGCCGGTGCCTTCCGTGTAGCCGGTATGCTTGAGACTACAGCACCCCAAATAAACAAGGCCACTGCCTATATACTTATGGAAGACCTTACCCGAATTGCCGGGCTGAAAGAAGGGGTGCATGAGATTGCCATCTTATTGAAAAACCCTGAATCCGAAACAGTGGTTCTCCCGGATCTTAGAGCGGCACATCCGGATTTATTGATAGAATCATGGCGTGAAATCGCGCCCGAATTGGAACTGTTCCTTTCAATGACGGACAGTTTTCTCTGGGTCCTGATAGGAATCATCATGATTGCCTTGATTTTCGGTATTATCAATACGATGTTGATGGCCGTTCTTGAGCGATATCGGGAACTTGGGATGCTGATGGCCATCGGGATGAACAAATGGCGTATTTACATGATGATCGTTATCGAAACCATTTTCCTGTCGCTGGTGGGTGGGCCGGCCGGCATTATTTTAGGCCTGCTAACCATGTACTGGCTGGGAATCCAGGGAATCGACCTTAGCGCTTATTCCGAAGGACTCAGGGAGTTTGGTTATAGCTCTATTCTTTACCCGTACATTGAGAACATCACCTATGCCTATGTGGCGGCCGGGGTGATCATCACCGCCTTACTGGGCGCACTTTATCCTGCCTACAAGGCAGTTCAACTCAATCCAACTGAAGCACTTCATACCGTATAATACTTGCACTATGGAAACAATTACAGATAAGAAAATCGTTATAGAAACCCGGGATATTGCAAAGGTCTATCATGATTCAAAAATTGCCGTTCAGGCGTTGAAAGATGTTGATCTTGAGATTTCTGAAGGTGAATTTACAGCCATCGTGGGGCCGTCGGGTTCCGGTAAGACCACTCTTTTGAATATTATTGGCGGCCTGGATAACCCCAGCTCGGGAACGATCAAGGTTGCCGGAAGGGATATATCCAAACTGAAGGATTCGGAGCGGATCGATTTCAGGCTTCACAATATCGGTTTTGTTTTTCAGCAGTATAACCTGATCCCTGTGCTTACGGCCAGGGAGAACGTGGAATTTATCATGCTGTTGCAAAAAATACCTATGCATGAAATGAAGGCGCGATCCTTGCACCTTCTCGAGGAAGTGGGGCTGAAGGAGAAAGCCGATGTGCGGCCCTCTGAATTATCAGGCGGGCAGCAGCAGCGGGTGGCAGTGATCCGGGCGCTCGCCTCCCACCCCAAGTTCATCCTGGCCGATGAACCCACCGCCAACCTGGATTCTGCATCGGCGGCCAACCTGCTCGATATGATGGCCCGGATGAACGAGGAAGAAGGCATGACCTTCATCTTTTCTACACACGACCAGCGTGTGATAGACAAGGCAAGGCGGGTTGTGACCCTGGAGGACGGTATAATCAAGTCGGATGAGATTCGCTCCTAGCCCCATATGGTGGATGCTTTGTGTCTTTTTAATGGGCTCACTCCATGCCCAGGAGAAAAGGCCTAAGAAGGCGTTTATCAACGGGTATGTCAAAGAGATGATAACTTTCAATGATTTGAGGGATAGTACGCTGGTCGATAACCTTATCCACAATCGCCTCAATTTCCGCTGGTATCCAGCGGATAAGCTCCGGGTCTACGGAGCATTGCGCAGCCGTTTGTTTATAGGAGAAACCACAAAACTCCTTGGTGACGATTTTGTGGATTTCATTGAATATGACACCTATTTTTTCGACCTCAGCTGGACCATAATCAACGAAGGGGCCTTTATGCTGCACACCATGATAGACAGGCTGTATCTGGAATGGCTTCACAATGACATCACACTGAAAGTAGGGCGGCAGCGGATCAACTGGGGCATCAATACGGTATGGAATCCTAATGATATCTTCAATGCCTATTCCTATTTTGACTTTGATTATGAGGAACGCCCGGGGACCGATGCCATCCGCCTGGAATATTACACCGGGGTCAATTCCAGTCTTGATATAGCTGTCAGCCTGCCTGCTGAAACTATCGGTCTTGACGGCAGGAAAATAAATACGCTTTCGGCAGCCCTTATGTACAAGACCAACCACTGGAACTATGACTTTCAATTCCTCACGGGCTACAGCCGTGAGAATTGGGTATTAGGGGCCGGTTGGGCGGGAAATTTGGGGAGTGCAAGTCTGAAAGGCGAGATGAGCTACTTTTTGCCTGTGGAAGAAACCGAGTTGGACCCAAAGGCATTTGTTGGCACGATTTCTATAGACCATTCCATCAAAAACCTGTCTTACAACATCTCCTATCTTTTTAATTCTGCAGGGCCCGGCGAACTGGGGGCCGAAGGATTACTTTTGTTGAACAGCAGGTCTCTAACGGCCAAAAACCTGTCGCCTTACAAACATTCTGCCTTTGTTCAGGCCAGTTACCAGATCCATCCTTTGGTTAACGGAGGCATGGGCATTATGCTTTTCCCTCCGAACAAAGCAATGTTCCTCTCGCCTTTTGTAAGCTGGAACGTATTTCAGGATTTTGACATAGATTTCATTGTACAGGG
>CBDUGN010000035.1:0-23226 GCA_965366915.1 uncultured Eudoraea sp. | reverse complement strand
GTTAAACTAGTTGCTGTTTGCGACCTTTATGATGGTCATCTTGAAAGAGCTAAAGAAAGATGGGGTAAAGATCTGTTTACCACGAAACAATACAAGGAAATTTTAGCCCGGAAAGATGTGGATGCGGTTATCATTGGAACCCCTGATCATTGGCACAAGCAAATTTCAATAGATGCCATGCGTGCAGGCAAACATGTATATTGTGAAAAACCAATGGTCCATTCTTTAGATGAGGGACCTGACGTTATTAAAGCACAGAAAGAGACTGGTATGGTATTCCAGGTAGGCAGTCAGGGGATGTCTTCCTTAGGAAATGAAAAGGCAAAAGAGTTATTAGCTCAGGGCGCAATCGGGGATATTAATTATGCGGAAGGTTTTTGGGCAAGAAGAAGTCCTACTGGCGCCTGGCAATACAATATTCCAAAGGATGCTTCTCCTAAAACTGTAGATTGGGACACCTTTTTAATGAATACAAATAAGCGACCTTTTGATGCTACCCGATTTTTTAGATGGAGAAACTACAAAGACTATGGAACAGGGATGTCTGGAGATTTGTTTGTACATCTTTTTTCCAGCCTTCATTTTATTACCCAATCAAAAGGTCCTAATCAAATTTATTCATCGGGAGGATTGCGCTACTGGAAAGATGGCAGGGAAGTACCGGATGTACTGCTAGGGGTCTTTGATTATCCGGACTCTGAAGAACACCCTGCGTTTAACCTATCA
The DNA here is from genome assembly GCA_965366915.1 of uncultured Eudoraea sp. Taxonomy (GTDB): domain Bacteria; phylum Bacteroidota; class Bacteroidia; order Flavobacteriales; family Flavobacteriaceae; genus Eudoraea. Next base: position 22,500 of record CBDUGN010000035.1, on the reverse strand, counting down.
TTGCGTTGTAATTTTGTAGATGGTACTTCAGGAACAACTTATTTGAGAATTGTAGGAAGTGAGGGTTCTATGGATGTTCAATGGAGAAAGGTAATATTAAGAAGAAATAATGAGCAATTTGATAGTGACCCTTTTTTACAGGCCAAAGCGTCGCAAGCCGGGACAGCCAGTTCCAGAAAAAAGATGCTTCCTCCTGAAGAAATTGTTTTTGAGGTAGAAGAAGGGTATCAAGGAGCCCATTATGATCATTTTAGTAATTGGTTCAATGCTATAAGAGGAGGTAAAGCTGTATCGGAAGATGCCGTATTTGGCTATCGGGCGGCGGCTCCTGCTTTAGCGTGCAACGACAGTTATTTTTTAGATAAAGCAATAAAATGGGATCCTGTTGGGATGAAACTCCTTTAAATTTTAAGATTATGAAACTGCGAATTGTATTAATTGGATTGGTGCTTTTATTTGGAGCATGCAAGAATACTGAGAAGAATAAAGCGGAAACACCTGCTGCAGAAGAAGATGAAATAGTAGCAAGTGAATGGGTGGAACTTATGGATCCATCTGACTGGAGGGGCTACAACCAGGATTCCCTGCCGTCAAATTGGTCAATTAAAGATAATGTCATAGAATGTTTCGGAGAGGCTGGAGATGTAGGAGGTGATATCATTAGCAAGGAAACCTATGACAATTTTGAATTCGCTTTTGAATGGAAAATAACCAAAGGGGGCAATAGTGGTGCTTTTTATCATGTGGTAGAGGATACCATATATCACTCACCTTATGAAACAGGCCCGGAATACCAGTTATTGGATGATGTGGGTTTTGAAGAACCGATTGAAGATTGGCAAAAAACCGGAGCAAATTATGCCATGCATGTAGCCAATGAAAATAAAACCCTGAAACCGGTAGGAGAATGGAATACCAGTAAGATTGTTTTTAACAGGGGTAAGGCTGAACACTGGCTCAATGGTCAGAAAATTGTCGAATTTGATAAGAACTCCCAGGACTGGTTAGAAAAACGTAATAGCGGTAAATGGAATGACTTTCCTGATTATGGAAAAGCCAATGATGGACATCTAGCACTGCAAGACCACGGTGCAGGTGTGTGGTTCAGAAATGTAAGGGTAAGACGTTTATAAACAAATTTTAAAAAGAAAAACTGCTTCCGTTTTAACTGAAGCAGTTTTTTTGTGCCCACGACTGGAGTCGAACCAGCACGTCCTTTCGAACACTACCCCCTCAAGGTAGCGTGTATACCAATTTCACCACGTGGGCTTTACTAAAATTGCGGTGCAAATATAACGAAGTATTTCTATTTAGTTGCGCAATCGCTCTTACTTCATAAATCAAAAATAAACTTACTACAAAATTGATTAATGAGGATGTATGAGGATTTTTACAATGGATCAGGATTTAAGAATATTAGGTAACTGTTCGCTGTCAATGATGTATTCCGTGATGTTAAATACTTCTTTTCTATTGGACCTGAACAATTTGACGAAGTTTGAAATTTTATTTTCAAGGACTCCATGATCTTTCAAAAATTGGGGGTTTGAACTCTGAACCGGATTTTCTACCATTAGTCCTAAATTTCCCAGGTGTATATTTACTTCTTTCATTAAGTCCGCACTTTTACTTTGAATTTCAAATAGATTTTTCTTTATGTCCTGTACCATATTAAGGTTTTCGTCTTTTGTTATCCAAATAATATATTTATCTATTAAATGATGTAAAAATCGAAGGTCATCTTTATAGAAGGCCAGATCTGACTTCCAATGATCGGTAAGGACATAAAGTTCTTGCCATTTGACCTCTTCAATATTATTTTCCTGAGTTGATTTGGTGTCGTCATTCATGATTAAATTATCTTTTTGTTCTAAAGCTAAAAATAGTTCAGCTTAGGTCTAATTTTTATGATATAAGTCATGTTGACCTTTTGTGACCAATATCATATTATTCAGATCTAAAATGAGGTAAATTGACTTCATATTTAAATGATTTTTTATGGAAACAATACTCTATGCCACTGATTGTACCAAAAATTCTGTTTCAACACTAATTTATGCAAAGAATTTAAGTGAAACATTAAAGGCCAAGCTGGTAGTATTACATATTTATGATATTCCACCTGTGGGAACATCCAATATCAGGTCTTCTGAGCAATTAAAAATATTGGCAAAGAAGGAGCAAAAAGAACTACTGGAAAACTATTGCCTAACAAATCTAAATCAAAACTTAAATAAAAATCAACTAATCTGTGAGGTTGCGGAAAATACATCAATAAGCAATGGAATAAGAGACAGAATAAAAAAAGACACTGTTGATTTGCTTATCATTGGCATGAAAGATGAACATTCTGCCCGAGGTTTCTTTAGCGGGAATATTGCGAATAAATTAATAGATAAAAACCTGTGCCCGATTCTAATTATTCCTCCTGAATATAGTTATAAAAGCATTGAAAAGATTGTTTACGCCAGTGATTTCGAATCTGCAGATATTATTGCCATAGAAAAATTGTCGGAAATAGCCGAACAGTACGAAGCTGAAATAGAAGTCGTGCATATACCCACATTAGAGGAATATACTGCAATGCAGCAGATGGAATGGTTTAAAGAATTATTGGAAGTTCAGGTGCCATATAAAAAAATAAGTTTTCACATGGTACTGGCCAATAGTATAGAACAGGGATTAAGGATACATATAGGGGATGAGAATGCAGATCTATTAGGTATGTTGGAAAGGGAAAATAAGGGTCTCTTTGCTTCTGTTTTTAATAAAGATATTGTTAAAAGAATGGAAACATTGGTTACCATTCCAATACTTTGCTATAATTCATAAATTTAGGATTTGGCGATTAGATTTCAGGAAATAATGGTGCCATCTTCCATTTCTATTATTCGATCTGTGCGTTTTGCAAAATCCAAATCATGTGTTACTACCAATAAGGAAAGTCCTTCCTCTTCTTTTAACTTCTTAAATATTTGAAAAACGTTTTCGGCATTATAACTATCAAGATTTCCCGTTGGCTCATCTCCCATTAGGATATCGGGATTATTGATAAGCGCTCTTGCAATAGCCACACGTTGTTTTTCACCGCCGGAAACCCGGAAAGCTCTTTTTTTTGCTAAATGTCCAATGTTTAGCATATTTAGTTTCTCCATTGCATCGTGTTCAATTTCCTGATAGGATTTAGAGGATAATTTTTTAGCCGGAAGCATTACATTCTCCAGGACAGTGAATTCCGAAAGCAGGTAATGAAATTGAAATACAAAACCAATATGCCTGTTCCTGATTTGTGACAATTCTTTATGCGGTTTTCCGGTTACGAGTTCTTCATTTAAAAACAGTTCACCTTCATAGTCGGTATCCATGGTAGAAAGAATATAGAGCAAAGTTGATTTTCCGGAACCCGATTTGCCCATAATAGAGGCAAATTCTCCTTCTTTGATAGAGAAACTGATATCTTTTAAAACATGAAAATCTACAGGTTTTCTAAAATGCTTGTTAATAGTTTTTGTTTCCAGTACCGTTCCCATAATTGTGAATTAGGTTCCGCGAATAATTCGCACAGGATCTATTTTTTTAGCTTTATTAGAGGGTAAATAACCGGCAATAAATGTAGAAATAAGTGCAAATGTAATTCCGATAAAATAATAGCCCGGATTGTAATTTACAGGATATGTACTAATTGTTGGTAATGCCTCGGTTTCGAATGGGATATTATCTATAACTCTTGAAAAAATAAATCCAATTATTAATCCTATAACTCCCCCGGCAACACCAATTATCATAGCCTGACTCATAAATATAAGTTGAACATCTGTTCCCGAAAACCCTGTTGCCTTTAGGATGGCTATGTCTTTCATTTTTTCATAGATAAGCATATTCAGAATATTGTAGATTCCGAAGCCGGCTACAATGAGCAGGGTAATTGAAACTGCATAGGTAATTATATTTCTAATATTGCTACCCGTTTCAAACTGAGCATTTGCTTCATTAATATCCGTGGCTTTAATTTTAAACTGCTTTTCCAATTGCCTGGCCATGATTGGAGCTTCTGAGAGGTCTAAGAGTTTGATATTGATATCGGTAATATAATTCTCTGCCTCTCCAACTATTCTCTGAACGGTTTTAAGGTTTGCAAAACTTTGAACGTTATCTATATCAGCTATTCCACTCTGATAGATCCCAACTATCTTTAAAGGAAAAACATTCCCTTTAACTGTGCTAACCTGTATACGGTTCCCAACACCTAATGACATTTTTTTGGCCAGCCCTGATCCCAGTAAAATTCCATTATCCGTATTTCTAAGCGCCTCCGGACTTCCCTCTACAATATTATCCTGAATATTTGATAAGCGCACCTCCTCCATAATATCTACACCTACAAGGTTGCCGCCTAATTCTATGGAACCGGATAAGTAAAATATCTGCGACCGGAGTTGAGGTGTTGCACCTTTCACATTTTCCTGATCTTTTAAATAATGCAATATGGGAAGTGCATTATGTATTTTGAGTTGGCTTTGTTTAGGCTTAATGGAATGTACTACATTGAAGCCTTCATCAAATTTTTCATACAAGGAAATTGGTTGTTCTGCTGAAGGTTCAATTTCATTAAACATGTGAATATGAGGAGTCTGATTTAGAATGAGGTCATCTAACATTCCATTTAAACCGGTCATAAAACTAACCAATGTAATATAGGCTCCAATTCCAAATGTAACACCGAGAGAGGCAGTTACCGTAGACTTCATCTTGGTTAGCAGATGTGTTTTGGCAATACTAATTATTAACTTCCAGTTAGTCATTCTTCGGGCTTTAAAATGTAAGTATTTGCATCTAAGCCAGAACGAACTTCAACGCGTTCCATGTCCTCTATCCCTGTTACAATTTCGACAATGCCTTCTTCCGTTTTTACTCTGTTTTCACCAATAAGGTATTCCTTGGGAATAGTCAAGGCATTTTCTTTTTGAGAAACAATAATGTTACCTTCTCCGGCCAATCCCGGATACAGTATTTCAGGAGGGTTTGTAAAAAGTGCTTCGATTTTGAAAGTCTGGGACCTCTCATCTTTTCTTGGATAAATTTTGCAAAGAACTGCGGTGTATACATTTGTTCCGTATGCATCAAGAGTTATCAATGCTGTTTGCCCAATTTTCAACTTCACAATATCAACTTCGTCCACTAACATTTCAACTACAAAATCAGTTGCACTCCCTACAGCAGCAATGGGTTCCATCGTATTAATTATCTCGCCCTGGTTTTTATAAAGCGCGTAAAGTTTACCATCAATTTTACTTTTTACCGTAAAATCTTTTGTTGCGATCAAAGAGGTCTGATAGTTGTTTTCTGCCTGTCTTAATTTTGTTTTTAATTCTGACTTTGTTCTTTCGAAATTACCTTTTAACAAAGCCAGGTTATTACTTGATAATTCATATGCAAGTTTGCGATTTTCATATTCTATTTTTGATCCAATATTTTGTTCCCAGAGATTTTTTTGTCCTGCAAAATTTACAGAATCATTTTTGTATTTAAGTTCTGCGGCCTTTATTTCATCTATTAAAGCTCTTATTATGGCATTACTACCGCTGTAATTCTCTCTTGCCAATTCCAGGTTTAGTCTTGCATTTTCAGTGTTGAGTTTTGGGGTATTGTTTATGATTTGAGCTATTGGTGTGCCTTTGGTAAGGGTATCACCTTCATCAATGAAAATTTTATCCAGAATGCCTCCTACAGCTGCGTATACCTGGTAAAGGCTATCTGGCTGAATTGTTACTGATGAATAAACAGATTCTGTGATAGTTACTTCTGAAGGTAGTATCTTTTCTTGGCCATCATTACAGCCTGTAAAGACGGAAATTAAGAGTAAGCTAAAAAGTAATCTATACGAAAAAGGAATGCATCTCATCAAGTTTGTTTTGAGTTATCGGGTATAATTTAACTTGCTAAATTTCCACCTTTTCCAAAAGCAATTCAAGTTTGGGTTTTTGCTTTCTGCTCATTGGTAGTTGATGTTGATCTATCTCCACACTTGTACATCCGAATTTTTCTACCTTGTTTAAATTTACAATATATGATCTATGAATCCTAAGAAATCTGTCATTAGGTAGTTTGTCGGAAATAGATTTCATAGAACTTAGCACAATCAGGTTCTCATTTTCAGTGATAATTTTAATATAATCGCCAAGCGCTTCCACCCATTTAATTTCTTTTATATTGATCTTCCTATTTTTCAAGTTGCTCCTCACTCTCAAAAACTCCCCTTCTTCCATGGGCTCACAGACTTTGCCGTATTTGATAGATGCTTTATTAACAGCTTTGTAAAATCGATCCATTTTTACAGGCTTTAATAAATAATCGATTACTCCATAGTCAAACGCTTTTAATGCATGATCTGGGTTAGCTGTTATAATTATGACCTCAATATTCTTCCCTAAAGACTCAAGAAGATCAAAACCATTTATGTGGGGCATTTCAATATCAAGCAGAACTAAATCAATTTTGCGATTTTTAATAATTCTGTTAGCATCTAAGGCGTTATTGCATATGGCTGACAAATGCAGGTCATCATGATTCTGTACCAGCTGACATATAATAGTCTGTTGTACCTTTGAATATTCTACAACCAATGTATTTAAGCATTTATTTTTCATACGAAAACAAAGCTAAGCGCATTAAGTAAATAAAGGAATGACTTTGATCATAGCCATTTTGGTTATCTGGCACTAATAAGGAACTTTATGGATCGAAAACGAATTGAGACCACTTTAAGCAAAGCAGCCATTAATTTTAATTTTCTGAAATAGACTAAGTCGCTATTCACATGTACAGACTTCTTATAAGGTTAAATGGATAAGAGAAAAATGACATTTGTCACTTTTTAAACTATTTAGAAATCTTAGTTTAGCTTTTTTTGAAATAATATGAAGGAATTAGTAGCCCGTTTAATTTATAGACGAACAAAAATCAACATAATTTCGGTAAGCATAGGTTTTGTATATCTGTGGTTCGGGATGCTCAAATTCTTTCTAGGGGTAAGTCCTGCTGAGGATCTTGCCAAGGCAACCATTGAGCAGTTGACATTTGGGATTCTTACTCCGGAAATAGCTATTATTTTACTTGCTATTTGGGAAACCTTAATAGGATTTTTACTAATAGGCCACCTTTTTGTGAAATTTGCGTTAAAGTTGGCTTTGATCCATATTATTCTGACTTTCTTACCTTTTCTTTTTTTCCCGGATCTTGTATTCTCTCAAGCACCATTTAGTCTTACTCTTCTGGGCCAGTATATTATTAAAAATGTAATCATATTAGGTGTTCTTGTTGTTTTGCTGAAAGAAAGTAATCAAGGCAGGACATAACCTGATATCTTATTGTTTTTTGGTCAGGTTAATTAGTATCTCTAAATTAGAGGAAGGTGTGTTGGTATAATTATGACCAACACCTAACAACAATGACAAATGTCATAGTTTAACATCATACTCCGTGCGATCTTTAATCTAAACTCTAAATATTCTATTATGACGATAAACATTCAATATGTTCAAATGCCAACCAGTGAATCTATGAGCGCAATTGTAACTTCTAAATTGGAAAAACTGGCAAATAAATATGATTGGATCATTAAGGCAGATGTCTTTTTTAAATTAGAAAATGACCCATCCGGTTCAGGTAAAATATGTGAAATACAATTGAGTGCCCCAGGCCCCAGAATATTTGCTAAATCTAATCAGGATAATTTCGAAAAGGCCGCAGCCACAACAATTAAAGAATTGGAAAACCAACTAAGAAGGAGAAAGGAAATCTTTAAGAAGCATTGAATTAGATACTTAAAATAAATCACCATGAACAAAATATTAGTCCCGGTAGATTTTTCGGAACATGCCGCATATGCGCTGGAAGTAGCAGCTAAACTGGCAAAAGATTTTAAATCAGAAATTATTGTACTCCACATGATGGGTCTGTCTGAAGCTTACTTAACCAAAAGTGAATCTGAGGAGGCTGCAGAAGCTCACTTTTATATGAAATTAGCCAAAAAACGCTACGAAACATTTTTGGATAAGCCATTTTTAAAAGGAGTTAAGGTTACCGAAATGGTTCAAAACTACAAGATATTCAGTGAGATTAATGCGTTAGCCAAGGAGCAAAATATTGACTTAATAATTATGGGGTCTCATGGCGCAAGTGGTGTCAGTGAGATATTCGTTGGTTCCAATACTGAAAAGGTTGTACGAACTTCTGACATTCCGGTTTTGGTAATTAAAGAACCTACTCCTTTATTCAACCCTAAATTAGTTGTTTTTGCTTGTGATATGCGCGTGGAGAGTATTAAAGCCTATCATAATGCAAGGGCGCTTTTTGCCAAATGGGATCTTAAGCTTCATCTGGTTTATGTGAATTTACCAAATGAAGAATTCTTGAGTACCGGGGAGATTAATAAGAAAGCAGAATTTTTCCTTAAAGTAGCTCATAACGGGGAGGTTCCTTCAAATACTGAAATCGTATACGTCTCTGATTATTCAATTGAAGGAGGTATTTTTAATCATGCAAATGAGGTAAAGGCCGATTTGATAGCCATTCCTACACATGGAAGAAGCGGAATAGCACATTTTTTCAAAGGAAGTATTGGAGAAGATGTGGTTAATCATGCCAATTTGCCTGTAATCACCTTTAGGGTCTAGTTAAACTTGTGTTTTGCTTACGGATTATTAATTCCTTATTTTAAAGGATGCATGTTTTTGATAAAAATATTGATATATGCCATTTACTCTCCGAAGCCATATCGGAGGGGATAATTGTTGTTGATAGGGATCAGTTAATAGTCTCTATTAACAAAAAAGCGGCCCACCTCTTTGAGTATTCAAATAAAGAACTTTTAGGAAAACCACTCACTGAATTAATCCCTGACCAGTATAAAAATGCCCATAAAGAACACGTAACTAAATATTATAAGGATGTTAAGAAGGCAAAAATGGCCGGTGGCCGATGCGTACAGGGGCAGCGAAAATCCGGTGAGGAATTTCCGTTGAATATCAGATTTAATCCTTTTTCTATATATGGGAATACCTATGTCCTTGCATTAGTTAATGATTTGTCTGATAGAGTGCAAATTGAAAAAAACCTGGATATAAAAAGTGAGGCTCTGGACGCCACGCAGAATGGTATTATCATTTCAGATGCCTTAGAAGAAGATCACCCTATTATATATGTGAACAAGGCATTTAGGAAGCTTACAGGGTATTCAGAATCTGAAGTACTTCATAGAAATTGCCGTTTCCTTCAGAAAGATGATACTGACCAAAGAGGGGTTAAAATAATGCACAATGCTATTAAAGCAGGTAAAAAATGTCAGGTTCGGGTGAGGAACTATAAAAAAGACGGCACCTTGTTCTGGAACGAAGTAGCCATTAACCCAATCCGTGATCAAGAGGGTAAGATCACTCATTTTATAGGAATACAGAATGATATTACAAAACGAGTAAAAGCTGAAGAGGAAATTAGACATTTCTTAAAGATTTTTGATGATTCACTAAATGAAATTTATGTTTTTGATGCACAAACACTCAGATTTTCTCATGTAAATTTTGGGGCACAGAAAAATACAGGATATAGTTTAAGAGAATTAAAAAAGTTAACTGTTAAAGACTTAATTACCGGTATTTCGGAAGATCGGCTACGAGAGATTCTGGATCCCTTGAGTTTGAATAACCATAAGAAAGTTACTTTCGAAACCCTTTTTAGGCGTAAGGATGGGACTACATACCCCGTTGAAGTTCATTTGCAATCTTCCACCCTGGAAGATAAGGTATTAACAGTAGTTATCGCTCTTGATATCTCGGAAAAGAAAAATTATACTCAAAAACTCGAGAAAACCGTTGCGCGCAGAACCCAGGAGCTAAATAAAGCTTTACAAAAGGAAAAGGAACTGAATGTTCTTAAGACCAAATTCCTTTCGATGGTTTCCCATGAGTTTAAAACTCCTTTAAGTACTATTCTGACCTCAGCTACATTGGTGGGAAAATACAATACTTCCGATCAACAGGAAATAAGAACGAAACACTTAAAATCCATTGCCAGCGGGGTGCATTATCTTACGGGCATATTGAATGATTTCTTGTCTATTGAACGCTTGGAGCAAGGAAAAGAGATTTACAGACTTACTGATTTTTCGCTTAGCAAAGTCATTAATCAGGTGATATATAATGCAAATATGTTACTTAAGACCGGCCAAAAAATCAATTATCCTATGAATATTGAGGATGTAATTGTACATCAGGATGAGAAGATTGTTTCATTGGTATTAACTAATTTGTTGCACAACGCCATTAAGTATTCTCCGGAAGATACTGAAATAGACCTGCAAATTAATTTGGATGAAAATGCCATTTATTTCCATATCATAGACAGGGGTATTGGTATTCCAAAGAAAGATCAGAAACACATATTTGAGCGATATTTCAGGGCGGACAATGTACTTTTGACCCAGGGTACCGGAATAGGCCTAAATATTATCAAGTCTCATCTGGAAAACCTGGGAGGGACTATTAGCTTTAAAAGTGAGGAAAACAAAGGGAGTATATTTACGGTAATCCTCCCTATAAATAGCATTAGTGAAGAATACTAGACAATTGGTTTTGAACCAGGAAGTTCTTTTTAAACCCTAATAGCTGTAATTATGATGAAAAAGATATTATTAATTGAAGACGACACCGCTTTAAGGGAGAGCACAGCAGAATTATTGGAATTAGCAAATTACAAAGTCCTTACCGCTCCCGATGGTGAAAAGGGCGTTGCGATTGCCAAAGCCAGTCACCCAGAAGTTATTATATGTGATATAATGATGCCAAAGTTAGATGGTTATGGTGTTTTAAAGGCTTTGTCTGGTGATAATAAAACCAAAACCATTCCTTTCATTTTTCTCTCGGCTAAAACTGAGCATAGAGATATTAGACTGGGAATGGAAATGGGTGCAGATGACTACCTCACTAAACCATTTGAGGAATCAGAACTTATAGGTGCAATTGAAAGCAGGATTGCCAAAGCCAACATTCTTAAAGAAACCCTACAAAATGATTTAAGCGATGATTCAGGCAATGAATCGCGTGTTAAAAGCATTCATCAGCTAAAGAACTTCATTGATGATAATGGAGAGGATTTCAGGTTTCAAATGGGTGATATAATTTACCGGGAAGGCGACAACTCAAATTTGGTTTATTTAGTGATTAAAGGCAATGTCAAAACACATAAGCTGGATGAACAGGGCAAGGAGTTAATCACGGGAATCTACAGAGCGGACGATTTTTTTGGTTTTACAAGTTTCACAAAGAATATACCCTATCAGGAATATGCTACAGCCATGGAAGATTCTGTCCTAATTGGTCTTCACAAGGACCAGTTAAAATTACTTTTGGAGCAAAATAGCGAACTGGTATTAGAGCTATTACAACTTTTATCCGAGGACCTAACCCAAATAAAAGAGCAGTTATTGCAGATGGCCTATGGTTCTGTGCGCAAAAAAACGGCCTCTACTTTACTAAAGTTTGCTGATAAATTACAGAAAGATGAAGCCGGCAATATTCATGTACTAAGGAGCGATCTTGCCAGTGTTGCCGGGATGGCTACAGAAACCCTGATTAGAACCTTATCTAACTTCAAGAGAGAGGGAATTATTGAGATTAAGGATAGGGATATTAGAATATTAGATATGGATCGTTTAGAAAGGATTCCTTATTAAATTTTGATCGTCAAAATTGTTGTGTACATGATGGTAATCATTTTACGGTTCTTTTAGTGATTGTAATTTTGTTTTTTAACAAATCAGACTAAGATGAAACGTATTTTAATCCCGACAGATTTTTCAAAAAATTCACGTAATGCAATAAATTACGGGCTTGAATTATTTAAGAAAACCAAATGTATTTTTCACATAATTCACATCAGCCCAATCCCACCCTATTCAGGCGCCGGAACATCAGTCAAAGGTAGTTCCGTAATGTTGAAGGAAACGGTTTTAACTCAAAGCAAAAAGGACCTGAAAAAGCTTTTAGATTATATTGAAGAACATCACAAGAATGAACTACATTCATTTGTTCCAATAGCAAAATACGACTTTTTCACAGACGGTGTCAAGAGGGAAATAGAAGACAAAAAGATTGATCTTATTATAATGGGCACTAAAGGTGCATCCGGACTTAAAAAAGCAGCGATGGGCAGTAATACTGGTGATGTGATAACTAAGGTAAAATGTCCCTTATTGGCAGTGCCGGAGAATTCTTCATACAAAACACCTAAAGAAATAGCATTCCCTACAGATTTTCACATTGCATATGATGTCAAAGTTCTGGACACTCTGATTGAAATGGCAGCAATGAATAATTCAATATTGAGGGTTGTTCATGTTTCTAAAAAAGGGGAAGTTTTAACTGAAGAGCAATTGAGGAACAAAGATTTTTTACATGATTATCTGCGCGGTATTGATCATAGTTTTCACACCTTAACAGGATCCAAATTGGAAACTTCTATTCAGTGCTTTGTCGAAAGCAGAGATATAGACCTTGTGGCTATGGTAGCCAAAAATCTCAACTTTTTTCAACGAATTCTCTTTACGCCTGCAGTCGAAGAAATTAGTTACCATACAGATATCCCTTTCCTGGTATTGCACGAATGACAACTGTTAGAAGTTACACTGCTTATAAGTCCACCCAGGGTTTAATGAAAAAACCACAATGTAAGGCATTCTTATAGTTTGGAGCAACTATCTATAGGATTCAACGATATTAATTATCTCATTTTTGGGCAAAACCCCTGATTGCCTCCATAGTTGCTTGCTATCCTTAAAAAGAAGCATTGTGGGAACACCTCTTACCTGGTATTTGGAGGCAATGGATTGATTTTTATCCACATCTATCTTTACAATTTTGATAGTATCGCCCAATTCTTCTTTGACCTGTTTTAGAATGGGGGCCAGCGTTTTACATGGACCACACCAATCTGCATAAAAATCTACAAGTACGGGAATATCACCAGAAGTTAATTTTCGAAAATTTTGTTTCATTTTTTTTAATTACATGGAGCTAATTTAAAAAAATTAAAGAGTTGAGTAACTGATTAATGTCATGGTTTCCTTTCCTTCTAAATAGTAATTTTAGTGCAGTTCTTAAGATAAATTGGTTATGCGAAAAGTTGTAGTGCCCACAGATTTTTCTAAAAATGCATTTAATGCACTCAAATATGCCTGTCAATTATTTAAATATTCCAGGACCGACTTTTTTATCTTACATGCTTATGCTGATGAGGTTTATCAACAAGACCGGGTTGTTAAACGAAGTTCACTAGATGAACTAAAGGAAGTAACCTACAAAAATTCTGAAGAACAACTTGCAAAAATAATCAAAGATATATTTGAGTATTCACCCAATCCAAGGCATAAATTCAAATCAATTTCCGCCTTTGGAACACTTACAGATGAGATTAATGACCTCATTAATTTGGAGAATGCGGATATTGTGGTAATGGGCACAAGAGGTGAATCTAATGACAGAACCATAACTTTTGGAAGCAATACTATTCAGGTTTTAAAGTATGTGCAATGTCCCGTTCTGGCTATTCCTGAGAATTACAAATACCACCCTCCAAAAGAACTCTTGTTTCCTTCAGATTATTTGGTGCCTTGTAAAAGGAGAGAATTAAAACTAGTATGCGAATTAACCGGTTCCTTCAAGTCATCTATTCATATGCTTTATATTGATTCTAATAAGAAACTATCACTACGACAGGAAGATAACATGAGTTTTTTAAAAGAATGCTTGTACAAAGCTAACTTGTATTTTGAAACAACAGAAGGAAAGGATAAAACCATTGCAATCACAAAATATATTGTCCACAAAGAAATAGACATTCTGATAATGGTTAATTCCAGACATTCACATCTAGAGCAAATGCTGCATCAATCCACTATTGAAAAAATAGGGTTACACATAAAAATACCGTTTTTGGTTTTACAAAATCTGTCTCGTTAACATTAAAAATACGTACCAATGAAAAAAGTAATTCTTCCTACCGATTTTTCTTATAATGCATATAATGCTATCTCATATGCTATGAACCTGTTAAAGGATGAGGAGGCAACTTTTTATCTTTTAAATACGTACACCCCGGCTATTTATCAAACAGAATATTTGCTGCACAGCCCTGGTCAGATTGGTCTGGGGGATATTTATCAGTCAGAATCTATTAATCAGCTTGAAGAACTTCAAAAACAACTACAAAAGGAGTTTAAGAATCCAAAGCATACCATAATAACGCATTCTGCTTTCAATATCCTTGTTGATGAGGTGTCTTCAATGGTTGCGAATGAAGAGGCCGACATGGTAATAATGGGAACACAGGGAGCAACCGGAGCAAAGGAAATTTTCCTTGGCACGCATACTGTTCATGTCATTAAGAAAGCAACCTGCCCTGTTATCGCAATACCTGCGGATTTTGACTATGAAACACCCTTAGAAATTCTATTTCCTACAGACTACGAAGTAGCGTACAGTGAAGAACAGTTAAAGGCTCTTCTTGATTTAGCTGAATTACACAAATCCAGAATTAATGTAATACATATTTCCAGTGGTTACGACCTTACTGAAATTCAATCGGAAAATAAGGCCAAACTGGAAAAAATACTAGAAAAGATCCCTCATTTGTTCCATGACCTGCCAAATCAGGAAATTATTACAGGAATAAATAATTTCCAATTAAAAAACAAGATGAACATGTTGGTAATGATCCAGAACAAACACACTTTTTTGGAAAGTCTTTTTATAGAACCTGTTATTAAGAAAATAGGGTTTCATGTAAGTATACCTTTTATGGTTATTACCTAATGTAAATTAGAAAGTTTAATGAAAAATATTCTTGTTGCAACAGACTTTTCCAATAGTGCCTATAATGCACTTTTTTATATCAAGCAATTATTTCAAGATCACAATTGTTCATTCCATATTCTTAATGCCTACACTGAGCATACACCTCTTAAAAGCAATAGCCAGGCCGCAGGGCGTAAATTAAGTTTATTGCAACAATTGGGGGAGGAGTCTATGGAGGGGCTTAATGGATTTTTACATAAAATAAATCTGGATTCAGGGAATCCCAAGCATCATATTAGTATTCATTCAAAAAATGAAAATTTGACTGATGCATTAAAACAAGCCATTAAAGAAACGAATGCCGATCTCGTTGTAATGGGTAATAAGGGTAAAACCGGCGCCAAATCCATATTTCTGGGTAGCAGCGTAATTAATGCTATAAATGCTATTGAGGATTGTCCCATATTAACTATACCTGGGGAAAAGGAGTTTTTGTTGCCTACAGAGATTGCTTTTGCAACAGATTACAAACAGAGTTACAATGCTAAAGTTTTGCAACCCCTTCAAACATTGGCATCAAATTGTGGTTCTAGCATTTGCATAGTACATATAAATGAAGAAGAAAGACTTAGCCCGGTTCAGAAATCAAATTTATACACACTAAGGGAGTATTTAGGTCAAATAAGACATACGATTCATTGGATGCCAGATTTTACCAACAAAACCAGAGCAATAACTGATTTTATTGATGAATTGGGTATTGATATGCTGGCAATGATTCATTACCAACACGGTTTTTTAGAGAAATTAACCCGTGAGCCGGTAATAGAAAAGGTTAGTTTTAATATTAATATACCATTTCTTATTCTCCCATATACAGACTAATAATCACCATTTTACAAATGATGATTTGGATTTACATTATAGGGTTATAATAATTCGGACATACGAACTCAACACTAATTCACAACAATATAGCCATGAAGAAAATTGGAATTTGGTTAGATAAGGAAAAGGCACATCTGGTAACACTTAAAAATGAAGATGTCAGATTCAATACCATTTATTCGGAAATTGAATTCTTTCATCCAAAGGGCGGAGCACGCTCAAAGACAAGATGGGGTCCACAGGATGTAGTTCAGGACAGCAAATATCTGGAAAGAGAGAAACATCAATTGAGACAATATTTTAAGGAATTGGCTAAGACAATAGAAGATGCGGAAGCCATAGCAATTTTTGGTCCGGCAGATACCAATGCCAAATTTTACAAAGAATTAAATGAAAATTTTAAACCACTTGCTTCAAAAGTTAAAACCGTACAGAAGGCGGATAGTATGACCGAAAATCAGGTCAAAGCATGGGTAAGGGAGTATTTTAATAAATAAAGTAACGCTTAGGATTTTACAATTTCATTGTGGACCATCTTAATTAAAGCACATAATGGCTAATGAAGATTTTTTCATAATTAAGGCTTCGGGAGACAAAGTACTTTTCTCGGAAGAGAAGTTACGCTCTTCTTTAAGGCGAAGTGGGGCAGACAGTAAATTAATTTCCCAAATTTTGACCCTTGTCAAGGAAGAATTATATGATGGAATTACAACCAAAGAGTTATATAATAGGGCCTATAGCTTTTTAAGACGCAAGCAACCAGTTTACGCATCAAAATATAAACTTAAAAAGGCCATATATGAGTTGGGCCCTACAGGTTTTCCATTTGAAAGGTTTTTAGGTTCGGTATTGAAGTATTCAGGATACAAAACTGAGGTTGGCAAGACTGTTGCCGGTAAATGCGTGAGTCATGAAATAGATGTGATTGCCGAAAAAAACGGATCTATTATAATTATTGAATGTAAATTTCACGGAGAACAGGGTCGCAATTGTAATGTTAAGATTCCTTTATACATTTATTCGAGATACCAGGATATAAAAAATACTGAGGATAACAGTATTTCAAATGTCAGGGAGCCTGATGAATGCTGGGTAGTTACTAATACACGATTTACCAAAGATGCTATAGTTTATGGCAATTGCACAGGACTTTATCTTCTTAGTTGGGACTATCCGAAAGGAAATAGCATAAAAGATCGTATAGACCGGTTGGGTCTATATCCCATAACAGTTTCAACACTTTTGACTAAAAGAGAGAAACAATTTTTGTTAAGCAGAGATGTGGTATTGTGTCGTCAATTGTTAAAAGATAGTTTCTACCTGGACCATTTAGGGGTGTCCGATTCAAGGAAAACTAAAATTCTCAAAGAAGTAGGGACGCTTTGTAAGTTTTGATACCATTAAATTGAAATAATGGTTAAAGTACATTTTTTAGGAGCTTCGGGTACCGTCACCGGATCTAAATTTTATCTCGAAAGTACAGAGAAGAACATTCTCATAGACTGTGGATTGTTTCAGGGGAGGAAAGATCTTAGAATTTCCAATTGGAAACCACTACCTGTTTCAGTTAGTTCAATCGATATTGTTTTATTGACACATGGTCACCTCGATCATACGGGCTACTTGCCCAGATTGGTAAAAGCGGGCTTTAAAGGTATTATTATAGGAACTGCTCCTACACTGGCAATTGCCAGAATAATATTGCTCGATAGTGCAAAGATAAATGAGGAAGAAGCAGAAATTGTAAATAAGGAGGGCTATAGTAAGCATAAGCCGGCATTGCCACTATACAATTTATACGATGCCGAAAATACAATAGATTTATTCAGAGCGGAAGAATTAAACCAATGGGCGCAACTTTCTGAGAATATCCGGTATAAATTCCGATATAATGGGCACATAATTGGTTCTACTTTTATTGAATTGGAAATTTCGGGGAAGCGATTTGTATTTTCAGGTGATGTTGGAAGGCCGAACGATTTTTTGTTGGACCCACCGATTAAGCCTGAATGGGCCGATTTCCTTTTTGTTGAAAGTACCTATGGAAACAAATTGCATCCGCCAGATAAGGTTGAAGACAGATTGGTTTCACTAGTTAATAAAACCTTATACGAAAGGGGTAATCTCCTTATTCCTTCTTTTGCCGTAGAACGTTTGCAATCGTTGATGTACTTATTCTGGAAGCTTTATAAGAAGAATAAAATACCTAATATTCCTATTTTTATTGATAGCCCTATGGGAAACAATGTACTTACCATATTCAAACGTTTCCCTAATTGGCATAAATTATCATCAAAGGAATATAACGCAATGTGCGGGCACGTAAATATTATAGATTCCTATAGACAAACCTGGGAAGCCATAGACGATCCCAGACCAAAAATTGTTATTGCCGGAAGCGGTATGGTTACGGGTGGAAGAATTCTTACTTATTTACAACAAATGGTAGATATTCCGAATACTAATATTTTACTGGTTGGTTACATGGCCGAAGGAACACGCGGAAGAGCTCTTTTAGAAGAGGCCAAGGAGATCAAGATCTTTGGAAAATATTATGCCGTAAAAGCCAGTGTTTATCATGAAGAAAGTCTGTCGGCCCACTCAGATCAAAAAGAGTTGCTGGACTGGATGGCTTCTATAAAAAATATTCCGGAACGCGTTTTTTTGATACATGGAGAGAAGGAAGCCTTAGATGAATTCAAAGATAAAATAGAAGAGATCTACAAATGGAATGTCCAAATTCCGAAATTATTTGAAACCGTAGAACTTATTTTTTAATTGACACATGATTGAGATCATTGTTCGTACTTTAATTCGGGAGTAGTTTTAAAATATAAGGTTCATTTTGATGAAAAATAAAACGGAAGATAGCAAACTAAAGGCACTGGAAAAATTTCATATAGATTCACAGCAATGGAAATCTTCCTTTCACTTAATGAAAGATGAATTGCTGTTTATTGAAGAATTACTCCGCTCCTATGTTTTTGAACCCGATACACCCAACTTATTTGAGCGTTTACAGGATTATCTCGAGCGTCTTAAGACGGTTAATGATTATAAAACCAGATTGGAAGAACAGATAGCACAACATGAAAATAAACTGGGTGGTGCTTTGGAATGTAAGAATGGTCAGGGAGATGAAGATGTTTATGCTGAACATCAGAAGCTAAAGGCTAATGTAGTGAACTGTTTACAGCAATTTCAAATCCTGAAATCAGAGGTATTCAATTATGCCGGGGGTATTTTAAAGAAGCGAAGACCGGACTAATTTTAATTGAAATAACTCCGTAGTACTCCTGATAATTATCATTTCTTATTGTTCTCCTATTGGCTAAATTGTAATCAAATAAATATTAATCCTAAACAATATAAAAAAAGAATATTATTCTAAATATCAACACATTAAGAGTTTAAAAAAGTGCTATTTTAAAATTTAAAAAAATGAATATCAAAGATAACACCCATCGGTATATAGAGTGGATAGATCCTGAAGAGATGCACAGGGCAACCATACTTTGGCTTTCAGAAGTAAAATTTATGAGAGATGAGCAAATGTTTTTAAACAATTTGATAAAACATTATACGGTACAATTAGTGGATTCAAAAATCTTTGAAAAAAGTAAAAAAATTGTTTCCAGGCTTACTGATCTTGAAAAGGAATCCATTTCTCTAATGAAAAAGATTCAGGCTCACGAAAATAAATTGGAAATAATGATTGACGACCTTGATCAGTTAGAATTAGAAAAGGCCTACAGGGATACACATAGAGAATTAACCAGCACTATGGATCGTTATAAGGAAGAATACATGCAGATTAAAACAAGGCTTTTTGAATTGGTTTCAAGTGTACTGAAGAAAGAAAAACAAAAGCGATTATTAAATTAATTTAAGCATATGAAAAGGGCATTGATTGCAGTTGCACTATTATTTATGGGATGTTCGTCCACGGAGTTGGTAGATAGTTGGAAAAATCCGGAGATCGTAATTTTCGATGCCAGCAAAGTGCTTGTTGTTGGTATGACTTCTAATCTCAAAGGCCAGGAAGATTTCGAAACTAAAATGAAGCGCCAATTTACTAAAAGGGGCGTGGAAGCTATGCGCAGCATAGATTTGTTTGATGTAGGATTTACGGATTCAGAAAGGTCGGAGGAAGAACTTGATGAGGTGGAACAATCGCTCTTAGATAAGGATTTTGACGCTATTTTATTTACTAAAATTCTGGGTTCTGAAGATAAACAGACTTTTAGAAAAAGCATGGCCGATTTGGATAGCTATTATGGAACTTTTAAAGAAGACTATATCTCTCATCAGGATATTTATTATGATGAAAATTATTATGATGAGTATAAAGTATATCGTGCAGAGACTTCCCTTTACTGCATTTGTGTTGGTAAGGAACGCCAACTCATATGGCGCGGTATAATAGATATTACAGATCCTTCGAACATTAAAAATACAGTAGATGATTATATAAAACTTGTTGTTTTTGCTTTAGAAGAACAAGATTTGATTTTCCACAAAGAAGAAGACAAAGAAGCTTCAACAAGTCTTTAATTACACAATCCTATTGATTGAGATTGGTTATTTTCATAAAATTTACAATGGGTAACCCTTATTGGATGTACCCGTGATTTTCCGTTTTACGTATTAATTTAATTTGTAATTTAAACGTCAAAAGAAACCCTCATCATGCGACGTTTAATAGTAGATTTCAAAAAATTAAACAAGGACATCCTTGATCTGCTTGTTACAAAATACCCGGATGGATACGATGATGACCATATTATCACTTTTAAAAACGCACTGAACGAAATAGTAGAATGCGTAGAAGTCAGTACGGATAATACCATTTATTTGGTAAAAGTCAGCAAACGTCTCGTAGCGGCCATGGAAGATCATGATCTGGAAGAGGATGAAATAATAAATGAGGATGTTGAGAATGAGTTGCAGATAGATGGAATAAATGATGAAGAAGAATAGATGAATATCTCCTCAGCGCAGGCTAAACTCTTCTATATAATTAGTTTCCTTCTTGTCCTAAATTCCAATGCACAATCATTGGGGGGATACAATTTATGGCTCGGATATTCAAAAATTGAAGATCCTGTAATACGTTCAGAATACCAAAAACATACCAAATCCATATTTTTTAATAACCAAAGCCCTGTTCTGGATACTGCGCGAAAAGAACTTTTGCAAGGCATTGACGGATTATTGGGACAGCCACCATCTATGCATGATTCTCTCAGTTTATTGAATACTATGTGGGTGTCCAAAAAAATGAACCTCGGCAAAGATATGGTGAGTGCTCTTAAAGCGGATTTTGAACGAATTGGCAGCGAAGGATTTATTATTAAATCTGTTACTGTAAACAGCAAGAGTATTTTGCTAATCACTGCCAACGAAGATTTAGGGATACTTTACGGAGTATTTAAATTGTTGCAATTGATGAAAATGCACAAATCCCTCGAGGGGATTAATATCGTAGACGCACCCAAAATTCAATTGCGAATGCTAAATCATTGGGATAATCTGGACCGGACCGTGGAACGGGGATATGCCGGATTTTCACTTTGGAACTGGCATAAACTTCCCGAATATAAAGATCCGCGATATGTGGATTATGCGCGTGCCAATGCATCAATCGGAATCAATGCAACGGTATTAACCAATGTAAATGCAAATGCACTGGTATTAACATCTGCCTATCTTGAAAAAGTAGCTGCTTTGGCAGAGGTTTTCAGACCCTATGGGATAAAGGTATATTTGACAGCCAGGTTCTCCGCTCCTATAGAAATTGGAGGGTTGAATACTGCAGATCCTTTGGATAAGGATGTAATTGAATGGTGGAAGGAAAGGGCGGAACTTATCTACAAAGTTATCCCGGACTTTGGGGGGTTTTTGGTCAAAGCAAATTCTGAAGGACAACCAGGTCCTCAGAATTATGGCAGAAGCCATGTAGAGGGTGCCAATATGCTGGCAAATGCATTACGGCCATTTAATGGAATTGTAATATGGAGGGCTTTTGTCTATTCTGAAGAGGATGCAACAGACAGGGCGAAACAAGCCTTTAAGGAATTTGTTCCCTATGATGGAAAATTTCTGGATAATGTTTTGGTCCAGGTGAAGAACGGGCCAATTGATTTTCAACCCAGGGAACCTTTTCATCCTATGTTTGGTAGTATGCCCAATACACCTTTAGTTATGGAGTTTCAGATTACACAGGAGTATCTTGGTTTTAGTTCTCATCTGGTATTTCTTCCTAAACTATTTGAAGAAGTGTTGGACGCCGAGACCTATAGAAAAGGCAAAAATGCGACTGTCGCCAAAGTGATCGATGGCTCTATGTTTAATAAAAAAATATCCGGAATGGCCGGAGTGGCAAATATTGGAACCGACTTAAACTGGACCGGCCATCCCTTTGCACAAGGTAACTGGTACGGTTACGGACGCCTGGCATGGAACCCCTACCTAAGTTCTGAAACCATAGCAGAAGAGTGGTTGCGCTTAACCTATTCCAATAATTCAGAATTTGTTGAAGCTGCTAAAAAAATTATGATCACTTCCAGAGAGGCCGTTGTAAATTATATGACACCATTGGGGCTACATCATTTAATGGATACAGGACATCATTATGGTCCGGGTCCATGGGTGAGTGATTTAAGCAGGCCCGAGTGGAACCCTACTTATTATCACAAGGTCGATAAGGATGGTATTGGATTTGATCGTACCCCTTCAGGAAGCAATTCTACCTCCCAGTATGCCC
>CBDUGN010000034.1:0-24037 GCA_965366915.1 uncultured Eudoraea sp. | reverse complement strand
GAAGCTAAAAAGAGAAAAGACTTAATTGCCATTGCCAATCAAAAGGACCTGGACATTTCCAAGGTACTCGACAGACTTCGATATGAAGAAGAACTTAAACTTTTACAGATAGAATTGGTAAATCTGCAGCGTTGGGTGATTAAAAAAAAACTTAGGGTAGCCATAATATTTGAAGGCAGGGACGCAGCAGGTAAAGGAGGTGCCATAAAACGTTTTACAGAACACCTTAATCCAAGGTCGATGAGAGTTGTTGCACTTTCTAAACCCACAGACGTAGAGGGCGGTCAATGGTACTTTAGGAGATATATAAAAGAACTGCCAAATCCGGGAGAGATTGTGTTTTTTGACAGAAGTTGGTACAACAGAGCCGTGGTTGAACCTGTAATGGGCTTTTGCGATAAAAATGATTATAAACAATTTATGGTTCAGGTTCCGGGATTTGAACATATGCTATACGAAGATGGTGTTCAACTTGTAAAGTTTTGGTTTTCTATTTCTAAAAAAGAACAAAAAAAGCGAATAGAAAGTCGGTTATTAAATCCCTTAAAAAAATGGAAATTTAGTCCGGTTGATAAAAAGGGACAGGCTTTGTGGGATAAATACAGTTTTTACAAAGAACAAATGTTCTCTAAAACACATACCACATTTAGTCCTTGGATAATTGTTAAAGCTAATAATAAAAAAACTGCCCGTCTCGAGAGTATTCGTTATGTGCTTTCCAGGTTTGATTATACGAGAAAAACAAAACATAAAACAAGCATATTACCAGATCCTAATATAGTTCTGAGGTATTACAGGCATATTGAACAAATTGATATATAAAAGATGACTACTAAGGATACGAAACAGATTCAGCTTAGTGAAGATGATATTTCTTTGCTTAACTCTTCATTAGGATTGCGAAGTCTGCTATCTGATAAAAAGATCAATGTTGAAAAGGCCTTGCGGTCGGCAAGGCACGAAATGAAAATTAAAGAGCTTCAGACAGAACTCATAAAGCTTCAAAATTGGGTAATAGCAAAAAATAAGAAAATAGTAATAATTTTTGAAGGGCGTGATGCAGCAGGCAAAGGCGGAGCTATTAGAAGAATCACAGCATATATAAATCCCAGAAAGTACAGAATTGTTGCCTTGCCTAAACCAACTATTGAAGAAAGTGGCCAATGGTATTTTCAGCGTTACGTAAATAGGCTCCCGAAACCTGGTGAAATGGTCTTTTTTGACCGAAGCTGGTATAACCGGGCTGTTGTTGAACCCGTTAATGGCTTTTGCACGAAACAACAGTATCAGAATTTTATGAAACAGGTAAATGGCTTTGAAAGAATGATCATGGATTCTGATACCTATTTAATTAAATTCTATTTTTCTATTACCAAGGAAGAACAGGCAAACAGGTTTAAGGAAATTAAATCCAACCCCTTAAAAAAGTGGAAAATGACGGCTGTTGACCGCAAAGCACAGGAACTGTGGGATGAATACACCGCCTTTAAGCTAAAAATGTTTGAGCACACAGATTTGAAAGATTCTCCATGGATAATTATAGATGCCGACAGAAAAACTGATGCACGAATTGAAGCCCTCAGTTACATAATTGATACTATCCCCTATGAAATTGTTGAGGAGGATGAAGTTTAATTCGAATTTTACAGATTATCGTATCTTTACTTAAGGATTATGATGGTAAAATTTGTTTCCATAGCAGCTTCTTTCCTGATTCTGATACAAAGCTTTAACATTTGTATCAGCGATCTTGTTGATCTTAGTGAATTAATAGAACATGCTAAATTTCATTCTGAGAAATACGGCGATAACTTGTTTGTCTTTCTCTCAAAGCACTATGGAGAGCTTGAAGCGGATCACAATAAAAAACATCAGGAAGAAAAACAGGAGCACGAAGAATTGCCATTTCAACACCAGCCCCATATGACGCTGCTTTCGGCTTTTGTACTCAAGGATCTGCAGGCATATCAACTTAAACCCGTTGACGAATTGCTAACTTCAACAGCAAATTTCTATTATCAGGCTTCATATTCTAATTGCGAGAAAGAAGGCCCTTTCCAACCCCCCCGTACGGTATAAATTATCTTGGTATATTTTTTCACAGGCATAATTTTCCTTTTTAATTATGCATGATTATCAATCATTATTCCATGGATTATGTTATCTCGTATTATAGAATTCAGTATTAAGAAGAAATTTATTATTCTACTATTCACCCTGTTTTTAATTGGTTTTGGGCTTTATTCCCTCTTCCAGATATCTATAGGTGCTGTTCCGGATGTTACAAATAATCAGGTGCAGGTAATCACTACTTCAAGAAGCCTGTCTACTCAGGATATGGAGCAATTTATTACCTATCCGGTAGAGCTTGAAATGGCAAATTTACCAGGTGTTCAGGAAATAAGATCTATCTCAAAGTTTGGCCTCTCAGTAGTTACCATTGTCTTTGATGACGACATGGGTACTTACCTTCCCCGGCAGTTGATTGCTGAAAAAATTAAGTCGGCTTCAGAAAAAATTCCTGAAGGTTTTGGGACCCCCGAAATGGGGCCTATTACAACAGGACTAGGTGAAATCTATCAATACATACTAGATGTAAAACCCGGATATGAGGGAAAATACTCAACTACAGACCTAAGAACCATACAGGACTGGCTGGTAAAAAGACAACTCTCAGGTATTCCCGGAGTTGTTGAAGTTAATACCTGGGGAGGCTTTATAAAACAATATGAAGTCGCAATTAGTACGGAAAAACTTAATGCGATGAAAGTTAAGGCCAGCGAGGTTATAAATGCCCTTGAATTAAACAATAGTGTTACAGGCGGTGGGTATATTGAAAAAGTAAATCAGGCCTATTTTATTCGCGGTGAAGGTTTAGTTTCTTCTTTAGATGACATTGAAAACATTGTAGTAAAAAAAGAGAATTCAATCCCTGTTTATATAAAGGATGTGGCCAAAGTGGGGTTTGGAAGTGCAACGCGTTTTGGAGCTATCACGGCTAATGGGGAAGGTGAAAAAGTACTGGGACAGGTAATGATGCTTAAAAATGCAAATTCCAAAGAGGTTATTGATGCCGTTAAAGACAGGGTGTCTTCAATCTCAAAGAGTTTGCCGGAAGGCATACAAATAAATGCCTTTTTGGATAGAAGTGAGCTTATTCGTAAAACGACATTTACAGTTACCGAAAATTTGATTTTTGGATGCCTGATTGTAATCTTTGTTGTTGTCCTGCTGCTGGGAAATTTAAGGTCGGGCCTGGTGGTTGCTTCCGTTATTCCGCTTAGTTTACTTTTTGCTTTGTCATTGATGTATTTGTTTAAAGTGGATGCTAATTTAATGAGTCTTGGGGCGATAGACTTTGGAATTATTATAGACGGAGCGGTAATTATTGTAGAATTCATAGCATTTCAAATTACTGGCAAAAGAGATGAAATAAATAACCTATCCAGCGTCGATCAGTTAAAATTCAAAGATAAAATAACGTATCAAGGGGCATCCAAAATGATGAATTCGGCAATTTTTGGCCAGTTAATCATCCTGATTGTTTTCATCCCTATTTTATCACTTAGCGGGGTGGAAGGTAAAATGTTTCGGCCAATGGCCTTAACTTTTAGTTTCGCTCTGATAGGTGCAATGATCTTGTGTTTTACCTATGTCCCGGTAATGGCGTCTCTATTCCTGAAACCCTCCGATACCTCAAAAAAGAACCTTTCATTTCAACTGATGAGATGGCTCAATAAATCTTTTGATCCCATAATACAGTGGGGATTTGAACGTAAAAGATTGGTATTAAGTCTGGCAGCGTTGGTATTGGCTTTAACCGTACCCCTTTTTATATCCCTGGGTGGTGAATTTGTCCCTACATTGGATGAGGGCGACTTTGTAATACAGCCTGTTTTAAAAACCGGGACATCGTTGACAAAAACGGTAGAAACAACTACAAAGATAGAGCAAATTCTACTGAATAATTTCCCGGAAGTAAAGCAGGTAGTGACTAGAATCGGAGCGGCAGAAGTGCCTACAGACCCTATGTCTATGGAAGAAAGTGATGTCATAATAATTTTAAAGTCGAAAAGTGAGTGGGTATCAGCCAAAACCAAGGATGAATTGGCCAATAAGTTCAAAGAAGCCCTCTCAATACTACCGGGTATTGAAGTAGAATTTACACAACCCATTGAAATGAGGTTTAATGAATTGATAACAGGTGTAAGGGCAGATATTGCCATCAAAATATTTGGAGAAGATTTAGAAATCCTAAGCAAAAAAGGGAATGAAATAAAATCATTAATAGAAAATGTTGATGGGGCAGCTGACATAACTGTTGAAAAAATTGTTGGACTTCCTCAAATGAATGTCCGGTACAAACGTGAAAAAATTGCTCGTTATAACCTGAATATCAAAGAACTCAATGATATGGTTGCCATGGGTTTTGCCGGAAAAAAAGTGGGGAGTATTTATGAAGGTGAGAAGCGGTTTGATTTAGTGGTCCGCCTTACGAATGAAAATAGGCAGGATATTGACAATCTCAAAAATTTATATGTCGATGTCCCCTCTAATGGTAAAATACCCCTAAGTGAACTGGCTGATATCTCATATCAAAAAGGAGCTGCCAAAATTTCAAGAGACGACACTAAAAGAAGGATAGTGGTTGGGATAAACGTTCGTAACCGTGATTTACAGTCCGTAGTTAGTGATGTACAAAAATTAATAGATGACAATATAAAGCTACCTGCGGGATATAGTATAAGCTATGGTGGACAATTTGAAAATCTTCAAAGCGCGAGATCCAGATTATTGGTTGCGGTCCCAATTGCTTTGATACTAATTTTTTTAATGCTCTTTCTCGCTTTTAAATCCTTCAAAGAAACATTAATGATTTTTACTGCCATTCCACTGGCTTCTGTTGGTGGAGTTTTATTATTATGGTTAAGAGATTTACCCTTTAGTATTTCCGCAGGAGTAGGTTTTATTGCTCTTTTTGGTATTGCTGTTCTAAACGGCATAGTTTTAATAGAACATTTTAAAGAACTTAATATAGAAAAATTTGGGAGTATGGAAGCACTAATTATTCAGGGTACAAAAGATCGGCTGAGGGCGGTATTACTGACTGCATCGGCAGCTGCATTAGGGTTTTTACCAATGGCAATTTCTACAAATGTTGGAGCTGAAGTTCAGCGCCCCCTGGCAACAGTTGTAATAGGTGGCCTGGTAAGTGCAACACTATTGACACTTATTGTGCTGCCTGTATTATATAGCATCTTTAATAAACCAGGGAAACTGGTATTTAAAGGACTTTTAAAAAAAAACAAGTCCTATACACTTCTTATCACGGCAATACTTTTTTCAACTTTTTTGAATGCACAGGAAAGTAGTTTAACCTTAGATGGATTAGTGGAAATTGCATTAGAAAACAATGCAGGTTTAAAAGCAGAATCCTTAAGAGTTAACAAATCTGATGCTATGATATCCAGCGCTTTCAGTTTTGACAAGACCAGAATTTACTACGAGTATGACCAAAATAACATTGCTATCAATGGGGAACCCATAAACGTATTCGGCGTAGAGCAGGACTTCCTTTTTCCAACAGTTTATTTCTCCAAAAAAAAGGTAAACAAAGCTGGTTTCAATTTAGAATCCAGTTCTTATGAAGTTCAAAAGAAAATATTAAAAAAGAAGGTCACATCAAGGTTTTATGAATATCAATATGCGAAAGAGAGGGAATTTATTTATAAGCAAATTGATAGCCTGTTTCGGAATTTTGCAGCAATCGCTGAGCGCCGATTTGAACTCGGAGAAACCAACTACCTGGAAAAAATAACCACTCAATCCAGACAAAAACAAATAGAAATTAAATTAGAGGAAGCAACGCAAGATGTTGTACTGGCTTATGGAAATTTAATTAAAGTTGTCCAGGTAGAAGACAGCATAAATATTGGACTAGCTTTTCAAAAGAAAGTTAAATTGAGTCCTAAGGATTTGGAAAACAGCTTAGAATTGGAATATTATTCCAATAGAGTTGATCTCTTTAATAATCAACGTAGTTATGAAAAACAACTTCTGCTACCCGATCTGAGTTTAAGCTATTTTCAGGGAACGAACAGCGGGTTAAATGAAACTCTATCTGGTTACTATCTGGGGCTTAAAATTCCATTATTGTTTTTTGGCCAATCTTCTAAAATTAAGGCGTCTTCCATTGCCAGGGAAATTGCCGTAGAAGAATCTAAGGAGTATGAAGTTCAATTAAATATTGAATATGCGTCACTTAATGCTGAATTAATTAAGCAGGAAAAGGCCCTAAAATATTATGAAGATGAGGGTACAGCCCTATCTGATGAAATTTTGAAAACAGCTACTGTGAGTTTTAAAAACGGAGAAATAAACTATTTCCAATATATCCTGAGTCTTGAAAATGCGTATGAAATTAAACTGGATTACTTAAATAGCCTTAATGAATACAATCAAACTGTTATTGCCATAAACTATCTAACTTATTAAAATCTAAGTCATGAATCGTATTTTTTACTATTCCATTCCATTTATACTTCTAATCGGTATTTCAAGTTGTAAAAATGCAGAAACAAGTGATAAATCAGGATCTCAGAAAAATCCGGATCTTGAAGATACCATAATTGAGCTTTCGAGTGAGCAATTTGAACAAAATGGCATGGCCATGAGTAGCCTCGAGGAAAAGTCTTTTCCTGAATTGGTTCGGGCAAATGGATTAATTGATGTGCCTCCTGCAAACCGTGCTGTAGTTAGTGCTACTATGGGCGGATATATAAAAAATACACATTTATTAATTGGAGATCGTGTAAAAAAGGGGCAGTCATTGGTAACCATTGAAAATCCCGATTTCGTGTCTATTCAACAAGAATACCTGGAGATAAAGGAACAATTGACCTATTTGGAATCTGAATATGAGCGTCAGCAAATATTAATAAAAGAAAATATTTCATCTAAAAAGAGCTTCCTTAAAGCCGAAAGCGAATATAAAAAAGCAGAAGCCACCTATAATGGACTTCAAAAGCAATTAGATATACTTAAAATTTCACCTGCAGATGTAGAAAAGGGCCTTATTAGTACAACTTCCACTCTATATGCACCCATTAGTGGCAGTATTACCCAGGTAAATGTAACTCTGGGGATGTATGTTTCACCTGCAACACCTATCATTGAAATTGTAGACAATGACCACATACATTTAGAGTTATCTGTTTTTGAAAAGGATATAATGAAGATTCATAAAGGGCAGGAAATTATATTTAAAATACCGGAAGCTTCTGCGGAGATATATAAAGCAGAAGTATATTTAATTGGCAATGCTATAGAAGAAAACAGAACGATAAGAGTGCATGGACATCTCAAAGATATTTCCAAACATAATTTTTTAACCGGTATGTTTGTCAACGCCACTATTATTACATCAGATAAAACCGCCCTGAGTATTCCTAATGAGGCTCTGGTATCCTTGAATGATTCCTCATACCTGTTAATACTGGAATCAAATAAAGATGAAGTTTATGGTTTTAGACCGATAAAAGTAGAAACGGGCGACACATATATGGGTTACACAGTTATAAAAAATCCGGATGATTTACCGGAAAACCCCCGGATCTTAACTAAAGGTGCATTTACCCTTATGGGGGAATAATGGAAAATTAATAGTTGGAGTATTTGTTAATTAACTTAAACCTACATCTAAGGCCATCATAATAATAAAACCTCCGATAAAGCCCATAGTGGCGATATCCGTGTATTTATCTTGCTGCGTCTCAGGAATAACCTCTTCAACAACTACAAAGATCATTGCTCCGGCAGCAAAGGATAAGGCGTAAGGCAGAATAGGTTGGAAAGTAAGAACCGCCCATGCACCCAAAACTGCCGCTATAGGCTCAACCATAGCAGATGCTTGTCCGTAGGTAAAACTTTTAAGTCTGCTAAGCCCTTGTCTTCTTAAAGGCATGGCAACCGCGAAACCTTCGGGAAAGTTTTGCAGGCCTATCCCAAGTGCCAGGGCTACTGCTCCACCTATATTTGCTCCTTCAAAACCGGCAGCAACTCCACCAAACAAAACTCCTACGGCAAGCCCTTCAGGAATATTGTGCAAAGTTATGGCAAGTGTGAGCAGTGTGGTTCTGTGCCAGGGTGTTTTTATTCCTTCACTCTCCTTAAAATTAATATGTATATGCGGTAAAACCTTATCCAAACCATAAATGAATACCGCGCCAAGTAAAAATCCTACTGATGCAGGTAAGACCTTGACAAAACCCTCTCCCGGGCTCATTTCTATTCCAGGGGCCAGTAGACTCCAAAAACTTGCAGCTACCATTACCCCTCCGGTAAATCCAAGCATTCCATCTAAAACAGCCCTGTTCATAGTTTTAAAAAAAAAGACCAGACCTGCACCTAGTGCTGTCAGACCCCAGGTAAAAAGTGTTGCGTAAAAAGCAGCCAGAATAGGATTTATTGATTCGAAATAACTAATGACATTCTCTATCATAACTCAATCTTTTTGACGTATAAATTAGAAGCTATTTGCTGAGAAATCTGTAATTCTCTTTCTTCAATAAGTATTCGCAGTGAATTATCAAACTCCTCTTTTTCTAAAATCTTCATTTTATTACCAAGCGCTATATTATTTTTATCCAGGAACCTCAGGAATACCGCAGAAGAATCTTTAACTCCCACGCATAGTGCCCCGGAACCAATTGGTAACTGACTCAATAGTTGATTATCATGCTCCATGAACTCTCCATTTTTATCAGGAATTGGGTCTCCATGAGGATCAAATTTCGGGAAGTCTAATAGTTCATCCAGCTTATCAATTAGTTTTTCACTTTTAATATGCTCTAATTGTTCGGCAATCTCATGTACCTCATCCCAGGTGAAACCCAACTTTTCTACTAAAAAAACTTCCCACAAACGATGTTTTCTTATGATAGATAAGGCGGTCTTTGTGCCGAGGGGTGTCAGTGATACTCCCTGATACTTTTTGTAATGAACCAGCCCCTTTTCAGATAACCTTCTCATCATATCAGTTACGGATGATGGTTTGGTCTCCATCTTTTCGGCCATAGCATTAGTTGAAATAACTTCAATACCTCCGCTAGCCAGATGGAATATTGCCTTGATGTAATTCTCCTCAGAATGAGTCATTAAAAACATTTTAGCAAAAATACATTTTTATTTATACAAACAAATTTTTAGATTTGTCTAAATATTTTATTGGACGAATGAAATACATTGTTAACCCCTTTATTTTCAGGATAGTCATATTTGTCCTACTACCTCTTTTGGGAATTTCAAATTTATATTCTCAACAAAATACCATTACCGGGGTAATTCTGGATGGAGAAATACCCGTGCCTTTTGCAAATATTTACCTCCATGGAACGGAATTTGGTTCATCTTCTGATAGGAACGGTGAGTTTACCATTGATAACATTCCCGATGGTACCTATAAAATTAAGACTTCTGTCTTGGGGTACGCACCTTTTAGCCAAAAGGTTACACTGGTTAATAATAAAGTGTTACTTCTTAATATATCACTTAAAACTTCATCAGAGCAATTGGATGAAATGGTGGTTACGGGTACTTTAAAACCGGTAAAAAGATTGGAAAGTCCAGTGCCTGTAGAAGTTTATAACCCTGCATTCTTTCAAAAAAATCCCACCCCAAGTATTTTTGAAGCCCTTCAAAACGTCAATGGTGTAAGGCCTCAAATTAACTGCAACGTATGCAATACCGGGGATATTCATATTAATGGACTTGAAGGACCATATACCTTGGTCCTAATAGATGGTATGCCTATCGTAAGCGGTTTGGGTACTGTGTATGGGTTGTCTGGCATTCCAAATTCTTTAATTGAACAAATAGAAATTGTCAAAGGACCTGCTTCTACATTATACGGGAGCGAGGCTGTAGGAGGGCTTATCAATATAATAACAAAAAAAAACCTGGAGGCTCCTACTTTTGCCGCTGATAGTTTTATGAGTGGCTGGGGTGAATACAACCTGGATATTGGATCCAGAATTGAATTAGGGAGTAGTTCCAGCTTACTTCTTGGTCTTAATTATTTTAAATATGACAACCCAATTGATGACAATGGAGATAATTTCACAGATTTAACCCTTCAGGATCGCATATCTTTTTTTCAAAAATGGAGTTTGAACCGGGAGAATAACCGCATTTTTTCATT
This sequence comes from uncultured Eudoraea sp., assembly GCA_965366915.1. Classification (GTDB taxonomy): domain Bacteria; phylum Bacteroidota; class Bacteroidia; order Flavobacteriales; family Flavobacteriaceae; genus Eudoraea. Next base: position 13,839 of record CBDUGN010000034.1, on the reverse strand, counting down.
GGCCGGTCGTTTTTTTTATGAAGACAGATGGGGCGGTGAAATGCAATGGACCCCTGAATTCAGGGGAGGAGATGAAATTTATGGCGAAAGCATCTACACCAGGAGATGGGAGATCCTGGGAAAATATCAATTGCCCTTAAAAGAAAATATACTACTCTCAGTTTCGTATAATGACCACAGCCAAAATTCTGCATATGGCACGACACCTTATCTTGCAGATCAACGCATTGGTTTTGGCCAATTAACCTGGGATAAAGTTTGGGCAAAGCATGATCTACTGTTTGGAACTGCAGTAAAATACAATTATTATGACGATAATACTCCTGCAACTTCAGGATTAGCTAGCAATAAAGCCGACATCGTTTGGATCCCCAGCCTGTTTGTGCAGGATGAGATAAATTTTTCTGAAGAACATTCCTTGCTAACCGGTATTCGTTATGATTATGACAAGCGACACGGTTCCATATTTACTCCAAGATTAGCCTATAAATGGAAAATTACTGACAATGATTTATTCCGATTGAATGCGGGCACCGGGTTTAGAGTTGTTAACCTTTTTACTGAGGAACACGCAGCTTTGACCGGTGCAAGAGAAGTAGTCATTGCCGAAGACCTGAAACCTGAGCGTTCCATTAACGTGAATATTAACTACCTTAAAAAAATATACAGTAATAATGGAACATTTATAGGTTTGGATGCTTCGGCCTTCTACACTTATTTCAATAATGTTATTCTGCCGGATTATGATACTAATCCCAATTTAATAATCTATAAAAACTTGGATGGCAAATCTGTTTCCAAGGGAATAAGTGCAAACATGGATATAGCATTCCCAGCAGGGCTGAAGATACTTGTTGGAGCTACTTTAATGGATGTAAGTAATACTGCAAACGGTGTTACCCAACGGCAAATCCTGACCGAAAGTTATAGTGGAACCTGGAGCATATCTTATGCTTTCAGAACTCTGAATCTTTCTGTGGATTATACAGGTAACCTATATGGCCCGATGCGCCTTCCGCTTTTAAGTGAGCTCGATCCCAGACAGGAATATTCTCCAACCTGGAGTATTCAAAATATTCAATTTACATATTCTGGTGTGAAAGATTTTGAATTTTATGGAGGAATAAAAAACTTGTTGGATTGGACCCCTAACAGGGGTAATCCATTTATTATAGCAAGAACCAACGATCCCTTCGATAAAAATGTTCAATTTAACAATTCAGGTAATGCCATCCCTACCGCAGACAACCCTTATGGTCTTACTTTTGATCCCACTTATGTATATGGTCCAAATCAGGGAATGAGAGGGTTTTTAGGAATGCGCTTTCTTTTGAATTAATGTACAAGGACTACTTGAGCTGTAATTTGTACTTTTGGTGTTTTTCATATTTGTGCAGAAATACTACGACTATATAATCATCGGTGCAGGAGCCTCTGGCTTGATGCTGGCTAATTCCTTTGGAATTGATCCATATTTTAAGGATAAAACTGTATTATTAATTGACAAGGATGCCAAAAAGACTAATGATCGTACCTGGTGTTTTTGGGAAAAGAATGAAGGTGATTTTGATTCAATCATTGCAAAAAGTTGGAGTCAGATTCATTTCTATAGCGAAGATTATGGGGTTACTCATAAGATAGCGCCTTATAAGTACAAGATGTTACGAGGACTTGATTTTTACAACAACTATCTCGATAACATTCAGTCTTATGAAAATATTGCCTTTTTGCAGGATATGGTAAAAGGGGTTGTAGATCATAAAAATTATGTAGAGGTTACCACCCAAAGCGGGTGCTTTAGGGCAACCAAGGTTTTTAATAGCATTTTCAATTATAAGTTGCTGCACCAACAAACCAAATATCCTGTTTTACAGCAGCATTTCATGGGATGGTTTATTAAATCTGACAAGCCCATTTTCAATCCCGAAAATGCCACTTTTATGGATTTTTCAATCCTGCAAAAAGGCAATACCCGTTTCATGTATGTTTTGCCTTTTTCAGAAACGGAGGGTTTGGTTGAGTATACATTGTTCTCTGCTGATACATTAGATGAAGAAGAGTATGAAAATGCTATTGAGAAATATATCAAAGAAAACCTTAAGTGTACTGATTATGAGATAGTAGAGAAAGAAAAGGGAAATATTCCAATGACCTGTTATGATTTTGCAGCAAAGAACAGCGAAAATATTTTACATATTGGAGTAGCAGGTGGATGGGCCAAAGCCAGCACGGGATATACCTTTATGAATACTAACAGAAAAACAAAAGAATTGGTAGCCTTTCTTAAAAAGAACAAATCTCTTTCTTCTTTTACTCATAAAGATCGATATTGGTATTATGATTTACTCTTATTAGATATCCTTTACAAGGATAACAGCAAAGGCAGACGTATTTTTGAATCTCTCTTTAAGGGAAGTAGCCCCCAACTTATTTTTAAATTTTTAGACGAAGAAACCAATATTAGAGAAGATCTTAAGATTATTTCCAGTTGCCCTAAAAGTTATTTTATAAAGGCACTATTTAACAGGCTGTTTTAAACTTCTCTGCTCATTAGTTTGTTGCCAAATCGCTGAAGTACTCCTTTCTTACTTTCTGGTGCTTCCAAAGATTCCAGTATTTGAAATGCCCGCTTTGTATACTTTTCAATTTCTTTCCGCGTAACTTCGGCCGCACCACTTTTAATAAAAATCTGTTTTACGGTTTCAATTTTTTCATGTGGGTCCTGAGGTTTAATAGAAAAAAGGTTTTTCAATTCACTCTTATCTTCTTCATTAGCTAATTCCAATGCCCGTATATAGAGAAAGGTTTTTTTATTTTCTATGATGTCACCTCCAACCTGTTTCCCAAAATTCTCGGGATCACCGAACGCATCCAAATAGTCATCCTGAAGTTGAAAAGCTATGCCAAGATTTATGCCATAATCATAAATTGCATTCTGTAATTTTTCTGAAGACTTGGCAATTATGGCGCCCATTTTCATGGCTGCAGCAACTAAAACGGCTGTCTTATAGGTTATCATTTTGAGGTAATCGGGAACGGTAACATCATCACTTATTTCAAAGTCCATATCATATTGCTGACCTTCACAAACCTCGATTGCCGTTTTGCTAAATACCTTTATGAGCGATTTAAATAAATCTGCCGGATAGCTTTCAAAATACTGATAGGAGTTAATAAGCATGACGTCTCCGGACAAAATACCTGTATTGACATCCCATTTTTTGTGTACTGTTTTTTCGCCTCTTCTAAGTGGTGCTGCATCCATGATGTCATCATGTACCAGGGAAAAATTATGAAAAACTTCAATTGCTAGGGCTGCATCCAGCGCATCCTCATATTTCCCTCCTAACACATCCGTACTAATAAGTGTTAATATTGGTCTGAGTCTCTTGCCACCCAAATCCATTATATACACTATGGGGTCGTACAAATTCCGGGGTTCTTTGGTTCTGATTTTATTTTCCAGATAGGAATTAAAACACCCCCTGTAAAACTCTATGTCCGGCATTTTCAATTTTTTTCAAAAATACATTAAAAGCGCGCACAGAAGAACATTTATGTAAATTTCCTGTAAACAAGATAGGACCCAGGTCAGGTGGTTTGTTAAAAAAATGTAAAACTTTGGAAACTTTTTATGTATTTATAGTTTCCTGATTATATTTGGCCCCTGATCATGAAAGAAAAAATACTTGTTAAGGCCACAGACCTGTTTTTAAATCTAGGTTTTAAAAGCGTTACTATGGACGACCTTGCTCATGCAATGGGTATTTCCAAAAAAACCATTTATTCCAATTTTGAAACCAAAACTAAGCTGGTAGAAGCATGTACAATGCATGTATTTGATTCTGTTTCCTGTGGGATTGATGAAATATGTTTACTAAAAAAGAACCCTATTGAAGAGCTTTATGAGATTAAAAGACTCGTAATGGAACATTTAAACGATGAGAAAACCTCTCCTCAGTATCAGCTTCAAAAATACTATCCCAGAATTTTTAATACCCTTCGAAATAAACAATTTGAAATGATGCATAGTTGTGTTATCAATAATGTAAAGAAAGGTATTGTTGAAGGGATATACAGAGATAATCTGAACATAGAATTTGTCGCGCGAATATACTTTCAAGGAGTCACCAGTATTAAGGATAGCAGACTGTTCCCGGTTGCTAAATTTCCGGTATCCGATCTTATGGACAACTATTTGGAATATCATCTCCGTGGAATAGTTACTCCCAAAGGAAGAAAAATACTAAACAATATAATCAACTCTAATCAAGATTAAATGAAAGTTCAATTTTTAACCTTTTTAACATTCATATTTGTGGGTTGGTCTTTTTCGCAGGAACAACCCAATAGCTTTTCACTGGAAGAAGCCATTGATTATGCCCTTGAATATAACTACAGTGTTATTAATGCCGATAGAGAAATATTAGATGCACAAAAGCAAAAATGGGAAGTTATTGCTACAGGTTTACCTCAAATTGACGGTAATCTTAGCTACCAAAATCAATTAAAACAGCCTGTTACTCTAATTCCCGGAGAAATTGTTGGAGGAGAACCTGGATCTTTTCTCCCTGTTGTTTTTGGACAACAAAATCAGGTTAATGCAACCGCTACACTTAAACAGCAAATTTTTGATGGGTCATACATTGTAGGGGTTCAAGCTACTGAAGCCTTTCTTAGATACAGTCAAAACAACAAAGAAAAAACAGATCAGGAAATACGGAAAGCAGTCATAGAGGCATATGGCAATGTTTTGCTGGCTAAGGAAACCGTTGCTATCCTTGAAAACAATAAGGCCACATTAGAGAAAAATCTCTTTGAAACTGAAAAACTCTTTGAAAATGGCCTTGGTGATGAAGAGAGTGTAGAACAGCTTCAAATTACATTATCCTCTATTATTAGTGCGCTAAAAAATTCAATCCGATTTGAAGATATCACGCTGCAAATGCTGAATTTAATTATGGGGCTCCCTATTGAAAACCAAACACTGTTATCCGAGAATCTGGATGATCTGGTATTGAAACAAATTGATTTTGATCTATTGGAATCGGAATTCTTTATGGAAAACAATGTAGATTACAAGTTGGTAGCCAACCTGAATGAACAGAGATATTATGAATTAAAGCTTGCCAAAAGTCAAGCCTTGCCAACACTTAATGCATTTGTAAATTATGGTGCCTCGGCATTCAGCAATACATTTTCATTTTTCGAGGGTCAACAGCAATGGTTTGGATCGTCTGTCTTAGGATTCGATTTAAAAATTCCTATTTTCAGTTCCCTCAACAGAAGTGCTTCTACACAAAGAGCTAAGATTGCTTATGACCAGGCAAAAACACAATTAACAGAAACGGAAGAACAGATCAGACTTCAACTTGAACGGGCTAAAAGCGACTATATTTTTTCAATTGAGGATTATCAAACTACAAAAAGCAATCTCAATCTTGCTGAGCGGATTGAAAAGAAAAATCAAACAAAATATTTTGAAGGCCTTGCTACCAGTTTTGAATTAAGACAGGCTCAAATTCAACTTTATACCGCACAGCAGGATTATCTTGAATCTATGGTAGAAGTTATTAATAGAAAAACAGATTTAGAAACTGTTCTAAACAATTAAATCTCAAATCACAAAACTGAATAAGATGAAAAACGCTCTTATATTAATACTAAGTTCATTACTAATAACATCCTGTGGAAATGGAACGGTAGAGTCCGTTGAAACTTTGATTGCGGAAGGTAACTTGGAAGCAATAAAATTAAAAAAACAGGAAATCACTGCAAAACAAAAAATATTGACCGCAGAGCTTAGGCTTTTGGATTCTGTTATCAAAATTAAAGATAGCAACTCAAAATTAGCATTGGTGACTACCATGAAAACAGAAGAAAAGCAGTTTAATCATTATCTCGATCTTCAAGGGAACGTAATGACCAAACAAAATGTGTTGATTTATCCGGAAATGGCCGGAACGTTGATTAAAGTATATGTGAAAGAGGGTCAAAATGTCAAAAAAGGTCAGCTTTTGGCAACAATAGACGATGGTGGAATGAGTAGTCAACTTGAACAGCTTAAGACTCAGGCTGCACTTGCAAAAACTACCTTTGAACGTCAAAAAAGGTTATGGGAACAAAGAATTGGATCTGAAATTCAATATCTGCAGGCGGAAACAAATTATCAGGCAGTAATGAATTCTGTTAAACAAGCAGAAAGCCAGTTGGCGAAATCAAATATTAGAGCTCCCTTCTCAGGAATAATAGACAATGTTATTCAGGAACAGGGAACTGTTGTTTCACCTGCCAGCGGGCAAGCTGTATTCCGCATTGTAAACCTCTCTGAGATGTATATTGAAGTAGACGTGCCTGAGAGTTATATAAATGGAGTAACCGTAGGTAAGGAAGTAAAAATCTATTTTCCAGTTCTGGGTGATAGCATTACTTCTGCTGTTCGGCAAACAGGAAATTTTATTAATCCAACCAATCGATCTTTTCGTGTGGAAATTGCAGTACCAAACGAAAAGAATACCATAAAACCAAATCTGACGGCTCGTGTCCAGATTAATGATTACAGCAATAACAACGCTATTTTAATCCCACAAAGTTTGATATCTGAAAATGCAGAAGGGGAACAATATGTCTATATCGCAACGGAGGTCGATTCTAATAACATGGCTGTAGCCAAAAAACAGGTAATACGCACAGGTCTTACGCAGGGAGACTATGTCGAAGTATTAGCCGGTATTGATCCCGAAGTTCAGGTAGTAATGGAAGGTGCTCGTAATGTTCGGGAAAATCAGAACGTAAAAATAATTCAATAGTCTTATGAGTAAGCAAAAGAGAAACGCAAACAAGGAATTTAGATTATCTTCCTGGGCTATTGATAATCCTTCGGTCATTTATGTAATGATTGGAATCTTTCTGTTCATCGGTTTATCTTCCTATTTTTCAATGCCCAGAGAAGACTTTCCTGAAGTAAAAGAAACCAAAATATACATTAGCACAATTTATCCTGGAAATACAGCAGAAGATATTGAACGGTTGCTTACAGATCCTCTGGAAGACAGATTAAAAGATGTGAGTAATCTGGTGGAAATTACCTCTACCTCGCAGGAAGATTATTCAATGATTGTTATTGAATTTGATGAGGATATAACCGTTGAAAACGCTAAACAAAAAGTTAAAGATGAGGTAGACAGCGAAAAGGCGAGTGAAGACTGGCCAATTTTCAATGGTGCAAAAGTAGAGCCGGATGTCTTTGACTTAAATATATCTGAATCTTTTCCCATTATGAATGTTAACCTTACGGGGGATTATCCAGTTGATAAATTAAAGGAATTTGGGGAATACCTCGAAGATGAAATTGAAGATTTACAGGAGATTAAAGGCGTAGATATAAGGGGAGCTCAGGATAAAGAAGTAGAAGTAGCTGTGGATATTTATAAAATGATGGCAGCTAAGGTAAGTTTTGACGATGTAATACAAGCCATAAGTAATGGGAATATGACTATGTCTGCCGGGAATTTAAAGACAAGCGGACAGCGTCGTACAATTCGCGTTTTAGGTGAAATTGAAAACCCAACTGAACTTGAAGATTTTGTGGTGAAATCGGAAAATACCGGCGCTGTATATCTAAAAGATATTGCTGAAGTTTCATTCAAGGAAGAAGAGAAAATAACCTATGCCAGAGAACGAGGGAAAAGTGTGGTTATGCTCGATATTAAAAAAAGAGCGGGTAAAAACGCCATTACCGCTGCGGATCGCATAAAGGAAATTGTAAAAGAATCGAAGGAGAACTATTTCCCGGCAGATTTACAGGTAAGTATCGCTAATGATTCCTCAAACCGAACGTTAAATCAGGTTGACGACCTGGTGAACAATATTATTTTTGGTATCATACTGGTGGTAACCGTTTTAATGTTCTTTTTAGGTTTCCGCAACGCGCTCTTTGTAGGATTTGCAATCCCCATGTCTATGTTCATGTCTTTCATGATATTATCCACCATGGGTTATACTTTAAATACCATGATCTTGTTCGGACTAATTATGGGGCTGGGAATGCTGGTAGATAATGGTATTGTGGTTGTTGAAAATGTCTATAGACTAATTGAAGAAGAAGGCATGCCTCGTATTGAGGCGGCCAAAAAAGGTATTGGTGAAATTGCTTTTCCAATAATTATATCTACTGCCACCACAGTGGCGGCCTTTGTGCCGCTAGGACTTTGGCCAGGTCTTTTTGGCGAATTTATGATCTATTTCCCAATAACCTTATCAGTTGTCCTTGGCTCTTCATTATTTGTGGCCATTTTTATGAACTCCATGTTAGTATCTAGCTTTATGGAGGTAGGTGACAAAGAACTCACTAGAAAACAGCTAATCAGACTCAGTATTGTGCTTGGTGGGTTTGGACTATTTATCCTCATATTTGGTGGAGCTGTTCGCGGTTTGGGATCCCTGATGATTGTTGTGGCAATCTTATTCTGGATATATAAGTACGCGCTTAAAAAAACGGCTTTAAAATTTCAGAAAAAATACCTGTCCCGATTTGAAAATTGGTATGAAAATCAATTGAGAACTGCTCTGAGGGGAAGAAATGTGTATGCTTTCTTTGGTTTTACATTACTCTTATTGATAGTGGCCTTTATTGCTTTTGGTATATCACTTGGAAGTGGCCGAACAAAAGTGGAGTTTTTTCCTGATAATGTACCTAATGAGATTTATGTCTATATAGAATATCCACAGGGGACGGCTATAGAAAAAACTAATGAAATTACTAAAAATATTGAAAAAAGAGTCTACGCTATTGCAGACGATCCTAAATATATGGATGGCGAAAATAATTTACTTGTTGCATCAAGTGTTTCACAAGTAGGTAAAGGCGCTGAAAATCCGTTTACCGAAGGAGGGTCAGCTGCAGAAATGCCCCATAGAGGTAAAATAACTATTTCTATGGAGGAGTATAAATTTAGAAATGGCAGAGATACTGAAGAGCTTCGCAAAGAAATTCAGGATGGATTAAAGGGTATTTATCCTGGGATTGCTATTTCTGTTGAAAAAGATCAGGTTGCTCCTCCTTCAGGATATCCAATAAATATTGAAATTGAAGGGAAGGATTACAATGTTTTAATAAATACGGCAGAAAAAATGCGCAATTTCCTTAATTCTAAAAATATAGAAGGTATTGAAGAATTAAAGATTGATGTAAATACAGGGAAGCCCAGTATGCAGGTAACCGTAGATCGGGAAAAAGCTGGTGAGCTCGGTGTATCTGTCGGACAAGTGGGCTTGCAGTTAAGACGTTCCCTGTTTGGCGACAAAGCCGGTATTTATAAGTCGGGTGGAGAAGATTATGACATTAATGTTCGTTTTAATAAGGATCTTAGATACAATACCAGTGCTTTATTTAATCAAAATATTATTTTCAGGGACCAGGCAACAGGTCGTATAAAGGAAGTTCCTGTTTCTGCAGTGGCATCTCAAAGAAATACATCCAGTTTCAGTGCCATTAAACACAAGGACACAAAACGTGTTGTTACTCTATATTCGGGACTTAGGCCTGGATTTACAGATGCCGGGGCTATTGTAGCGGAGATAAAAAAGGAAATGGAAGAATATACTGGCATTCCGGCTGATGTAAAAATTGATTATACAGGACAAATTGAAGAACAAAACAAACAAATGAATTTTTTGGTTGGTGCTTTCTTTTCGGGACTTGGTTTAATAATGTTAATCCTTATCTTCCAATTTGGAGGTATTTCAAAACCTGCTATCATAATGACAGCCATCTTCTTAAGTTTTATAGGAGTTTTTGGTGGATTAATGATAACCGGATGGCCTTTTGTGATTATGATGACTATGATGGGCATAATATCTTTGGCAGGTATAGTTGTTAACAATGGTGTGGTTCTTTTAGATTATACCCAAATTCTTATAGATCGTAAAAAAGTAGCATTAGGTATGGACGATAAAGAACTTCTACCTCTGGAACAGGTCACAGAATTAATTGTCAAAGGTGGAAAAGCCAGGATGAGGCCCGTATTGCTAACCGCGATAACTACGGTTTTGGGACTTATTCCTTTAGCCATTGGCCTCAATCTTGATTTCTTTTCGCTATTTACCGAGTTTGACCCTAAAATTTATATTGGTGGAGACAATGTGATTTTTTGGGGACCCCTGGCCTGGACAGTGATTTTTGGATTGATTGTAGCTACCTTCCTTACGCTTATTATAGTTCCTGTACTATTTAATATCGTGTACAGAATAAAGATTAAACTCAAAAGAGGAATTAACAAAACCCCTTTAAAAAAGAAAGACCTTGAAATAGCTGCATAAAACTAATGGTATTATCCAATAAAAAACCCCGCATAATGCGGGGTTTTTTGAAATACTAAAATTAATAGCACAACCTATTCATTTTCTGAAAGTGGTACCGGTAATACATTGTATATCTGATCTCCAGGCCTATCTACAGGTAAGGTGCTGGACAATCCATAACGCCTTAGGTCAAACATGCGATGGTTTTCAGACCACAAAGAATATCTTCTTTGATTTAATAATTCTGTAGTAAGATCATCAGCTGTTTGTGCTCCAGCATAATTTGGAAGGGATGCTGAACTACGAATGGTATTTAAAGCGTCTTCGGCATCCTGCAGATTATTTGCCAAAATGCTTGCTTCTGCATATAACAGTATCAACTCCTCGTTCCGAAGGATTTCAACATCTGATACATTAGTAGCATATAAACGCGTTTCATGTGTTCCTGTAAGACCATCCTGGGAGCTGGGATCTGGTCGGGGTGCAGCCTTGGTTGCCACACGTGTATCTCCTGCTTCAGCTTCATTAATCCAGCTATCATGCACAATAATCTGATCCCCGTTGTTTACATTTTCTGGTGTAGATGGAACCCTGAACACAGGATTTGCCTGGTCTCCCCCACCCAAGCCAAAAATATGGTTGGGACCCAGATCTAAAGCACCGCCAAGATCAAAATAAGACCCGGTAAGTGCGGTTAATGCAGCTGTACCATCACCCGCATATACAGCAGCCAAAGCGGCTACAGCTCTGTTAAATTGAGTAAAAGTAGCCGGAGTGTCAAATCCGCTAAAACCACTGCTCAAAGGAAAGGCAAAACTATTACCTGCACTTGAAAGATTTCCCTGGGCCTCGTCTAACAAAGCACGGATTTGTGATAATGCCTCATTAAAATCTAATATTGGGCCTAGATTATCAGGATCGGCTACGTCTAATCTGGCCCTGTCATAGGATTTTAAAACCTGGATTAATTCATAGGCCTGAATTGTTTTTGCAAACCCAATATATCCATTAGATTCGGCGTCCGTAACAAATTCGGTATTAGCGGCAGCCTCTATCAACAAATTGGCATTCTTTGTGGCACGGTAACTACCATTCCATTGTTGCGTGCTGTAAAAAGAATTGTTATCTAAGCCAATTCCGTCTTTTCCCAGAAGGTCTCCAGTATTTCGCGGATCGGCGTCAAACAAATACAGTTCCCGCGCCATTGTACCACTGGCTGTAACTTCAACACCCAACCCATCCCTGATAGTAGATTCTATTCCTACTACCAGTTCGTTCAATTGTCCTTTTGAAGCATTTTGTTGAACTCCACTGACACTGGGTCCGTCAGGATCTTTTACTTCATCAATTGTGCATGAGTACACTATTACTAAAATAGTACAGGTCCATGCTAACGTAGTTATCTTTTTGATAATATTTTTCATCGTCAATTTTTTAAAAGTTAACATTCAAGTGAAAGTAGAATTGCCTTGAACTGGGAAATGGAGTTACCTCTATTCCACTGGAAAGTCCGGCACCACCATTAACGGACACTTCAGGATCATAACTACTATAATCCGTTATGGTGAAAATATTTCTGCCTGAGAACCCAAATTTTAACCCCTCCACGGTTTCACCAAAAATATTGTTCACTGTTTGGGTTGGCAATCTATAATAGATTGCGGCTTCCCTCAATCGCACATACCCTGCCGGTTCTACAAATCGCAATGCATTAGCAGGTGTGGCCAATCTTGCCTGACCTTCAGGAGTTTCCAAATCCGGGGTCACGCCTCCCAAATCTGTCAGGAAAGTAGAAAGGTTGAGATTTTCACCACCTTGTTTCCATTGAAGAAGGAACGATACATCAATCTGTTGAAACAATGTCAGATTGTTACTGAATGCCATCTGAAAATCCGGCTCAACATTTCCGACCTGTGTTTGAACGCCGTCAATATTTCCAACCAATTGGGTTACCGGCTGTCCTTCCTCTATAAAAAAGGTACCCAAACCAAGCCCAAAACCTGCCCCGGGTTGGGGAAAGGCCGGTACATCTAAACGGGTAATTTCAGATCGGTTCAAATAAAACAGAACCCCTGTATTCCATAAAACGTTCCGATTATTCAGAACATCCCATTTTAAGCCCAATTCTACCCCTTTATTCCTAAGATCCGCCAGGTTCGTGGTTTCCTGAGTAAATCCTGTAGACGCGGGGAGCGCTCTGGTAAGAATCAAATCTTTAACTTGTTTATTATAATATGTGGCCTCAAAAGTAATTCGATTTTGGAATAAACCAAGATCAAATCCCAATTCGATTTCCTTAGCAGTTTCTGGTTCTACATCCGGGTCACCCTTAGCCGCTAAAACCGATTGTCCTATATTACCGCCAATATTATTTGCTCCAAAGCTGGTAAAAGTGGCTCCAAAACCAGCCGGATTACCTGTTTCACCATAAGCAATTCTGAACTTTAACTGGCTTATATCCTCAATACTCCAAAAATCGAAATTATTAAAGTTTACAGCCAAAGACGCTTTTGGAAAACCATAGAATTTATTTGTATCCCCATTCCTGCTGGATTTATCCATACGATATCCCAAAGTGGCAATAAACTGATCTCTATAGTTTCCTTCAACCTGGGCAAAGAATCCAAAATCTTCTTCTTCCGTCCTATTCTGATCTATAACCTGGTTGACGGATTGATCCACACTTGTTTGACCCGCTGCAAGAAGTGAACCCCTGCTATTAACCAAATTAGACTCCTGGTTCAGATACGTTAAACCCGCCTGAGTAGTTAAACCTAAGTCCCCTCCCATAGCATCATGATCCCATACGGCAATGGCTTGTGTATTAAATTGTGTAAAGTTGTTCTTTCCTACAGCAACAAAACCCCCTTGACCACCAATTTGAGCCTGATGTGTTTCGGGAACATAAACATTAGTCTCGTTAGCCAAATAATCAAATCCGCCACTTAAAACTAATTTTACACGATTTACATCGGTTGTTAGGATATTTGTATTTAATGCCAGTCCCTGAACTATCCGATTGTTAGTATCCTCGTTTCTTGCATTGTCTCTCACAAAAATTGGATTCCCCGGATAATTGGGATTATTCGGATAATTACCATTGGCATCAGGAAACAAATTATTCCATGGTCGGGTGAATGCCAAAGTATACCCATAACTCAGTCCACCTTCGTTCTCATTACCGGTAAAACTCCGGCTAGAATTACTTCTTGTATAATTGGTAGTAGATGTAAAATCAAAGACATCAGAAATTTTGTGTTCTATGTTTGTGCGGAGTGAAAGACGGTCAAACCCGGTATTTTTGATAATACCATCCTCGTCTCTGTAAGCGCCTCCTACATAGAACTTGGTTTTTTCATTTCCCCCTGTCGCATTCAGCCTTGTTTCTGTAATAAAACCTGTTTCACCATAGATAATGTCCTCAAAATTATAAAGGCTACCCCGGGCAGCGATCGTCGCATCATATTTGGCCCTTTCGCCGGCATCAAATGTCGCCTCCACAGAATCTCCGGTCCAGGGTCTTATTCCCAAAGGATT
>CBDUGN010000033.1:0-24755 GCA_965366915.1 uncultured Eudoraea sp. | reverse complement strand
ATTTCGGAAGTTCCCTGACCAATAATGGAGAAACCATGCGGTACGTCAAAATCTTGCTCGTGATTTGTGATATGGAAATAAACTTTATCTCCTACTTTAATACCCTCAATATTGTCGGGAGTAAAGTGACTTCTGATGGTAGACATATAAACATGTACTTCATTGCCGTTGCGTTCTACACGCGCATCATCGGCACCAATGGTGGCATATTTATGCTTATTTTCATCCAATCGATAGATTTTTTTAGATTTTGATGCCAACAACTCGGCAGGGCAACCAGCTGCATAATGCGGTTCACCGTGGGTTGGGAAATCATAAATCAATTCCATTTTTTCTCCTGAAATATCATAAATCTGAGCAGAGTGCTCCATTTCAGGACCAGTAGGAAGGTACCGGTCTTTGGTAATCTTGTTCATCGCTACCACATACTTCCCGAATGGCTTCCTGGAGTTTCCTCCCGGAATCATCAAATGCCCTACGGAATAATATGTCGGCTTTCTATCAACAACCTCCCAGGTTCCTACTTTCCATTTAACAACTTCTGAAGAAATAAAGAAGGTAGTGTAAGCATTACCTTTATCATCGAATTCAGTATGAAGTGGACCTAATCCTCCACTTTTAACGGTACCTGCCAGAACCTCCTCGAATTTGAGAATAGGAATCCCGTACGCTTCTCCATCAAATTTTTCACCTTCGATGGCGGCCAGCATTTTATCGAATGAATGCACGGTTATGTCTGCAGATAGTTTTCCGCTTCCAATAATATATTGCCCTGTTGGATCTACATCACAGCCGTGGGGCGATTTAGGAGTGGGTAGGAAATACAAAGATCCCGGTACTTTGGTAGGATCTACCGTAACAACTTCTTTTATCATAGTAGAAGTTCCGGTGTGGGTTTCTTCGTCATAGACATTGTGTGCATAGTTAGCAGGCATTTTCGTTCCACCACCATTTTTTACGTATTCCTCTATTTTCTTCCAGTTTACAGCAGCGATAAAATCCTTGTCGTTTTGCGATGCCATAACCTCTAGCAAAGAATTGGCTTCTTCGGTATTATATGTTGAAAAGAAGAACCATCCATGAGATTTTCCTCTACCAGGATGCGAAAGGTCATAATTGAAACCTGGCATTAACACCTGAAATTCCAGATTTAATCGCCCATTGTCCGGAGCTACACTAATAAAAGACAAAGCTCCCTTAAAATTACCCTTGTATTCATTAATGGGCATATCGCGCTGAGGTACAGGTACGGAAAATCTGGTACCCGCTACTACATACTCTGTGTTTTCTGTAATAAATGATGAACTGTGGTTACCAGCACTATTGGGAACCTCAATGATCTCCTCAGTCTCAAATGTACTCAGACTTACCCGTGCTATGCGGGGAGTGTTGTTACCGTTCACAAAAATCCATCGACCATCCAATTCACCATTGGTTTGTGAAATATCCGGGTGGTGTAAATCATCCCAGGGAACAAATCCAAAGGAAGTATTCAACATCGGCTTGGTTTCTTCCGAGTACCCATAACCCGAGGTAGGGAATTGTGAGAATACCGGAATTTCCTTGAACATTCGTCCTGAAGGGAGTCCATATACAGTAAGGTTGCCGCTATAACCTCCAGAAAGGAAAGCGTAGAATTCGTCTTGTTCACCAGGAGCTACATATACTTTTTCTGCAGCACTTGATGCCAAAGCACCATTAGTTTGTTGGGATTGATTGCAACTACTCAAGGTAATTCCTAACCCAAAGAGAATACAAATTAAATAGTTTAAATTTTTCATTATTTCATTTTTAGTTTTAATTGATTAATGTTTTCTACTCTTCTGGCGGCAACATTACCTTGTCTACCACATGGACAATTCCATTCCCTGCTTTCACACTTCCCAGAATTTTAGCACCTCCAACAAAAACATCATCCCCTTCAACAACAATCATTACGTTTTGATCATTGGCCTGTCCTAATTTTTTAAACTTCTTTAGAAAATCTTTAGAATAATTTCCAGGCGTAACATGATATTTTAGGATATTGGCCAACGCATCTTTATTTTCCGGCTTTAACAAGTTGTCAACCGTTCCTTCAGGTAGTGCAGCAAAGGCTTCATTAGTAGGTGCAAATACCATTAACGGACCAGCATTTACCAAAGCATTTTCAAGGTCCGCAGCTTGTACAGCCGCAACCAGTGTTGTATGATCCGGAGAACCAATAGCAATTTGCAAAACATTAGGAGTTGAACCGTCATCTTCTATAAAGGCCTGACCTGCTTCTTTTGATAACTGTTCAGGCTGGGTTGAAGTAGAAGTATTAGTTTTCGCTTCATTTTTACAACCGACCAACAAAGCCAGCATAAAAAACGATCCTACAATAAGTTTTAATTTAGTTTTTGTTTTCATATGATTGTTTATTATGTTATAAGGTTCTAAAATATTCCAGCACAGCCCTTGCCTGTTCTTCGGTAAGACCCTGATTCGCCATTGGAGAACCATTGAACTCTACCAACAAATCTTTGGCCAAGGGGTCTTCTTTAACCATTTGTTCAGGATTAAGAATCATGTTCATAACCCATTCCGGTGTACGTCTTTCAAGAATCCCATCAGGAGCCGGGCCAATAAATTTTTTGCCAATTCTATGACATGCGAGGCACATTTGGTCGTATACTTCTTTTCCCGTTACAGCCATTGCCTGATCTATTTCTGAGCTTAAGGTTACTGATGTTACAGGGCCAACACCCTTATTGTTCAGATCTACACGTTCTGATGCTTTTGTCACTTCAGTATCAGGCGTAGTTGCAGGTTTCTCCGTTTCCGTTTTTTGCCTGGTGACACTAAAACCGTCTTTTTTCTTTTCTTCTTTTCCCCCACAGCCCATCAATATTAGAGCAAGCAGGAATACGGCAGTTTTAATTAGTTGTTTCATTCGATTGTTTTTGTTAATTATTGATCAAAAATAAGTTTGGAAGCACACAAAAAACATGATATTAATCATATTTAGGATAAAAATATCTTTTTATCCTTGTGATTGAATTTAATATCCTAAACATGCTTTCAAACTCTTCGAAATATGCTCTCAAAGCTGTATTGTTTCTTGCATTACATACTGATGAGAATAATAAAATGATGGTAATAGATATTAGTGAAAGAATTAATGTCCCAAAAGCTTATTTAGCCAAACTGCTGCAGGAACTTTCCAAGCGAAAAATTATCTCTTCCACCAAGGGACCTAAAGGGGGTTTCTACATAAATCCATCCGGTAAAAATCAATCCTTAATGCAAATTATAGAGGTTTTTGATGGTAAAAAAAAGGTGGAATCCTGTGTCCTGGGTTTGGAAGACTGCAATGAACATAAACCATGTCCGATCCATAGTATAATAAGTCCTTCAAGATCAAAAATGATTGCTCTTCTGGAAAGTAAAACTATAAATGACCTGGCACGGGATTTAGAACTAAACAAGGTCTTTTTACCATCCTGATTTACTTTTTGGAGTAGTTCTTAAAAAAGTGTAATTTAAACTACTTAATCCAGAACATATCAACTATAAACTCCAACATGAGCAAAAACCAATCAAGAAGAATCTTTTTAAGGCGTGCTGGTTTGGGAGCTGCTGCTATTTCAACAGCACCGCAAATTTTAGCTTCCTCTTATAATCAAAAACTATTACTAAAGAGAACCTATGAAGAAAATGCATTTGCTATAAATGATCAGATTAATCTGGCCTTAATTGGATCAGGTATTCAGGGAATATACGACACCACTGCTGCATTAAAAGTGCAGGGTGTTAAGCTTGTAGCTGCCTGTGATCTTTACCTGGGCAGGTTAGACAGGGCAAAAGAACTTTGGGGGGATGAAATAGCAGTTACCAGAGATTATCGGGAGATACTTAATCGCAGCGATATTGATGCGGTTATTGTTGCCGTCCCGGATCACTGGCACAAAAAAATAACCATTGATGCCATGAAAGCAGGTAAGGCTGTTTACTGTGAAAAGCCAATGGTACAAAAATTTGAAGAAGGTCATGAAATAATTAAGGTTCAAAAAGAAACCGGTGCACTCTGCCAGGTGGGAAGTCAGGGAATGTCTTCTTTAGGAAATGAAAAAGCGCGGCTACTTTATGAGGATGGAGCTATTGGTGACCTGGTACTTCTTGATATGTATAATGACCGTTATTCAGCAGAAGGCGCCTGGCAGTATCCAATACCTCCGGACGCCAACCCGGATACCGTAGATTTTGACACCTTCCTGGGGACTGCACCAAAAGTACCATTTGATACCACACGTTTTTTCCGATGGCGAAATTACAGGGATTACGGAACAGGGGTTGCCGGAGATCTGTTTGTTCATGCTTTTTCAACATTGAATTATATCATAAGTTCAAATGGACCTTCCCGGGCGATTTCTACAGGAGGTTTGCGCTACTGGAACGATGGACGCGATGTGCCGGACGTTACCCTGACTTTTTATGATTATCCTGAAACCGAAACTCATGCGGCATTTAATGCTTCGTTCAGGGTGAATTTTATTGCCGGATCCGGCGGTGGTGGTGGCTTTAAACTGGTTGGAACGGAAGGAATTATGGAGGTAGGTTACAATTCAGTAAAACTTGTTCGTTCTAAACTTGGAATGACCCCAGGTAATTATTCCATGATTGCTTATACCGAAGCAACTCAAGAGAAAATAAAGGAAGAATACGCTTCTAAAAACCTAGAAAGCAGGGAATCATCTATAAAGACAGGGGAAACACTGTGGGAAGCTCCCCAAGACTACAAAGGTGGCCACTATGACCATTTTTACAATTTCTTCCAGGCCATCCGTGGCAAAAATACAATAATTCAAGACCCTAACTTTGGCCTTAGGGCCGCTGGTGCCGCCTTATTGGCTAATGAAAGTTACTATAGTAATAAACCTGTAAGCTGGGATCCTTTGGGTATGAAATTGACCTAATTATGAAAAATCTGATTGTTTGCTTTTTGATTGTTTTCACATTGCATTTTAGTTATTCACAAGCTGATCCTATAAATGTAATTGTTTTTGGCGCACACCCCGATGATTGCGATGCAGATGTCGGTGGGACAGCTATTCTACTGTCCAGGATGGGCCATAGGGTAAAATTTGTTTCCCTTACGAATGGGGATGCCGGGCATTACAACAAAGGTGGTGGTACATTGGCAAAAATCAGGATTGCCGAAGCCGAAGAAGCAGGAAAACGTTTTGGGGTAGAATACACAGTTTTGGATAATCACGACGGAGAACTAATGCCTACGCTGGAAAACAGGTTAAAGGTAATCCGTGAGATCCGAAAATGGAATGCCGATGTAGTAATAGCTCCAAGGCCAAATGATTACCACCCGGATCATCGCTACACGGGTATCCTTGTTCAGGATGCAGCCTATATGGTCATTGTACCAAATGTTGCAGCCGATACTCCCCCCCTAAAAAAGAATCCTGTTTTTTTGTATTCTGAAGATCGCTTTCAACGTCCAAACCCTTTTGAGCCGGATATTGTCGTGGCTATTGATTCTGTTTTTGATCAGAAAATTTACGCACTGGCGGCACATGAATCGCAATTTTTTGAATGGCTTCCCTGGACATCAGGAGATCTGGAAAAGGTTCCGAAAGAAGAAAAGGAACGCCTCCAAATGCTGGCTAACTGGCGATCAAATGCACCGAACGAAGCGGCAATGGAGGCTCTTAAAAAATGGTATGGCGATAAAGCCTCTGAAATAAAACATGTAGAGAGTTTTGAAATTTGCGAATACGGAAACCAACCTACAGATGAGGAATTAAGAAAGCTATTCCCGATGCTCAAAAATTTATGATCCAGCACTTAGCTGCCATATCTTTTTCAGGCCCTTATTTAATATAATGCAGGTTTCGTCACAAATAAATAAAGGGGGAATCATATTGAATCCCCCTTTATCATATCAAATTAAATATTTAACCTAAAACTATATTTTAAATGTAATCACCGGAATTTTAGAATGGTTGGTGATATCCTCTCCAATACTTCCCATAAAGAAATGCGAGAGTCCTTTTCTGCCATGAGTAGGGATTCCGATTACGTCGGCATGGATACTTTCGCTAAAGTTTAAAACTCCCTTTTCTACGCTGTAATCATTATAAACAGTTACTTCCTTGCCTGCACCAGCTTTTTGCAAATACTTATTTACTTTTTCATATGCATCCTGTGTACTTAAAAAGTTATCTCCCGGTGTATTTATATAGACCATGTGAAGTTTAGCCGATAATTTATCCGCAAACTCCTTGGCTTTTTTGAAGGCAACAAGGCTTTCGTCCTTAAATGCACATGCAAATACAAAATTTTCAGCTTTGAAATCTTTCATTTCATCCTTAATTACAAGAACCGGAATCTCAGAATTTCTAACTACCTTTTCTGCGTTTGAACCTACAAATATTTCTTTAAGTCCATCACTACCATGTGAGCCCATAATAATCATATCTGCCCCATGTTTTTCAGCAATATCATTAACTTCACTAAATACTTTAAAGTGCTTGATAATAGGTGTTACCTTTTTTACACCCTGTAAATAAGGTTTATCTAAGAACTCGTTTATCCGTTTTTCCGCCATTTTAATGAGGAATACGGTTTGTTCAGGATGAAATCCTTCTGAAGATGAAATCATTGCTTCATTTAATTCGAGCATATGTAAAGCTATAATTTCAGAGCCGTGTTTTTTTGACAGGCTAGCCGCAACTTTTAAAGCATTTTCTGATTGCTCAGAGAAGTCAATTGGTACTATGATTGTTTTCATGTTCTTAGATTTTAAGGTGAATAAACACTTTTAAATAGTCATGGAAAACAGTCTGGTTTCAGGTGCTTTCCTATGTAATAACAAATCAAAAGCCATACATATGTTTCTTATGAAGGGCCTTCCCTTTTCAGTAACTTTAATACTATTAACGCCAATTTCAACTAATTCGTCTTTCTCCATTTCACTAAGCCTGGTCAAACTCTGTTCTAAAAATTCGAAATTCTTACTTTCAGGATCCCAACTTGACTCAAAGCTACACATTAAATTCAATATATGTCTTCTAATAATTTGATCTTCCTCAGTTAAAATATGTCCTCTATAAATAGGTATAATATTATTTTCTACCAGGTGTTCATATTCCTCCAGGCTTTTAACATTCTGTGCAAAGCTATACCAGCTGTCACCAATACTAGAAACGCCAAGGCCAATCATCAATTGGGTTTTAGAAGCGGTATACCCCATAAAATTCCTATGGAGTTTTCCAGATTCCATTGCAGTGTATAAAGAATCGCTTTCCAATGCAAAATGATCCATTCCAATTTCGTGGTAACCCACCTCAGCCAATAAGGATTTTCCACTCTCGTACTGGTTACGTTTTTCTTCTGCAGTAGGAAGATCTATGTCATTATATCCTCTTTGCCCGTTTCCTTTAAGCCATGGTACATGAGCATAACTATAAAAGGCCAAACGATCAGGCATTAACAATTTGGTTTTTAAAATGGTATCCTTAACATGTTCCAGGGTTTGATGCGGGAGTCCAAAAATTAGATCGTGGCCTACAGATGTATATCCAATTTCACGAGACCATTCCGTAACATCTCTTACCTTTTCAAAAGACTGAATGCGGTGAATTGCTTTCTGTACTGTTTCGTTATAATCCTGCACACCATAACTCACCCTTCTGAATCCAAGATCAAAGAGCACTTTTAAATGTGTCTTCGTAGTATTATTTGGGTGCCCTTCAAAGCTAAATTCATAATTTTCGGCTCTTTCTGCATGCCTGAATATTCCGTTCATCAATATTCTAAGGTGTTCCGGAGAAAAGAAAGTTGGGGTACCACCTCCTAAATGCAATTCTTTAATTACAGGTTTTGTATCAAAAAGTTCACAATATAATCTCCACTCTTTTAATAAGGTATTTATATAAGGTTTCTCTACCTCATGCCTTTTTGTAATTCGCTTATGACAACCGCAAAAGGTGCACATTTGTTCACAAAATGGCAAATGAATATAGAGACTAATACCCTCCGTGGAATTGCTTTCTTCAAAACTTCTCTTTAGGGTAGATTTCCAGGCTTTTCCGGAAAAAGTATCCATATTCCAATAAGGAACAGTAGGATAACTGGTATAACGCGGGCCGGGGATATTGTATTTGTGTACTAAGTTGCACATCTGAAAAAGTGTTTCCAACAAATCTATTCGTTTTATGTTCAATATTATATGACATAAATCAGTTTTAAATTATGGTTAAATCTTAATAGAGCTTAAAAATTTCCTTATAAAAGCCTATTTTTGCCGCCATAACAGAAGATTTATGACTCTTTTACTTATGGCTGCCGGAAGAGGCAGCCGATATGGAAAACTTAAACAATTTGACAGTTTAGGGCCCAAGGATGAATTTCTTATGGAATTCAGTATATACGATGCAATAGAAAATGGTTTTGATCATATAGTCGTAATTACACAAAAGGACAATGTTGATTTTTTAAAGAATTACCTGTCTCCAAAACTTCCAAATCATA
Organism: uncultured Eudoraea sp.; assembly: GCA_965366915.1. Taxonomy (GTDB): domain Bacteria; phylum Bacteroidota; class Bacteroidia; order Flavobacteriales; family Flavobacteriaceae; genus Eudoraea. The sequence goes on along the minus strand of CBDUGN010000033.1, from coordinate 16,247 downwards.
TAAAGCTCGATGTCCTTTCGCAGGAACTTTCAGACCTGCCCGAAGGAACCGGATTTAAAGGGGAAAGAAGTAAACCCTGGGGAACTGCCCATGCTGTTTGGACTGCCAGACATGTCATTAAAGATTCTTTTGCAATTATAAATGCGGACGACTACTATGGAAAAGGAGCCTATAAAAATGCGTCAAATTTTATAAAAACAAGAGAAAACAAAGATTCATATGCTCTGGTAGCTTATACCCTTTCGGATACCCTGTCAGAATACGGTTCTGTTTCCAGAGGAGTTTGCAAAAGGGATGGAAATAAATTGCATTCGGTAGTGGAACGCACAAAAATTGAAAAAGTGAACGAGGGGCTAACTGATACAGATTCCGGACTTCACTTTAGTGGAGATGAATTGGTAAGTATGAATTTTTGGGTTTGCAATCCTTCTATTTTTGACCATATTGAACATGATCTTCGAATATTTATGGAGAATGAAGAAAACATTGCCGGAGGTGAAGTATATATTCCTTTTGTTATTCAGAAAATGTTAGAGGAAAATGAAGTAAGTGTTGCGGTAATACCTTCAGATAGCAAATGGTTTGGAATAACTTATGCTGATGATAAGGAAAAAGCAATGAAGGAATTGCAGAACATGACAGAACTTGGAGCTTACAGAATGCCACTATGGCCCGTTGAATCTGCATAGACTATATCCATGGATAGCAATGGTCCCGAAGCTGTATTGCCATATTTTTCCATTGAAAGAAGGGGCTATAAAATACGGCCTATAAGTCAGGGGTATATCAATGATACTTACGCTCTGCTGCAAGATGGTGACCCTTGCTATATTTTACAACGGCTGAATGCTAAAGTCTTTAGTAATATTGACATAATAATGGAGAATATTCATTATGTGTTGCCCTACCTAAATGATGAAAATTACCACCAAATATCCCTTATAAATACTGTAGATGGAGAGCCCTATTTAAAACTTAGTGAAAGTGATTGTTGGCGCATAATGACCATGGTTCCAAACAGCATAGCTTTTAATACCATTGAAAATGAAACAATGGCAGCAGAAGCCGGCAGAATAATCGGAAAATTCCATTCCCTTTTAGAAGAAGCTCCTATGGATAAAATTAAGGACTCCATACCCGGGTTTCATGATCTTTCATTACGTATACGACAATTTGAGGAAGCCTTGGAAAGCACAACCTCAGACAGATTAAAAAATGCATCTGAGGCCATTCTAATTGCAAAAAAAACACTCAGTGAACTACGTCTTTATGATCCCGGGAATTTACCTGTCAGAATTTGTCATAATGATACCAAACTAAATAATATCCTTTTTGATAAAGTGGATAAACGAGCACTATGCCTTATAGATCTTGATACTATAATGAAAGGATATTTTCACTACGATTTTGGTGATGCCGTCCGAACTATAGTTAATACTGCGGAAGAAGACGAAAAAGACCTCAGCAAAATAACATTTAACAAAGGGCTCTTTGAGGCATTTATTGACGGCCTGTGCACGAATTCAGAATTCCTGACAGAAGCAGAAATTCAAAATTTGTCACTAGGCGTAAAAATAATGCCTTTTATGCATGGAATTAGGGCATTAACAGATTATTTACGAGGAAATATTTACTACAAAGTGACTCATGAAAACCAGAATCTGGATAGGAGCCTTAGCCTTTTTGCCTTTGCAGCAAAAGCTTCAGAGCATATGGAATACATGCAGGAATTTATAGCTAAGAAATTTTAAAGACCCAGATTTATTTAAAGGCGTTATGGCCTGTAATATCGGCACCAGTTATTAGTAAATGAATATCATGAGTCCCCTCATAGGTGATAACACTTTCCAGGTTCATCATATGGCGCATGATACTATATTCTCCTGTAATTCCCATACCTCCCAGAACCTGCCTCGCTTCCCGGGCTATTTTAATGGCCATTTCAACATTGTTGCGTTTGGCCATTGAAATTTGTGCGGTAGTAGCCCTCCCATCATTTTTTAATTGTCCCAGGCGAAATGCCAAAAGTTGTGCCTTAGTAATTTCGGTAATCATCTCTGCCAATTTCTTTTGCTGCAACTGAGTTGCTGCAATTGGCTTTCCAAATTGGATTCGTTCCTTGGCATAACGAAGAGCGGTATCATAGCAGTCCATAGCGGCGCCAATGGCACCCCAGGCAATGCCATATCGTGCAGAGTCCAGACATCCTAAAGGAGCGCCCAACCCATTCTTACCGGGCAATAGGTTTTCTTTAGGAACTTTGACATTATCAAATATTAATTCGCCGGTGGCAGAAGCTCTAAGCGACCATTTATTATGGGTTTCCGGTGTTGAAAATCCTTCCATTCCCCTTTCCACAATTAAACCGTGAATTCTCCCTTCTTCATTTTTAGCCCAAACAACAGCAATATCGGCAAATGGGGAATTAGAGATCCAGAGTTTGGCACCGTTTAATAAATAATGATCTCCTTTATCTTTGAAATTGGTTACCATCCCGCTTGGGTTAGATCCATGATCTGGTTCGGTTAAACCAAAACAACCCATATGCTCTCCAGTAGCCAATTTAGGCAAGTACTTCTTTCTTTGCTCTTCCGTTCCATATGCAAATATTGGGTACATGACCAGGGAAGACTGAACCGAAGCCGTTGAGCGAACCCCACTGTCTCCACGTTCAATTTCCTGCATAATAAGCCCATAGCTTATTTGGTCCAGGCCAGCTCCGCCATATTCAACAGGAATATAAGGTCCAAAGGCTCCAATTTCTGCAAGTCCGCCTATAATTTGTTGAGGAAATTCTGCCTTTTGAGCAAATTCCTCAATTATTGGCGTAACATCGCGTTTTACCCACTGACGGGCGGCATCGCGCACTAATTTGTGTTCTTCACTTAAAAGCTCATCAAGGTTATAGTAATCCGGTGCTTCAAACAAGTCTGGCCTCATTCGTAAAAATTTTTATCAAAGGTAGTTAAAGGAATATAACAAACCAATGAAGAGAAAGGACATTTTATAACAGAAAATAGCTTTGAAACGAAGAACTATGAATTAACAAATTCTGCTAAAAGCCTGTGAAAATGGTGCACTCCTTTTTCCCGTGATGGTGAGAATCTGCCTGCCTTATAATAACGAGAACGTATACCCTTCTGCACACCTTCGACTACTTCTTCATCTTCCATTTCTACCTTATCTAATTGCGAACCAGCCCCTTTATCTAATTTGGAAGGGTCATAAACATAGCTATAGAAGGAAACTTTAGTCTTATTTATTTCAAGGGGCTGGACCAAATTTACAGAAACACCCCAGGGATAAAAATTGAACATCATATTTGGAAACACCCAGTAATAATATGCTGCTATTTTCTTTCCATAATCAGGATGATTTTCAGGAAGATCAAAGACCTCTTCGGTACCTTCTGCATAGCCTATCTGTAAATTCATATGGTCATGCAGAATAGTATCATAGTTACCATAATCCAGAACTGCATTCAGGTCTTCATGGACGAAAGGGATATGAAAACCTTCCAAATAATTATCACAATACAAAGCCCAGTTTGCGTTTATAAAATAGTCCTTCTTTCGCTTTTCATCAATTTTAAACTCATGCAAAGGCAAAAATCCTACCCTTTTATTCATGTCATCCAGCACGTTTTGTATTTCAAAGGCAGGATTTAGGCCTACAAATAAAAAAGGTCCCCAATGCTGTAATGGAAATTTTTTGAGGTTGTCACATGGCCTTGGAAAATTCTCAACATCTTCAAATTCCGGCATATGCTCCATTATACCATGCAGATTAAAGCTTCGGCCATGGTAACCGCAAATAAGTTTTTTAGTAGCCTTAATACTTTCAACAACTAAATTCCCACGATGTGTGCAGACGTTGGTAAGACAGGAAATCTTCTCTGCCTTATCCATGGCTAAAAGCATGGGTTCAGTTAAAAATCTATCAAGTAAGATAAATGGATACACATTCTGGCCGGAATCCACCAGACCTTCATGTCCAATCCATTGCCAGGACCTGTAGAAAACTCGCTCCCTGACTGCCTCAAAAAATTCTGGATTGCGATAAAAAGAGGCAGGCAAAGTTTCTGCCTTAGTTATATCCGGATCAATTCTAAGTTTTTCAGTCACGAGCTATTTAATTTGTACATTTAAAAATATATAATTCTTTTCAGAACCAACCTAAACCAATGCACCAAAACAAGAATAATAAAAAACTGGGCTTGTGGATGAGCACATCTCTGGTAATCGGCAATATGATTGGGGCAGGTGTTTTTCTAATGCCTGCAGCCCTTGCAGCCTACGGAGGAATAAGTATTATTGGATGGATGGCTTCTTCATTAGGTACTTTTGTTTTGGCTTTGGTTTTCAGTAAGCTTAGTAAATTATTCCTCGATAAAAGTGGGGGTCCATATGCTTATACAAAGGCGGGCTTCGGAGAATTCGCCGGATTTTTGGTGGCTTGGGGATATTGGATTTCTGTTTGGGTTGGTATGGCTGTAATGGCCATTGCCTTTGTAAGTGCTTTAACGGTTTTATTCCCAATACTGGAGAATAATTCGTTGGTTTCTGTACTGACCGGCCTATGCGCTATATGGTTCCTCACCTGGGTAAACTCCAGAGGTGTCAGAGAATCAGGGAAAATACAGGTTGTTACAACCTTACTTAAACTAACCCCTATAATAATGATTATAGTTGGAGGCTTTTTCTTTTTTAATATTGACAACTTTATACCCTTCAATGTAAGCGATTCATCTAATTTTGAAGCCATTGCTATAACATCAACAATGACTCTCTATGCCTTTTTGGGATTTGAGAGTGCAACTATTCCGGCAGGGAACGTAAAAGACCCCGGAAAAACCATTCCGAGAGCCACTATCCTGGGAACATTGATAACCACTATGGTTTATATATTAGGAACAATAGCGGTCATGGGGATGTTACCACTTGGAGAACTTGCGATTTCTCCAGCACCATTTGCAGATGCTATGGGGGTTATGACAGGGGAATTAGGACGTGGGTTAGTGGCTGGTGGAGCAGCAATTGCTGCCTTTGGAGCCCTTAACGGATGGATCTTAATTGTTGGTCAATTGCCAAAGGCCACAGCAAAAGACAAACTCTTTCCGGGAATTTTTAAGAAAGAAAACAAAAATAGTGTTCCTGTTTATGGAATGCTCATTGGCAGTGCATTGGCTTCCGTAGTAATGTTAATGAACTATACCGAAGGCCTGGTAGAGCAATTCCGTTTTCTAATTTTACTAGGCACCTTGACTGCCTTAGTCCCTTATCTTTTTACCGCAGCTGCCTATGTAAGTATCCTTTTAGAAAAAAAATTGCCTTCCCAACCATGGTTGGGAATATATGGTATGGGAAGTCTGGCTTTTTCATACGCTCTTTGGGCTATATTCGGCGCAGGGGAAAAGTCAGTGTTTTGGGGATTTATTTTGTTGATGATAGGAATACCCTTTTATGTATTCGTCAAATGGAAAAATAAAGATTCAACCTAATTATCAGATGCAATATACCTGTCAATCTGAGTTCAAAAAATTGGAATCCGTGTTCATCAAAACACCGGAAAAAGCATTTATTAGTGAGGAGAAGCTAAAAAAAGAATGGGCTGACCTTAATTACCTTTCTAAACCTGATCTGATCAGGGCAAAAGAGGAATATGAGGAATTCAAAAATTTACTTGTCAAGAAAGTACCCCATATAAGTTGTTTTCCCAAATCTGAAGCTGTTACTATAGATTCCATCTATTGCCGTGATGCCAGCATAGCTACAGATCATGGAATGATTATTTGTAATATGGGTAAACAGGCAAGAAATATGGAGCCTCAAGTCCAAAAGAACTTCTTTGAGGCAAATAATATTCCAATTCTGGGAAGCATAAAAAATCCGGGCACCCTTGAAGGAGGAGATGTTGCCTGGTTGGGCAAAAATACTTTGGCCGTAGGGCATACTTATCGCACAAATTTATCTGGTATTAAACAATTAAAAGAACTGCTTACTCCTTTAAATATTGAAGTGTTGGTGGCAGAGCTTCCTCATTACAAAGGCCCTACAGATGTCTTTCATTTAATGTCTATTTTAAGTCCGGTAGATAAGGACCTGGCAGTCGTTTATTCCCCGCTAATGCCTATTTCATTCAGGAATGAATTATTGCACCGTGGATTTTCTTTTGTAGAAGTACCAGAACATGAATTTGAATCTATGGGTTGCAATGTTCTGGCCATTGGTCCCGGGGAATGCGTTATGGTAGCAGGAAATACAAATACTGAAAATGCTTTGCGAAAGGCAGGATGTACTGTTTATACTTATGAGGGACAGGAAATCAGCTATAAAGGCGGGGGTGGGCCTACATGCCTCACCCGGCCAATTTACAGAATGGATTAACCTTACATCTTGAGGTAGAATTCTCGAGTAAGCTGAATATATTCCTCCGTATACTGGTGTCTTGACTTTTCGATAGTCAGTTCACTTCTTAAAACATCGGTTTTCTTAAATTGGAATTCCATAAAACTTCTTTTAATTTCAGAAGACGGATGTCCTTTTACATGCATTAAACGTGAGGGGTAAAGTCCAAATTTTAAGGCTTCCTCTTGCACTCTCTTTTCTTCTTTAAAAGGAGTTACCAAGGCAAAAATGCCACCTTCAGCAAGCAGCTCGGAAACCCCTTTTAAAAGAAGACTAAAAGGCAGGAAACTATTCTGCCGGGCCTGATCTCTTGCGCTATCACCACTGGAAAATTCTTCAGAATAAAAGGGAGGGTTGGAAATTATCAGATCATATTTGTCACCTACCTCATCAAGGAATTCATCAAGAGAAGCATGATAACAAAACAGTCTGTCCGCCCAGGGAGAGGCCTCGAAGTTCTCAACACATTGTTCAAAAGCATCCTCATCAATTTCAATGGCATCGATGCTATCTGCATAACATCTTTGAGCCATCATTAATCCAATTACCCCTGTACCAGCACCTATATCCAAAACAAATTCAGGTGAATTAGAGATATTCGCCCAGGCCCCCAATAAAACCCCGTCTGTGCCTATCTTCATAGCACATCGATCCTGGAAAATGGTAAATTGTTTAAACTTAAATGGTTTTCTCATTCAATGGTACCTGCCGGTCTGTTATCCGTTCCTTCTATATCCTTCAATGAATCCCCTAATTTTTTTCGCATTGTATCTGCAAGTTGTTCTATTTCTTCCACAACCTCGGGATATTCAGCTGCGACATTTGTGGTTTCACCAAGGTCTTCTGAAAGATCATAAAGTTCAATTTCTTCTAAATCTAAATGCACATAATTGCCGGGAAGACCATCTTTTCCGGGCTGCTGACCTTCCATAGTTCTGTAGTTATGTGGAAAATAAAGTTTCCATTTCCCATATCGGACACCGTGAAGCTCATTCACACGGTAATAAAAATAATACGCCTCCTGCGGGCTCTCTTTGCTATCTCCTTTAAGTAATTCCCATGCGCTTTTGCCATCAATAACGGTATCAGGTAATTTTGAGCCTGCAATAGCTGCGAGGGTAGGTAAGATATCTATGGCCATTACTGCCGTATCAATAGTCCGGCCTCCTTTTAAACCGGCAGGATATCTCATTATAAATGGTTCCCTATGGCCTCCTTCCCAGGCTGTACCCTTACCTTCACGAAATGGAATGGCACTACCGGCATGATTTCCGTAGGATAGCCAGGGACCATTATCTGAAGTGAAAATTACAACCGTATTTTCATCAAGATTATGGGTTTTTAAAGCATTCAAAATCTGCCCTACAGACCAATCAATCTCCATAATGACGTCTCCATATAATCCCCTACCCGACTTTCCCCTGAATTTATTAGATACAAATAAAGGCACATGAGGTTGTGGATGCGGCACATAGAGGAAGAAGGGACGGTCTTTATTCCTGTTTATGAAATCCACGCTGCGCTCTGTGATTTGAGTTGTTAATTGAGACTGGTTCGTTAAGGTATCTATAATGGTTTCATTCTCATATAAAGGTAAAGGTCCAAAATTAAACACCGGACCCTGTTGCGGATGAAATGGCCACATATCGTTAGAATAGGGAATTCCAAAATATTCATCAAAACCATGTTTGCCTGGTAAAAAATCAGGATGATCCCCTAAATGCCATTTCCCAAAAATACCGGTTGCATATCCTTTTGATTTAAGCATTTCGGCGATGGTGGTTTCAGAAGGATTTAAACCAATTTTGCTATCCGGCATAAAAGCATTGTGAATCCCAATCCGATTAGGATAACAGCCTGTTAACAGCCCTGCTCTTGAAGCCGAACACACGGCCTGGGCTGCATAAAAACTAGTTAATTTAACCCCTTCCGCAGCCATCTTATCCAGGTGTGGCGTAGGGATGTCTTCAGCTCCGAATACACCAACATCCTGATAACCCTGATCATCAGTAAAAATCAGGACTATATTAGGAGGTATTATCTCCCTGGTGGAAACTACTTCTGATTTATTCTTACAACTAACCAAAAGAAAAACAAGAAGAAAAAATAAAAGGTTAATGTGCATTGAAGTAAGCTAAGTTTTCTTAGTTAGATTTTGTAAAGTTTTTCCAAATACTTGTAAGTTGGGCCGAATATAATTAATTTTCGTTCATCAGGTAAAGTATTCAGAGCTTGTAGTAAATCTAAAGTATGATAACTAAATTATCCGGATATTTAAAAATTCCGGCCTATAATAGTTTTTTCTTATTACTTCTAATTGTTTTTGTATTCCTCGGTTGTAAATCAAAAAATGAGGATCCCCACCCTATTGAAAAAGTAATTAGTTCCATGTCGGACACCTTACCTGTTTTAAGTATTCCTGAAGATGAAGATCCGGAAAGTGAAAACTGGAAAGGCATTGATCTGGATCCAAAAACTCCTGTTCTTCCTTTATATCCTGATGAAGAAGCCAGTCGTTTTCTATTACCTCCGGGATATAAAATAGAACCCATCCTGACAGAACCGCAAATTGAACAACCGGGAGCAATTTCTTTTGACGGAAACGGAAGAATGTACGTATTGGAATTACGTACATATATGTTAACCGCTGATTCAGACGGAACCCTGGAACCCGTAAGTAGAATTTCTCGCTGGGAAGATACAGACAAGGACGGAATATATGAAACCGGTGGTGTTTTTGTAGACAGCTTAATCTTTCCCAGATTTGTACTCCCCTACGGAAAAGATGCTGTTTTAACCATGAATTCGGATGAAGATAATGTATACAAATACTCGGATACCGATGGGGATGGCAAAGCAGACAAAAAAGAATTTTTTACCAATAAATATGGCCGCTCTGGTAATGTGGAACATCAGCAGGCTTTTATGTATTGGGGTATGGATAATTGGCTGTACAGCACGGTAAATGCCTTCAGGGTTAAAGAAACTCCGGGTGGAGTAATTCGCGAAAAAACCGGCTACAATAGGGCACAGTGGGGTATTACCCATGATGATGATGGAAAGCTTTGGTTTCAAGGTGGGGCCAGTGGTGTGCCTTCCTATTTTCAATTCCCTATTCACTATGGCACTTTTAAGGTTGAAAATCAATTTGCCGAGGGTTTCGAAGTCCCGTGGGGCGCACCGGTAAAAATTGCTGATATGCAAGGAGGGATGGATGAGATTCGCCAGCCCGACGGCTCATTGAATAGAGTGACCGGGTCTGCCGGCAACGATATTTACCGGGGAGACAGATTGCCCGGTGAGTTGTACGGACAATTGTTTTATGGAGAGCCGGTGGCTCGAATAGTACGTCAGATAAACCCGGTTGTAACGGAAGGACTTACTAAACTGCACAATGTTTACCAGGATGAAAAATCTGAATTCCTTAGGAGTACAGATCCCCTGTTCAGGCCGGTAGATATGGCTACAGCTCCGGATGGCACTATGTATGTGGTAGATATGTATCACGGAATCATACAGGAGGGACAATGGGTTCAAAAAGGAACATATCTGCGTACGAAAATTGAACAATACCAATTAGATAAAGTCATAGGCCTGGGCCGTATATGGCGAATTACCCATGAAGATACCGCTCGTGATAAAACAAAACCCAGGATGTTTGAAGAAAACCCTTCAGAACTGGTAAAACATCTGGAACACCCTAATGGTTGGTGGCGTGATAAAGCACAACAACTTATTGTTATGTCGCAAGATAGAAGTGTGGTACCGGAGCTTGAACAAATAGTACGGGAAAGCAATAACCTTTTGGCACGTTTTCATGCATTGTGGAGTTTGGAAGGATTAGGTGCATTAGATAGAATGTTGGTCCGTCAAATGTTTAAAGACCAAAATCCCCGACTTCGAATACAGGCCCTTCGTGCAAGTGAAACTTTATATAAAGGAGGTGATAAGGAACTGGCGAAAGACTACAGACTATTGATGAAAGATACGAATGTAGATGTTGCTATACAGGCTATGCTCACTGCCAACATCACAAAGATCCCCGCTTTAGACGAGGAAATTACTGCATTGATGTCAACTAATAAGGCCCGGGGAATACAAGTATTGGGTGAACAGATTCTGAATCCAGTTGAGCTAAAAGGCTGGATGATAGATACAGGTCCTGAATTAACAGACACACAGCAAGAACAAATGGAAAGGGGAGCCGTCATTTTTAATGAACTATGTGTGCAGTGCCACGGTCTCGATGGCACGGGCACCTCTCTAGGGAATGGAACCTTGATGGCACCTGCTCTGACAGGGTCTCCCAGGGTTCAGTCGCATCCCGAATATGTTATAAAAACGCTCTTGCATGGGTTGGAAGGACCTTTAGACGGACAGACTTATCCTGGAGGTCTCATGGTGGGAATGGGTGATCAGTCAGATGATTGGATTGCCGATATTGCCAGTTACATTCGTGTAAATTTGACCAATGAAGCTTCAATTATTTCACCGGAACAGGTGGCTGTTGTACGTTCAGAAACCAAGGCACAAAAAGGTCCATACCTTTTCGAGGAATTATTGTTGTCTGTACCTCAAATTTTAGTTCCATCCGACCTTTGGAAAGTAACAGCAAGCCACACAAAACCTTCTCGGATTGGGGGTACCGCTTCCCCGGCTAGTGCATTTAATTTTGAAGGATGGACAACCGGAGAACGACAAAGCAAAGGCATGTGGTATCAAATTGAATTTTCCGATGTTAACACCATTACTGAAATACATTTTAATTCCCCTCCTAAAAGACGGGGAAGTTATCGGGACCGTATACCTCCTTTTCAGAGCTATCCCAGATCCTATGAATTACAAGTTTCTATGGATGGAACCCAATGGAATACCATTGTTGCAGGAAAATGCGATTCCCCGGATGCCATATTATCTTTTGCACCAAGTAAAACCAAATTCCTGCGGTTTGTCTTAACTGATAATTTAGAAGAAGATGGAGAAATCCCCTGGTCAATGCGACAACTGAAGATATTTGGCATACTTCAAAACGACAAGTTGATAAACTAAAAGAACGCTTAACGAACAACATTATGGAAAATAAAAAAAACAATTTTAGCAGAAGAAGGTTTCTTGGCACTACTGCCACTTTTGCAGCCGGTGCTGCCATTACGGGTCCCTCCCTTATTGCTGCTCCGTCAAAACAAAAAAACAGCTATCGGCCAAATTCAATAATAAACGGGGTACAGATTGGTGTAATCACCTATTCTTTTAGGAGCATGCCCGATCAAAGTGCCGAGGCCACCTTAAAGTATATCCTGGATTGCGGCATCAATGCCATTGAACTCATGGGAGATCCGGCCGAGTCTTTTGCAGGTAAACCGGAAAACCCAGTTAACCGTCGTGACTATTACTCTTTAATGAGATCTAAACGCAACGGAGAAGTCCTGAGTGACGAGCAGGAAAAGGCGTTGGCAAAAATGCAGGAAAATATGGCAGCTTACAGGGAAGAAGTTGCACAATGGCGTTCGGTTGTAACCATGGATAAATTTGAAGAACTCAGGAAGATGTATAATGATGCCGGGGTTACCATCTATGCTTTTAAACCAAGGGCCTTCGGAAAAGACAATACAGACGAAGAAATTAATTGGGGAATGCGGGCAGCGAAAACTTTGGGTGCCAGCCATGTAACCCTGGAGCACCCGGATGATGATATGCATACACAAAAACTTGGAGCTATGGCGAAAAAACATGGTATTTATGTAGCTTACCATGGTCACGAGCAACAAACACCAACATTTTGGGATACAGCACTGAAACAATCTAAATACAATGCATTGAACCTGGATTTGGGCCATTATGTAGCTGCCGGAAATAAAGCTCCACTGGAAATTATAAAGAGCAAGCACAAGCGCATAATGAGCATGCATACCAAAGATCGCCAAACACCAGAGCATGGAAAAGGGAATCTTCCCTGGGGAACCGGAGATACACCAATAACTCAGGCCCTGCAACTAATCAGGGATAACAAATATAAGTTTCCAGTAACCATAGAACTGGAATACGATATACCAGAAGGTTCAAACGCTATAGAGGAGGTTAAAAAGTGTCTGAAGTATTGTGAAGAGTCCTTAAGTTAAAAGTTTCACGAAAGATAAAGGTCTACCAGGCCTTCAGGGGTAGTTACATAAAGTGTTTTATTCGCCCTGTCAACTTTGTCAATTATACTATCTTCAACAGGGATCAGCAGTTCCTTATCATCCTTTTCTACCTCAAAGAGCGCCTGGGAAGCAGAATCATTTACACCTGTAATAATTCCAATATTTCCGTGTTGGCTATCGATCACCGCAAATCCTATAATTTCATGATAATAGAATTTATTTCCCGAAAGTTTGGGTAGGAATTCCAGGGGAAGATACAAATGAGACCCTATGATGCGATCTGCATCAGCTTCACTGGAAATGTCTTCGAACCTTATGCGGAGCAGATTCGATTTATGCAAATAACACTTCTCAATAAAAAATGGAACCAGATTGTTTCCTAATGAAACAAAAACTGATTCCATGTTTTCGTATATTTCGGGCTCATCGGTATCGAGTTTAACAAGTACCTCCCCCTTAAAACTATGTTTTGAAACGATTTTGCCCAGGTAGAAACAATCTTCCTTCTGCATCTCGTTCTAATAATTATTCTTTCTTATCAGAAGCAGCGGGCTTTTCTTCCGTGTCACCTTCTTCCTTTGCTGCATCTTCTGCTTTAGCAGGAGCAGCCTCTTTCGCTGCTTCTTCAGCAGCAGGAGCAGCTTCCTCTACTTTTTCTTCTACCACAACTTCTTCAGCTACAGGAGCAGCTTCCTCAGCAACAGGTTCTTCTTTCACAGCTTCTTTAGCTACAGGAGTGGCTTCCTCAGCAGCAGGTTCTTCTTTTACAGCTTCTTCCACAACAGCAGTTGCTTCTTCAGTTGCTTCCGCTTCAGCTCCGGCTTCTTCCGAAACAACAATTTCTGATTCAGTTATTTCTGCTTCAGCCTCTTCATTTAATGCTTCTGCGGCTGCCATAGCTCGTTTTTCACTTACTTCTTTCTCAGCTTCTAAAGCTTTCGCTTTTGCATCTGCCTTTTCTTTATCTAATCCGGCCTCTTTCTTAGCAATAGTTTTTGCTTTTTCTTCAACCCAGGCATTGAATTTTTCTTCTGCCTGTTCTTCGGTCAATGCACCTTTTCGAACACCACCTAACAAGTGATGCTTATATAAAACACCTTTATACGACAAAATTCTTCTGGCAGTATCTGAAGGCTGAGCTCCGTTTACGAGCCACTGAACAGAATTGTCAATGTTTAATTCAATAGTAGCAGGATTGGTATTAGGATTGTAGATTCCTAACTTTTCAAGGAACTTTCCGTCTCTTTTTGAGCGTGCATCTGCTGCTACTACCCAATAAAATGGTTTTCCTTTTTTTCCATGTCTTTGTAATCTAATTCTAACTGGCATATCACATTAATTTTGCAGGGTTCCCGACCCTCGATTATTAATTCTTTATTTTTTCCCTCTAAAATGGGGTGCAAATATAAGTGTTTTCTGGAAATCACCAATACTTTTAAAACTATTTCGTTTTATTCTATTTCTGCTAATTGATCCTGACCAATTACCAATTTAGAACGATGCTCAGAAATAAGCGAATTAATCTCTTTAATAACATCCGGATTTTCTTTGGCTACGTCAAATCGCTCTTCCGGATCAGTACCTAAATTATATAGAAGTGGAGGGTCGTGCACCGCTTTTTCACCAAATTGACCATATTCCCCCTGGGTAATAAAATGGGCCTTGAAATCTCCTAAACGCACAGCATAAATATCGGTCCCCCTGTAATAAAAAAGTTTCTCACGGGGACTTGGATTCCCATGCAGCAAAGTTTCACTTAAATCGTAACCGTCAATTATTCTGTCTTCCGGAATTTTGGCTCCTGCCATATGGCTAAATGTCGTAAAAAGATCCATGGTTGAGCCCAGGCCGTTTACCAACCCGGGCTTAATTATTCCAGGTCCCCAGAAAATTCCCGGCTCCCTCATACCACCTTCCCATGTTGTACCTTTACCAGCTCTTAAAAGTCCGGCACTACCTCCGTTAAGCTTAAAACTTAACCATGGACCATTATCTGAGGTAAACACCACTATGGTGTTATTTTCGAGACCTTCTTCCTTCAAGGTGGCAATTATTTTCCCAACCCCATGATCTATTTCTTCCAATACATCCCCGTATAATCCACGTTTGCTTTTACCTCTGAATTCTTTTGAAACAAATAAGGGTATGTGAGGCAAGTTGTGAGCCAAATAAATAAAGAATGGATTTTGTCTGTTTTTCTTTATAAATGAAATAGTTTCATCTGTATATCTGAGGGTGATTGTATTTTGGTTAGCAGGACGTTCTATGATCTCTGTATTCCGCATTAACGGAACATTAAAATGATTTGTTTTAATTTCCTCATTGGGTTGTTTCCAATACTCCCAATAGGGAATATCCACTGCCATATCCATATCATTAGAATATGGAATCCCATAGTAATAGTCAAAACCATTGTTGGTTGGGAGATATTGCTCTTTATGACCCAAATGCCATTTTCCTATACAGGCTGTTTTATAACCAACCTGTTTGAGTTGTTCGGCCAGGGTGATTTCAGATGCCGGTAAACCATTTTTCGAATTGGGATAAAGCACTCTTCTCTTATGGCTAGACATGCCACTCCTTACCGTTAATCTTCCGGTAAGTAAAGCGGCCCTGCTGGGTGTGCAAACACTGGCCGCTGCGTAAAAATTGGTCCATTTTTGTCCCTCGTAGGCCATTTGATCCAGGTTGGGAGTTTGAATAGTGGGATGGCCGTAAACCCCCAGGTCTCCATAACCAAGATCATCTGCAAAGATTATGATGAAATTGGGTGGTTTATTGTTATCTTGTCCGAAGGTTTTTTGCAACACTGTTGAGCAAACCAAAACACTCAATATTACATGTAAACCCCAAAATTTAATCTTAATATTCATTTCATATAACTTTAAGTCGTTTTAAAGATATGTATCTCGAAAGAACTTAAAAAATAATATCTGTGCTGGCGTTAATAACTCGTGACAACTCTGCTATTAATGAATTTTGTTTTTGATTATTTTTAGCTACTTCTTTTTAAGCTGATACCAAATTACTATGTACCTCATTTTTGATACTGAAACCACTGGCCTGCCAAAAAGATGGGATGCTCCGGTAAGTGACACGGAAAACTGGCCCCGTTGTATTCAAATTGCCTGGCAATTGCACGATGCAATGGGCAATTTGTTGGATCGGCAGGACTACCTGATACAGCCAGATGGCTTCAATATTCCTTATGACGCCGAAAAAATTCACGGAATATCTACCGAACTTGCCCTTGAAAAGGGGCACCCCCTGTCCGAAATTTTGGAAAAATTTAATGATGCCCTTGCCAGGACCAAATTTGTAGTCGGTCAGAATGTTGGTTTTGATATTAACATAATGGGGGCTGAATTTTATAGAGCCAATCAAAATACGTTGCTAGGGGAATTGCCCGTTCTGGATACCTGTACAGAACATACGGCCACCCTCTGCGCAATTCCGGGAGGACGCGGCGGTAAATTTAAGCTCCCCACTCTTACAGAACTGCATCAGTATTTGTTTAATACGCCTTTTGCGGAAGCACACAATGCCACATCTGATGTAGAAGCCACCACCCGATGTTTTTTCGAACTCATAAGAAGAAAGCAATACACTAAAGGACAACTGGATGTACAACCAGATTACTTCGAAAAATTTACTGAAGCCAACCCTCAGGAAATTCAGTTAATAGGTTTAAAACATATCA
>CBDUGN010000032.1:0-24763 GCA_965366915.1 uncultured Eudoraea sp. | reverse complement strand
TGGCTTTAACGCCACCTCTGTTGCCGAACTTAATAATAAAATGGAAGATGATGTCAAAATCATTTTAGCAGAGTACCGTATGGCACTCAAGAAGAATAATGCAGAAAGAACAAATTAATGAGAAATAAATACACTTATGTCTGGGTATCCCTTGTGATCTTGGTTTTTGGCATCATTTTTATTCCCAAAATTATTGAACGGGTAAAGACGGGTACGATCACACAACATGATCGTATGAATCTTGCCGACACTGATGAGCCGCTTAATTTTATCTATTTGAATAATGAGAAAAGAAAAGTCCCATCTTTTCAATTTCTAAATCAGGATAGCATCTTAATTTCTGAAAAAGACTACGAAGGAAAGGTTTATATAGTAGAATTTTTTTTCACAACATGTCCTACAATTTGTCCGGTTATGAACTCCAATTTGGTTGAAATTCAGGAAGAATTCAGGGATTTGGATAATTTTGGTGTTGCCTCGTTTACGATTAATCCGGAATACGACACACCTGGGGTGTTGAAAAAATACGCTGAAAAATATGGTATAAATGATTTGGATTGGCACTTAATGACCGGCGACCGTCAGGCAATCTTTGATCTGGCAAACATCGGATTTAATATTTTTGCAGCGGAAAATTCGGAAGTCCCTGGTGGATTTGAACATTCTGGCTTATTTGCACTGGTTGACAAAAATGGATATCTCCGTTCTAGAGCCGATGATTTTGGAAACCCAATTATTTATTACAGAGGAACAATTAGCGAGTCTCAGGGAGAAAATGAGGAAGGAGAAATACAGGAGATTAGTATTTTAAAGGAGGACATAAAGAAGCTTTTAAATGAATAAACCGAATATAACAGCTGAAGAGCGGAAATTTAACAAGATAATTACAATCGTATCAATTTTGGTTCCCCTGGTGGTTGTAGTATTATTTGGTGTTAGAATCCCTAATTCTGAGCCTTTGGGATTTCTACCCCCTATTTATGCCTCAATAAATGGACTTACAGCGATCTTACTTATATATGCTGTTTGGGCCATTAAGAATAACAAAAGAGTTTTGCATCAGAATATTATGAGTGCTTGTATTGTTTTATCATTACTTTTTTTACTCATGTATATTGCGTATCATATGACAGCAGATTCCACCTCTTATGGAGGTGAGGGGATACTTAAATATGTGTATTTTTTCATACTAATATCACATATTTTCTTGTCAATTGTAATTATACCCCTGGTACTTAAGACTTATGCCCGTGCATATTTAAAAGATTTTGAACGTCACCGTAAACTAGCCAAAATTACGTTCCCTGTTTGGTTATATGTAGCGGTTTCCGGAGTCATTGTTTATTTAATGATTTCACCATATTACGAATATTAAAAGTTTGAATTATACAATGTACACTGGATTGAAAATTAGAGACTTTATACTGGTAATTTTATTCTTTGTAATACCATTTCTATCGACAGCTCAATGCGCTATGTGCAGGGCAGTTCTGGAAAGTCAGGACGATAATTCTATGGCTGAAGGCATTAATAACGGGATTGTATATTTAATGGCTCTTCCTTATATTTTGTTGGGCGTTCTTTTTTATTTTGTTTACAGAAAAATGAGATCATAAAAGTAGGCTCAATTTTAACAATTTTTTACGTCACTGACTGTAACAATTACTTTTTCTGGAAGTCTTATTTATTAGGAGCTTAAACATTAATCATTAATTAGCCAACTCCATGTTCGATCTCGAAAGATGGCAGGAAATTTTTGACACGATCCGTAAAAACAAATTACGGACTTTCCTTACTGGCTTATCTGTGGCCTCGGGAATTTTTATACTGGTAATTTTATTAGGTTTTGGTCAGGGAATGCAAAATGGTGTTGCCCATGAATTTGAAGAAGATGCCGCTACCAGTGTCTGGGTTTGGCCAGGAGTTACCTCCAAGGAATTCAAAGGACTTAACCCAGGTAGGAGTATTCAGCTTAAAAATGAAAATTACGAATCTTCACTGGCATTGTTTGGAGATAAAATTGAATACAAATCGCCCAGGATATTTGTCCGTAATGTCTCGGTGAATTACGGAAAAGAGGCGTTGGTTTACGGGATTCAAGGCGTTTCCTATGATTTTCAGTTTATTGAGAATGCAAAAATGTCTGAAGGGAGATTTTTGAATTATAAGGATGAAGTAACCACTGCTAAGGTTGCTATAATTGGAAATAAAATTAAACGCGATGTATTTAAGGATCTTGAAACCCCCTTGGGAGAGTACATAAATATATCCGGAGTACTATTTAAAATTGTTGGAACATATTCGGAGAGAGAGGACCGGGAAGAAGAACGCATATATATTCCTATAACTACTGCACAACGGGTATTTAATGGGGGCGATAGAATTAATAACATGAGCTATACGTTGCCAATGGAGGAAAATTTTGACCTGGCTGTGGTTCAGGCTACGGCTTTTAAGGAAAAATTGCAGGCACACCTTCAGCAGGTTCATACAGTAGCACCTGAAGATTCGGGTGCAATACAGGTTTGGAGTGCATTGGAAGAAGCAAAACGCTACTATAGTCTCATCGGAAATATTAAATTCTTTTTCTGGTTTGTAGGCATCTGTACAATCATTGCAGGGGTAGTTGGTGTAAGTAACATAATGCTCATTGTTGTGAAAGAGAGAACGAGAGAAATAGGCATCCGAAAAGCCTTAGGCGCCAAACCTTGGTCGATTGTAGGAATGATTTTGCAAGAATCTATTTTTGTTACAGCCATTTCCGGATTCGCCGGACTAATTTTTAGTATGGGGCTTTTGGAAATAGTAGGGCCTTATATAGAAGTAGATTATATACTTAACCCCTCTGTTAATTTTAATGTTGCCCTTTCTACGGTTTTCGTACTGATATTTGCGGGAGCGGTAGCAGGATTTTTCCCCGCCTGGAGGGCGGCAAGTATTCATACCATTGAAGCCTTAAGAGACGAATAAGATATCGGAATTATGTTTAATAGAGATCGATGGCAAGAAATATTAGAAGTACTGACCACAAACTGGTTCAGGACTGTTCTTACTGCTTTTGGTGTTTTTTGGGGGATACTCATTTTAATAATTTTGCTTTCTGCGGGAAAAGGCCTGGAAAATGGTATCAAGGCAGATTTTGGAGATATTGCTACGAATACTATGTTTATGTGGACACGCAGTACTACAAAGGCACATATGGGATTACCCATTGGAAGAAGATTTCGATTTAAGGTTGAAGATGTAAAGAGCATAAGTGATAATATCCCCGATTTGCGATTTATATCGCCCAGAAATCAATTAAGTGGATTTGGGAATGACAATAATGTGGTTAGAGGTTTAAATACCGGGGCATACAACGTTTATGGTGACTATCCTGAGATTATTAACCAGGATCCTATGACGATTACTGAAGGTCGGTTTATAAACCAGAACGATATTCAGGAAAAACGGAAAATTGCTATTATAGGTGCCGGAGTTAGAAATGAATTATATGATAAGGAAGAGGAAATCATTGGCAGTTATATTAAGATACAGGGCGTAAATTTTATGGTAGTGGGTACCTATAAGAAGAATAGTAATGATGGGGATGGGGAAGAAGCCCAAAAAGAAATATATGTACCCTTTACTTCATTTTCGCAAGCATTTAATATGGGCAATAACGTTGGTTGGATGGCTATTACAGCAAATGACGGAGCCTCTATTTCCGGCTTAAAAGAGGATATTGTTTCTTTAATGAAAACCAGGCATAAAATTCATCCTGATGATACCAGGGCAGTTGGTTATTTTGATCTTTACGAGCAGTATAACAGAGTAGAAAGCCTTTTCGGAGCAATGAGTTTTATAGCTTATTTTGTGGGTATTTTAGTTTTGTTATCCGGTATAATCGGAGTTAGTAATATTATGCTAATTGTCGTAAAGGAAAGGACTAAGGAAATAGGGATACGCAGGGCATTGGGCGAGGATCCCTGGTCTATTAAAAAGCAGATTTTAATGGAGTCAATTTTTCTGACTATAGTCTCCGGTATGGCTGGTATTATTTTTGGAGCTTTATTTATTTATGGGGTTAATGCGCTATTAGAGGCTAATGGGCCTGTAGATATGTTTCTGAATCCCAGTGTTAGTTTAGGTGTAGTTTCCATTGCTCTGATAATCCTTGTATTATCGGGTTTACTTGCAGGTTTTATTCCGGCGCAGAGTGCAATAAAGGTAAAGCCAATAGATGCCTTAAGAACAGAATAAATTTTAAACATCAATCATTAAAACTATAAAAATGAAAAAGTCAGTAACTATAATCATTCTAATTGTCATTTTTTTGGCTTTTGGAGGTGCTATGTTTTACCTCTATCAAAAGAATGAACAAGATCCTATTGTTTATGAAACTGAGAAACCTTCTATACAAACTATTATCAAAAAAACGGTGGCTACTGGCAGTATTTTACCCTTAGAAGAAGTCCTTATAAAACCTAATATATCGGGAGTTATTGAGGAAATTTTTGTTGAAGGGGGAGATTTTGTGAAATCGGGAGACCTATTGGCAAAAATAAAGGTGGTACCAAACCTTAATGCTCTTAATGATGCTAAAAACAGTATTGATGAAGCTAAAATAGCCTTGGATGACCAAAGGAGGAATTTTGATCGACAGAGCAATCTTTTTAACAAAGGGGTAATTTCAAAAGTTGACCTGGAAAGGGCACAGGTAAGTTATGACCAGGCTAAGCAATCCTATAGTGCTGCAAATAAAAGATATGATATTGTAAAAACTGGAACTACGAGAGGTTATGGCAATTCTGCGAACACTATGATCAGGTCTACCGTGACCGGAATGGTTTTGGAAGTGCCTGTAGAAGTGGGTAATCAGGTAATTGAGAGTAATAACTTTAATGAGGGAACTACAATTGCTGCCATAGCAGATGTAGATAAAATGATATTTGAAGGAAAAGTAGATGAATCTGAGGTGGGAAAGATAAAGGAAGACCTCCCTTTGGAAATTACTGTGGGAGCTCTTGAAAATATTACTTTTGACGCTATTCTCGATTATATAGCCCCAAAGGGTAATGAGGAAAATGGTGCTATTCAATTCGAAATTAAAGGAACCCTGAAGAAACAGGATTCTGTCTTTATACGCGCAGGCCTCAGTGCAAATGCATCCATAATTCTGGATAGGGCAGATAGTGTTCTTTCTATAAAAGAAGCACTGGTTCAATTCGACCCTGAAACCAAAAAGCCATTTTTGGAAATAGCTACCGGGGATCAGCAATTTGAGAGAAGGGATGTGGAACTGGGTATAAGTGATGGAATTTATGTGGAAGTGAAGTCTGGTCTTGAAGAAGAGGATGAGATAAAAGTATGGAATGAAGTAAAGCCTGATGAGTTTGGAGGCTAGCTTTTAACAAAATATTTTGAAGATTATTTGTAACATTTTAACAACTTGACTGTCCTATTACTGGATTTGAATAGTTATAACATAAGACACTAACCATGATTGAAATAAAAGATTTACACAAATCCTATAAGATGGGCAGCAATGTCCTCCATGTTTTAAAGGGAATCAATTTTACAGTTGAGGAAGGAGAATTAGTGGCAATAATGGGCTCATCCGGTTCTGGAAAATCTACCTTATTGAATATTCTGGGCATGTTGGATGTAGCTGATTCCGGGGAATACACACTGGATGGTGTACCAATAAAAAACCTTAATGAGACCAAGGCAGCCAATTATCGCAATAAATTTTTGGGATTTGTTTTTCAGTCATTTAATCTTATTAATTACAAAAGTGCGCTCGAAAATGTAGCCTTGCCTTTATACTATCAAAGAGTTCCAAGAAAAGAACGGCAGGAAAGGGCGTTGAAATACCTTGATCAGGTGGGTTTGAAAGAGTGGGCTACTCATTTGCCTAGTGAACTTTCAGGTGGACAGAATCAAAGAGTAGCCATTGCCAGGGCTATGGCCTCGGAACCTAAAGTACTTCTTGCCGATGAACCAACAGGTGCCCTGGATAGTACAACATCTTATGAGGTTATGGATTTAATTCAGAAAATTAATGACCAGGGTAATACAATTTTAGTGGTAACCCATGAAGATGATATAGCTCATATGTGTAAAAGGATCGTCTACCTGAAAGATGGTGTTATTGTCGAAGATAAAAAAGTGAAGCAAGTAAGAGCATCAGCGTATGTTTAGTAGAGACACTTGGAACGAGATATTTGAAACTATCCAAAAAAATAAACTTAGGACCTTTCTTTCAGGTTTTACAGTTGCTTTGGGGATATTAATTTTTGTTTCTCTTTTTGGTCTTGGTAACGGCTTAATTAACACCTTTGACAAATTTTTTCAGGAAGACGCTACCAATGTACTTTATTTCTTTCCTGGAAAAACCACACTCCCGTATAAAGGATATAAATCATCGAGGCGAATTGAATTTGAAAATAGCGACCTGGCAGACATCAAAAAAAATTTTCCGATGTTTCTGGAGTATGTAACCCCCAGAATTACAAGAAACAGATTGGTGAAATTTAAAGAAGAATCGGACAATTATAATACCACCGGGGTAGATTGGGGTCACCAATTTGCTGAAAAGACCATTATTATGAAAGGCCGGTACTTGAATGTGGAGGATATAAAGAATAAGACAAAACACGCAGTAATTGGGCGATTAGTGGAACAGGACCTGTTTGGATCCAGAAATGCTATTGGTAAATATGTGGATATTGGTGGAAGTGTTTTTAAAGTCATAGGAGTTTTTCAGGATGATGGTGGTGATAGAGAAGAACGTGGTATATATGTCCCTTATACTACACTGCAACTAATTGAAAAAAACACAGATAAAATAGACCAGATAGTTGTGGCCTTTAAACCTGAAATGGGCTATGTAGGAGCAATGGCTTTTGAACGAAGTCTGGATAAATTTTTTAAGGACAAGAAATTCATAAGTCCGGACGATCAAAATGGAATTTTCATCAGAAATGTTGCAGATCAATTACAACAAAATCAGCAATTCGCCCGTGTATTGCAAATTATTGTGGCATTTGTAGCTTTTGGGACAATAATAGCCGGGATTATTGGAATTAGCAATATCATGGTGTTTGTGGTTAAGGAGCGGACAAAGGAATTAGGAATACGAAAAGCCTTAGGCGCCACACCAAAGGACGTGATCAGCACAATTTTACTTGAATCGGTTTTTATCACAACAATATCTGGTTTTACTGGGATGTTAATTGGAATTGCCCTGCTATCCTCTTTAGGAGAAACTTTGGCTGAAGATTATTTTATAACAAATCCATACATAAATACTGCCGTGGCAATAATTGCAACTCTTGTATTAATATTATTTGGTGCAATTGCAGGATATATCCCGGCCAAAAGAGCAGCAAGAATTAAACCTATAGTAGCATTACGAGATGAATAGTATTCGATTTCTTTTTGACAAAAATACCTGGCAGGAAATTTTCGGATCTATCGGAAAGAACAAGACCAGGACTATAATCACTGTTATAGGGGTTTTATGGGGTATTTTTATCTATATCGCCCTGGCAGGGGCAGCAAAAGGAATGGATAACGGATTTGAAAAGAACTTCGAAACAGTGGCTAAGAACAGTATATGGGCATGGTCTCAAAGTACCAGCATGCCCTACGCAGGGTATAAAACCGGGAGACAGTTACGATTAAAGGTCCAGGATGCAATGGTCCTAAAAAATCGAATTCCCGAAATACAGTATATAGCCCCTGTGAATACGAGAGGTGCTTTTGGAGGAGCGTCTGCTTTGACAGTACGGGGAATTAAATCCAATAGTTATGCGGTATATGGTTACTTTCCCGAAATTGCAAAAATTGCTACACAAAAAATTTATGATAACGGAAGGTTTATAAACGACGAAGATATTGCACAGGCAAGAAAAGTTTGTGTTATCGGAGAGCGCACGCAGCAGGAGTTATTTGATAAAGACGAAGACCCCATAGGTGGATATATAAGGGTTGAAAATGTTTATTTCCAGGTTGTTGGAGTACATAAATTTACACAGACAACCCCATTTGGAACGGATGGAGATATCTTTATTCCGTTTAGCACTTTCAAAAAACTTTATAATACCGGAGATAATTCTCAGTTTTTTACAATTGCCGCTTATGATGATGCTGATGTTATTCAGGTGGAAAAAGACATTAAAGCCGTTTTAAGAAGCATACATAAGGTTCACCCTGAAGACGAACGCGCTTTTGGGGCTTTTAATTTAGGCGAAATTTTTAATAAGATTATGGGATTTGCCAATGGTATTACCTTTTTATCCCTAATTGTTGGAGTTGCAACTATCCTGGCTGGGGTAATTGGGATTGGCAATATACTGCTGATTTCTGTTAAAGAGCGTACTAAGGAATTAGGCATTCGCCGGGCATTAGGTGCAACACCAAGGGAAGTCCGTTCACTGATTATATTAGAATCTGTATTTCTGACTATGATTGCCGGAATTGTTGGGATCATATTAGGAGCCGGGGTATTGAGTCTGATCAATAACCTTACTCAGGACATTAATTTTCCATATACGAATCCTACGGTTCCTATACCATTTGTCCTGGGAGCCCTGGCCATAATGATAATACTGGGAACACTAATAGGTTCAATTCCTGCACAGCGGGCTGTGAGTATTAAGCCTATAGATGCGTTAAGAGAAGAATAAACAAAACCATTAACTAGATACTAACACATTCGATTAAGATGAACAAAATTGTAAAATATATTTTGATTGGGATTTTGGGGCTTGGAGCATTGTGGGCTGCAGCATTTTTTATAAAATCCAATAGCAAATCAGCCATAACGTACGAAACTAAAAAACCCTTTACTTCTAATATTGAGAAGAAAACAGTAGCTACTGGAAAAGTAATCCCTGAAGACGAGATTGAGATCAAACCTCAGATTTCTGGAATTATTGAAACAATTTACCTGGAAGAAGGCACACAGGTTAAGGCGGGGGATTTAATAGCAGTAATAAAGGTCGTACCGAACGAGCAATCCCTGAATCAGGCCCGCGGAAGGGTAAGAAATGCGGAGATAGCATTGAATAATGTCGAAATTGAATATAAAAGAAATAAGGCCTTGTTTGATAAAGGGGTTATTTCCAGCCAGGACTTTAATGCTTTACAGCTGCAATATGACCAGGCTGTTCAGGAATTAGATAATGCACGTGCAGATTATCTGATTATCAGAAGAGGTTCTGCAGGTGGATCTACAAGTGCCAATACCAACATTCGGGCTAC
The DNA here is from genome assembly GCA_965366915.1 of uncultured Eudoraea sp. Lineage (GTDB taxonomy): Bacteria > Bacteroidota > Bacteroidia > Flavobacteriales > Flavobacteriaceae > Eudoraea. The sequence goes on along the minus strand of CBDUGN010000032.1, from coordinate 15,514 downwards.
TGTTGCAGGCACATTATTGGAAATTCCGGTAAGGGAAGGAGATCAGGTTATTCAGAGTAATAACTTTAATGATGGAACAACAATAGCTACGATTGCCGATTTGAATAAGATGATTTTTGAAGGAAAAGTTGATGAGGGAGAAGTTGATAAACTGGAGATAGGTATGCCCCTCGAAATTAGTTTGGGAGCCATTGACGATCAAAAATTTGAGGCAAAGTTAAAATTTATTGCTCCTAAAGGGATAGAAGAATCCGGAGCGGTACAATTTAAAATAGAAGGTGATGTGGTTGTTGAAGGAGATTTTATGATAAGGGCAGGATATAGTGCTAACGCATCACTGGTGCTTGAGAAGAAAGATAGTGTTATGGTGATACCTGAAGCCCTACTGCAATTTGATAAGGAAACAGATGAACCCTATGTTGAAGTAGCTGTGGGAGATCAGAAATTTGAGCGTAAAGAGGTTGAAATAGGAATTTCGGATGGGGTTAATGTGGAAATTATTTCTGGCATAACAGAAGAAGATGAAGTAAAGGTCTGGAATAAAACTGAGCCGATTAAAAAGGGCGAAGAAGAAGAGGAAGAAACTGAAGAAGAAGACGCCTAATTAAGTTTAATATGTTACGCATAGTCAATCAATTATAATTATCAAAAAACGACAGATGAAATTTAAACTAACTGCTCTTTTACTTCTATGTGCCATGGGTATGACAATGGCACAGAAAAAGATATGGACACTCGAGGAATGCGTGACATACGCAGTAGAAAATAATCTCTCCATTCAACAATTTGAATTGGATCTTGAAAATGCCACCATTGATAAATCGGATGCTATTGGCGCTTTTCTGCCGGATTTGAATGGAACATTGAATGGTCAAAGCAATACGGGTCTGTCTTTTGACCCTACCAATAATCAACCGGTTAACACTACACAAATTACCTCTTCCGGTAGCATTACCTCCAGCGCAATTTTGTTTGATGGACTTAGAAATGTACACAGACTGAACAGAGCTAAACTCAACGCAGTAGCAAATAAATATCGTCTGGACGACCTGGTAAATGATATTCGATTAAATGTTGCAATAAATTATCTAAGTATTTTGTCTAGTAAGGAAGCTGCAAAAGTAGCCAAGGCACTTTATGCTGTTACAGAACAGGATTTAAACAAGACCAGGGAATTAGTTGAGTCGGGTGTAGTAGCTAGAGGAGATTTATTGGAAATTGAAGCTACTGCCGCAACCCGGGAACAGCAAATCATCAATGCCGAGAACGATGTACTAATAAATCGTATTAGTCTAGCCCAGCTTCTTCAGATCACGGATTATGAAAACTTTGATATTTCAGATGTAGATTTTGAGGTACCTGCGGCAGATATTTTGAAAAATTCTCCTAAGGCTATCTTTGATAAGGCCATGACTTACTGGTACGAGACCAAGTTTTTTGAGACCAGTGTAGATTTGGCTGAGAAAGATTTAGCTCTTGCCAAGGGTGCAGCTTATCCAACACTTAGTGCATTTTTTAACTATAATACCCGATACTCTGATCAGTTTTTGGATCCCATAACCGGGCAGGTAATCCCTTTTAAAGATCAATTATGGATAAATGATGGTATCGCATTTGGAGCACAAATTAGCATACCCGTTTTTAATGGTTGGAGTACAAGAAATAATATTAAACGTTCACAAATTAATGTCAAAAAGGCTGAATTGGATCTGGAACAGAATAAATTGGATCTGGAAACCAATATAAATCAGGCTTATGTAGATGTAGTTAACAGTTCTAAAGCCTATGACGCTGCCCTTAAAACAAGGGAGGCCAGAAGATTGGCTTTAGATTACTCCAAAGAAAGATTTGATGTTGGTATTATGAATTCCTTTGATTACAGTCAGGCGCAGGCAAGGGTCGACAATGCGGAAGCTGAGGTGATACGTACCAAGTATGACTATGTTTTTAGAATTAAAGTATTGGAATTCTATTTTGGTCTTCCTATTGCAATTGATTAAAGAAGAAATAAGTTTTAGATTTGGCCTGTTGAGTTGCTTATACCCAACAGGTCTTTCTATATTTGCTCAATAGTTATGGCATTAATTTTGAACATTGAAACGGCGACCACAAATTGCTCGGTAAGTATTGCAAAAGATGGTCGTATGATTGTGCTAAAAGAGGTCAATAAAGCGTCTTATTCCCATTCAGAAGATTTACATCATTTTATAAGAGAAGCACTTGAAGAAGCTTCAATATCTTCCACTGATCTTGATGCCATTGCCGTTAGTAAAGGACCTGGTTCTTATACGGGTTTGCGGATAGGTGTTTCTGCCGCTAAGGGGCTTTGTTTTGCACTGGACATTCCACTTATAGGAATTTCTACTTTAGAAAGTATGGCATCTCAACTTAAACTAACGGAAGGAGTTGTGATTCCGGTTCTGGATGCCCGGCGTATGGAGGTGTATTCCGCTGTGTTTAATTCTGATTATGAGCAGATAAGGGGAACCAGGGTAGAGGAGGTTCAACCAAAGTTATATAACAAATTCACGCAACAGGGTAAGGTATATATTGTTGGTAGCGGAGCCGTTAAATGCAGAGAAATATTGAAACATCCGAACTTTGTTTTTCATGATTCGGTTGTGCCTTCAGCCAAAGAAATGTGTTTTCTGTCCTATAAAGAATTTAAGTTGAAGAACTTTGAAAACACGGCTTACTTTGAACCCGATTATTTAAAGGATTTTATTATTCATCAAAAGAAAAGGTAATAGGGTAATAAGTGATTTACTTTCCATTATAATAATTCAATACTTCTATCACATGCTCTACTTTTCTGAGCTTAAGTTTATTTTCTTTTATATAACTTTTGATAGCCTCTTTGCGATCCCCTAGTTGGTTAAGGATATCTTTTCTGCCAATCTCAATCTTTGTAATTGGTTTGTCCCCTTTCTTTAGATAGTATTCAAATTTGTTCTCGTACTTTGCAGGAGCAAGATCATCATAGCCATTTGCCGGTGCTTCTGCCATTGTTAAGCGCTTTTTAGGTTGGAGATACAGCACAACTTCACCTTCATTAAGTGGATTAAAATAACCCTTCGCTATTTTATTTTTAAAATAATAGTATAGTACCTTATACTTCTTTCCATTCAGGATAACTTCAATATTTTCACGTTTAAGCAGTCTAAGTGGTTTCTGTTCTTTACTCAAAAACTCCATCTCATCAGTATACGCATTGTAGCGCATTAACCGGTTTTCTTCTTTTGAACTGTCTATAATTGCGGTACCTTCTTGATAAATTTCATTCAGGTATTGTGAACCGACCGTTGGAGCTTCATAAAAAGCTAATTCCAATTGGCCATGACTCAGAATTTGGGGATTCCCATTATACTGCGAAAATCCAATATTACAAATAATAAAAAAGAGAAGATAAATGACTTTCATATCCGCTGGATTTTGTATGCAAAGATACAAAATCACAGCTATTTTTTGAAATTGAATTAGGCCTTATGCACCACTCTTTGTGGAAATGGTATTTCAATATTTGCTTTGTCAAATCTACTTTTTAGTTCTTCCATCACAAAAAAATGAGCTGCCCAAAAATCTTCATTTTTTGCCCAGAAACGCAAGGTCAGATTTACAGAACTATCTGCCAATTCACCCACAAATACCTGTGGCTCCGGTTCTTTTAGTATAGTTGTTTGTTCCATGCATATTTCCAATAGGATGTCTTTAGCTTTTTTAATATTGGAGCCATAGCCAATGCCAATATCAATTTTGTCCCTCCTGTTTTCTTCTGCATTATAATTAATAATATTATTGTTAGAGAGTTGTCCGTTAGGTATAATTGCTACCTGATTACCAAAGGTATTTAGCTTGGTAGTGAAAATGGTAATTTCCTTGACCGTACCATCTACTCCCTGGGCGGAAATAAAATCTCCTACTTTAAAAGGCTTGAATAAAAGGATTAATATTCCTCCCGCAAAGTTGGCCAAAGAACCCTGAAGTGCAAGGCCAATCGCTAGTCCGGCAGACCCCAAAACGGCGAGTAGAGAAGAAGATTCCACACCTAACTGCGTTATCACCGCAACAAAGAGAACAACCTTTAAGCCCACACTTATTAAATTCATAAGAAAGGATTCCAGCGTAGGGTCGTAATCCTTTTTGTCAAAAAATCTGCGTGTAAGGCGGTTGATAAATTTAATAAACCATAAACCTGCTAATAAAATAATAACAGCTGTGATCATATCGGGAAAAACTTCCCAAAACCAGCTTATGGCGTTTTCTACATGTTTGTCATAGTTGGATAAATCTTGCATGGCTTATTTTTTTTGAAACGCAATATTATTAAAACAATTCAAATATTGCCAGTAAAAGGAGTGAAAAAGTAATTGAAATGGGCATTCTTATTTAAGTTGATTTAATACATGTTCAATATCGGTGGTTGGCAATTTGCAGGAACCATGTTCACAGAGGTAAATCAGGGTGCTATTAGCTACAAATCTGTTTTTAATTAGTGATAATTCGCTCTCCTTTTTTGCTCCTGCAAAAACAGCATTTGGCAAATAAGATTGCTGCATATTACTCGCTGTTTTCATATAGTCTTCCCCAACTATACTTATTTCATAAAAGGGATTTTGAAAATACAATACCAGATGAAGCCAATTGGCATAACTGGCAGTATCTTTCTCAAAACTCTGTTGCAGATTCATAACCATTTGTCGCGCTATTTTTTCGTAATCCTCATCCGGAAAAAATCGTGATAATTTAAACAGATTTTTGGCCATAATAGAGTTCGAAGATGGGATGACATTATCTGCCTTTTCTATGGTTCTTCTAATTACAAAAGAATCTTGTTTGGGAGTGAAGAAAAACAAACCACTTTTTTCATCAGAAAAATTAGTAATGCAATAATTCGTTAATTTTTTTGCGGTACTAAGCCATTTCTCATCAAAGGTAATTTCATAAAGTCCCATAAAACCATCTATCACGGTTGCATAATCTTCCAGATACCCATTAATGGTGCTTTTACCATTTTTATGATTATGGTAAAGGCTGCCATCTGTCTTCAAAAAGGTTGCCTTAATAAAATTGGCATTTTTTAAAGCCAGATCCAGATAGTCATCATTTTTAATAAACCGGTAAGCGTCTGTCAATCCTTTTAGCGTTAATCCATTCCAGGAACAAAGGATTTTGTCATCTAATCTGGGGCGGTTTCTTTTTTTACGGGCATTGTTTAGAATTTCTTTACAATCTAAAATGATTTTATTGATTTCAGAAATAGAGATCTTGTGTTTTTTGGCTATTGCCTTTTCTGTTTCATCCCTAATTAAGACGTAGTTACCATGCTCCCAAAGGCCAAAGTCGTTTATGTTATAGTAGTCTTTGAAAAGATTAAATTTATCAGTGAGCAAAGTTTGCAATTCCTCTTTTTGCCAAACATAAAATGCACCTTCCTCCAATTCCCCTGTTTCATTTATGCTATCTGCATCCAAAGAAGCATAGAAGGCATTTGTGCTATCCATAAGCTCCGAGGTGATAAATGCAATTGTTTCTTCCACTACTTTCTTGTATAGGGGCTTTTGGGTTACGGCATATGCCTTGGAATACAAACTTATCAATTGGCCATTGTCATATAACATTTTTTCAAAATGGGGGACATGCCATTTGCCGTCTACAGAATATCTTGAAAAACCACCGGCCAAATGATCAAAAATTCCTCCATAAGCCATTTTCGTAAGAGTTAAATTGATATACTCCAGGAGGTCATCATTTTTTCTGGATGTGGCATAATGCAATAAAAAGTCAAGATTGCCAGGCATCATAAATTTAGGAGCTCTATTATAGCCACCATAATTATGATCAAAATAGCGAGACCATTTCTTAACTGAATTATCTAATTGATCTTCGGTTAAAATCTGAGAGTCGGGGGCAATTTCAACAAGATTAATCGCCTTAATACCTTCAGCCAGGTCCTTGGCATATCCATTTATCTTCTCCGGCTGTTCTCTGTAAAGTCTGGTGAGTTCTTTCAGAACTTTCATCCAGTCGTCTTTTTTTACATAAGTGGCTCCCCAAAATGGGCGTCCGTCTGGCAATGTAACAACGTTCAATGGCCATCCACCTCTTCCCGTCATCATTTGAACAGCATCCATATATAGATGATCAATATCTGGTCGTTCTTCCCTGTCAATTTTTATATTAACAAAATTTTCGTTCATCAGTTTTGCCACTTCCTCATCCTCGAAACATTCCTTTTCCATAACATGGCACCAATGACATGCAGCATAACCAATGCTTATTAGCACTAATTTATTTTCATTTTCGGCTTTTTCCAGTGCGGTAGTGCTCCAGGGTTCCCAGTTTACGGGGTTGTGAGCATGTTGCAACAAATAAGGGCTGCTTTCATTTATTAATGAATTGGTATGTTTATATGACATGGTATCTTTTTTTTGAGAGCAACCGTTTAAGGTAATTAATACTAAAAATAATGTGTACTTGAACCTGGACATATACAAAGTTACTACTAATTACAGAGCATAAAAAAAGCGCCTATATGGCGCTTTTAATTTTTTTCGAAGCGATTATTTGACTTCAAATGTGATTTTAACATTTACACGATAGTCATCTATTTTACCATCTTTAACTGTTGCACTTTGTTCATTTACATATACTGAACGTATATTATTTACTGATTTAGATGCGTGAGCAACCGCATTTTTAGTTGCGTCTTCCCAACTTTCATTGGAATTTGCCAATACTTCAATAACTTTTAAAACTGACATAATACTTGTTTTTAGTGTTAAGATAAGGTAACAAATTAAAAGCAAGAGAACAATTACTTCGGGAATAATTATCCGTTTAAGGCAACCACTTCCGATACCTTATCTCCCAGCATATTTTTTAACATGGTTTCAATTCCATTTTTCAGGGTATAGGTAGAAGAAGGGCATCCACTACAGGCACCCTGGAGAATAACATTAACAGTTTTGCTATCTTCTTCATAAGACTGGAAAAGTATATTTCCGCCATCACTGGCAACAGCAGGTTTTACATATTCTTCCAGAATATTAATAATTTCCTGCGAAGTATTATCCAATGCTTCATTGTCTAATTGTGCATTAGAAGATCCTGGAGATTTCACTGCTACTTCTTTGCTGGAGACTACTTCATTTCCATCAGCGATAAAATTTCGAATCATTTCGCGAAGTTCCATAGTAATTTCATCCCAGCTGGCGACCTCATATTTTGTAATGGAAACATAGTTTTCATCCATAAAAACCTCTTTAACATACGGCAGATGAAACAACTCTTTGGCCAGATCAGAACCTTTTGCCTCATCAAGATTTTTAAATTCAAAAACAGCAGGAACAATTTTCTTGTTCGCGACAAATTTCATAACAGCCGGATTTGGCGTAATTTCCGCGTAAATGGTTATAGCCACTTTCTTTGTGCCATCTTCTTCGTTCACTATAGGTTCGCCGGCATTTAAATATTCTACCAACTGTTGCGCTACCTCGTCCTTAACCGATGGCCAATCTACTATATCAAAGCGTTCCAGGGCGATGAAATTCCCTGAAATATATACGGTTTTTATAAATGGAAGGTAAAATAATTGTTGTGCCAGCGGAGAATTTTTTGCCTCATCAATATTCTTGAATTCGAAATTACTCCCATTTGTAAGAAAATGGTTAGTCTCAAATTTTAAAATAGTCGGGTTGTTTGTTTCTACTACTGTAATTACGTATTCTTTCATCAGTTTTGTTTTCTGCAAAAATACAACCATTTTCCCTTCCTGTGCATATATAATAATGTTGTATTTCATCCGTTATACTTTATATTTGAACGAAACTGCATTAAACACGCCCTATTCTTAGATGAGAAAACTCCTGTTGATTTTGTTTACATATGTAGCTTTTTCTAGCTCTTTAACAGCACAGGAGGGGGTTCCTGTGTATTTTGATTATTTAGCAGACAATTACTATTTGGTATTCCCCTCAATGGCAGGTATTAGCGAAGGTGGTAAAATTAGACTTACGGCCAGAAAGCAATGGTTTAGTGTTGATGAGGCTCCAAGTTTGCAGACACTTAGCGCAAACTACAGGATTCCAGAAAGTTCAAGTGGGGTAGGTGTTATCATATTTAATGATGCCAATGGCTATCACTCTCAAACAGGAGCAAAGCTAACATACGCCCATCATTTACAGTTAGGGCCGGAAATTAGAATATTAAATCAGTTGTCATTCGGGCTGAGCGCAGGTTTTATTCAGAGTAGTCTTGATGAATCAGAATTCAGGTCGGTTATCCCTGATCCAATTATTACAGGAGGGAAAAATAGTGTTGGATATTTTAATATAGACTTAGGGATGTCCTATAACTACATGGAATTCTATGTAAATTTCGCAGCCTTAAATATCTTAGGTACCGGACGGGACCTTTATACAGCTATTGAATTTGATAATTTAAGGAGGTATTTAATTAATGCTGGCTATGTATTTGGAAAAGGATTGTGGAAAATTGAGCCTTCTATACTTTTTCAATTAACAGATTTTACTGAAGAGAAAACCGTAGACCTTAATGCCAAGGTCTATAGAGAAATGAGTTGGGGTACACTTTGGGCAGGTCTCTCGTACAGAAGGAGTTTTGACGGTGCCCAGTTCCAGGTAGATGGTACTTTTGGCGAACAGAGACTTCAATTATTTACTCCAATCGTAGGCATCAATTATAACAGATTTATATTTTCCTATAATTATTCTTACCAATCAGGAGATATTAGATTAGATAACGGCGGGTTTCACCAGATTACCCTGGGTTATGATTTTGGACCTACCAGGGAAAACAGATATGACTGCTTTTGCCCCGGAGCTAATTAAAAAAGGGCCTAACACCTTATTTTGTTAGACCCACTTTTAATATAGCTATATTTTAAGTTTATTATTCCCATTTATACTTTTTTAAGGCAGCCTGTCTTTTTATAGCTTTTAGCATTGCATTTTCAAGCTCACCCTTTTCCTGTTGGGCATGTTTGCTGATATAACTCTCCCGTTTAGCATTTAGCTCTTGTATTTCCTTTTGAATCCTTTTTCTTTCGGCCTTTTTCTCACCTATAACCGCAGTTAGTTCTGCTTTCGATTTAGCTCTAAGTGCTTTAGGTAGTTCTTCTTTATTTATTGACGCCACATCAAATTCCTTATCTTCAGAGGCATCTATCAGATCCCAGGTCGAATTATTATACATCCCTGAACTTTTACTAACTGCCCGTTTTACTGCTACCGCTTCTTCCATTTCCATGGCATTGTCATCCTGTCTGGATTGCAATTGTAGTTTTGCACTTCCCATGGTACCATAAGATATATAAGTGCTGTTCAATTTCGAATTCAGTTTAATGATGATATCGTCATAAGGAGTATCTATATGAACTATCTGTTTATTATGATCTATGGCCATATACTCTCCACCTGTTAGGGTAGCACCCTTTTTCCAATCTGTGTTAATACCCTGCTGATAGTTGCCGCAAAATATGGTATTTACAATGATATCTTTTTCTCTGGCATTGGCCACAGCGTCCCTGTAATTTAGTTTTCCCTGAGTAAAAGGTTCGTTTCCTGCAATAAAGATCATTTTTAAATTATCAGGATTCTTTCCCCAGTCTAACTGCCGTAATGAAGTCTGAATAACTTCCCCACAATATTCTTCTCCGCCATTTGTACTGAGTGAAAAAAGTTTTTCAGAAATCTCATCCAGATCGCTGCTGAATCCAATAACCTGTTGAATATAACCTTCTTTTGAAGATAGTCCGTCATTTCCATATTGGTACAGCGCTATTTGCAAACCAGGCCTGTGCCCATTTCCACATTTTGCATAGGAGAATTGATTTACAATATCCCATAGTTGTGCTTTGGCCTGATTAATTAGACCATCCATACTATTACTTGTATCTAACAGCAGTGCGATTTTAACAATGTTGTTGTCTTTATCTTTTTTATCAATCAAAAATTTTTCCGTCTCAGAATTATTTATTTCCTTCTTGCTTATGGATGCATACCCCAATGCCGTTCCAAGAGTCAGACTTATTAATAAAGTGCCGAGAATGTGCTTTAAATTTTTCATAATGTCTTTTTTTTAATTAGAAATATAGGTTAAATGTAGGTCTGAACTTTTTCACAAAAAACGAGGAATGAGGGAAATGAACCTCTTGATGAGTGAAATGGTACAATGATTGCGTAAAGCCTGTTATTAAGGGATAAAGAGATCAGGATTTGCAATAATGGTATTTTTTAATACCGTATAAATCAAGTAAGTTTATCTTTATAAATGCAAATCATGCAAAAGAATAGAATCCTGTTTCTGGTTTTTAATCTTGTCCTTTTTGTGGGCTTCTCGCAATCACAAAAGAGGACTGAAGATTCAGATGAGAATTCCTATCGGGTTTATTTAGATTCTGCTAAATTCTACAAGAAAGGAGATATCGCTAAAAGCATTGATTTCATTGCACAGGCAATTGGTAGTCTTGGAAATAATCCGGATAAGAAAGAACTCGCTCTTGCTCTTACAAATTTAGGCGAGATATATCAATATCATAGGCAAAACGATCTTGCCATAGCTAATTTTAAAGATGCCCAGGAGGCCAATAAAACCTCCAGGACAGCTTTATTACTTGGGAAGGCTTATATTCAAACAAGGGATTATAAAAATGCTGCGGAAATACTGCATCCTCTTGAGGAGGTAAATGGCCTGGTGCCCTATCAAAAAATAGAGTTATATGAGTCATTAGGCGATGTCTATAAGGGATTAGGCGAAACCCAAAAAGCAATAGCCTATTATCAGGAAGGTTTAAAAGTGGCTAATAAGAATCAGGTGAGCCCAAAAATTCCCGATTTAAATTCTAAAATCGCAGATGCCTTTGCAAAGGATAACAGGCTGGAAGAGGCCGAAAGTTATTACGGCAATTCTTTGGAACTTTCGAGTCAACAGGCTCCCCAAAGAGCTATTCAGGAAAAAGAAAAAGTAGCGGATTTTTACAATAGGAAAAATCAGTTTGACGATGAGATTAAGCTAAGGAAAAAGAGCTTGAATGAATTGCAGTCAATGCCCAGGGCTGTTGCCAAGTCAGCCAGAACTCCTATTGAAGCAGATTCTATTACTGCACAAAGTATTAATTACAAAATTGCCAATGCTTATGTGGCTCAGGATAAGTATGATGAAGCCATACCCTATTTGGAGGAGAGTATTAAAGAAGCGGATAGTGAAAACGACCTGGTTATTCAAAAAGATGCCACACGAAAACTTTCTGAGGTATACAGGGATAAAGGTGATTTTTCGAAAGCCTTTGAAACCTATCAGAGGTATGTTGCAATAGTAGATACACTTTATCTCAGAAAAGAACAGGAGATTTCACAAGCTTCAAGATTAAGCAGAGAAATTGCTAATGGACAAAGCAGGATTACAGGCCTGGAAAAAGAAAGGGAGCTTTCACAGAGTAAGTACAATTTGGCATTAACTGAACAACAGCTAGCTCTTGAAAGTAATAAAAGACAAAAATGGATAATTTATTCCCTTGTTTTCGGGATATTGCTTACCGCCCTTGCTGCTTACTTTTTATACCGGAGTAACAAACAGCAACAGCTGGCTAATAACTTATTGGCGCTAAAGTCATTGCGCTCTCAAATGAACCCACATTTCATTTTTAATGCTCTGAATTCTGTAAATAATTACATTGCTAAAAATGACGAACGCAGTGCTAATCGTTATTTGAGCGAGTTCTCTACCTTAATGAGAGCAGTTCTTGAAAATTCTGAAGAAGATTTTATAACACTCGCGAGAGAATTGGAGCTTATAGAACTTTATGTGAAATTAGAACATTCGCGCTTTGCTGAGAAGTTTGATTATACTATAAATATAGATGAGCAAATTGATACTGTGGCGTTTCAGATTCCTCCAATGCTGCTTCAGCCTTACATAGAAAATGCAATTTGGCACGGACTTCGATACAAGAAGGAGAAGGGAACCTTGAGTATTGAACTTGTGCAAAAAGAAACAGACCTAATTGAAATCCGAATTACCGACAATGGGATAGGGAGAAAAAAGTCAAAGGAGTTAAAAACAAAAAATCAGAAAACCCAAAATTCTAAGGGGATGGGAAACATAAAAAAGCGGATTGCGATTCTCAATACTATGTATAAGGATAAAGTGTCAGTTTCAGTGAAAGACCTGAATAAGGATACTACAGGCACTCAGGTAATTTTAACCTTAAGAAAGGTGGTATGATACTAAAGGCAGTCATTGTTGAAGACGAAAGCAGTAGCAGGGAAATATTGCGTAATTACCTGGCAAAATATTGTAAAAGCGTGAAAGTCGTTGGCGAAGCGGCTAGCGTTGCGGAGGGTTTGGAAATACTTACACGGACTGAGCCCGATCTTGTCTTTCTGGATGTAGAAATGCCTTTTGGGAATGCTTTTGATTTGCTGGATCAATTGCCAGATAGATCTTTCGAAACTGTTTTTGTAACCGCTTATAATTCTTATGCCTTGGAGGCCTTAAACAATCATGCAGCCTATTATTTAATGAAGCCAATAAATATTGATGAACTCATTAAGGCCGTTTCCTATGTAACGGAAATAAAAGAAAAGGAAAATGCATTAGAGGATCAGATTCTAAAATCAAAAATGAATAAAGCTGAAGGCAAAATTACCTTACCACAGCAAGATGGTTTTCAGGTATTAAATGTTTCCGATATACTTTATTGCAAGGCTGACGATAATTACACAGAAATTTATCTGGAAAACAAGAAATTACTCGTAAGCAAGACTTTGAAATATTTTGAAGAGGCTCTTGCTGATTATCCTTTTGCCCGAATCCATAAGTCTTACCTGGTAAATGTAAATGAGGTAATAAAATATAGAAAGGGTAAAGGGGGAAGTGTAATCGTATCCAACGGAAAAGAATTATTGGTTTCTGCTTCTAAAAAGAGACAATTATTATCGTATTTTGAATAACTTTCAGGTCTTTAAACAAAACCTAAAGAATACAAATTGTTATGATCATTAAAACAGTTAATGGTAAAACGCCACAGATAGGGGAGGATTGTTTTATCGCAGAAAATGCTACCATTGTGGGTGAAGTTACTATGGGGGATCAGTGCAGTATTTGGTTCAATGCTGTAGTAAGGGGAGATGTGAATTATATCACTATGGGGAATAAAGTTAATGTGCAGGATGGAGTGGTTATTCACGGTACGTATCAAAAATCGGCAACTACAATAGGTAACAATGTATCAATTGGCCATAATGCCCTGGTACATGGCTGTACTATAAAGGATAATGTTTTAATAGGCATGGGGAGCATAGTAATGGATAATTGTGTGGTAGAAAGCAACAGTATTATAGCTGCCGGGGCTGTTGTGACCGCCGGGACCCATATTCCTGAGGGATCTGTTTTTGCCGGGATGCCCGCCAAAAAAATAAAGGATATTAGCGTAGAACTAAGTGCGGGTGAAATAGATCGGATAGCAAATAATTATGTAAAATATTCAGATTGGTTTAAAGAAAAATAGTTTTTAGAACCCAATTATGATTATTTTTACCTAACCAAAAAATAAATTAAAATGAATGCATTTATTTTTCCCGGGCAAGGGGCACAGTTTCCAGGAATGGGGGTCGATATGTATGAAAAGTTCCCTTTGGCACAGCAATTATTTGAAGAAGCCAATGATATACTTGGATTTAATATTACGGACATCATGTTTCAGGGTTCTGCTGATGACTTAAAACAAACAAAAGTTACACAGCCTGCTATTTTTTTGCACTCGGTAATTTTAGGTAAAATGATGGGAGAAGATTTTAAGCCGGATATGGTTGCCGGGCATTCATTAGGTGAATTTTCTGCTTTGGTATCTAATGGCGCGTTAAGCTTTGAAGACGGTTTATCCTTGGTTTCACAACGAGCTTTGGCAATGCAAAAAGCCTGTGAAATAGTGCCGAGCACTATGGCGGTGGTATTAGGAATGGAAGATGAGGCCGTGGAAAAAATTTGTGAATCTACAGAGGGCATTGTTGTTCCTGCAAATTATAATTGTCCGGGACAATTGGTGATTTCCGGTGAAGTAGATGCGGTAAATCGGGCTTGCGAGGCTTTAAAAACGGCTGGTGCAAGAAGGGCACTGGTACTACCGGTGGGAGGGGCATTTCATTCACCACTCATGCAGCCTGCCAGGGAAGAATTGGCGGCGGCAATAGAGGATACCAGTTTTAGTAAACCTACTTGTCCCATTTATCAGAATGTGACAACTACAGCCGTTGTGAATGTGGATGAAATTAGGCAAAATCTGATCTCACAGCTTACCTCCCCGGTAAAGTGGACACAAAGCGTACGGCATATGGTGGCAGATGGCGCAACCCAGTTTACAGAAGTGGGCCCTGGCAAGGTATTACAGGGGTTGGTTAAAAAAATTGAGCCTTCTACAGAAGCCGCTTCGGCAGTGGTGTCCTAGGGAAATTTTTCAAGGATTTTGCAGTTCAACCGAAAAAGTCAGTTTTAAGCCTTTATATTAGTAAAAAGACTACATTTTTAGTAATATTGGTTCCCTTTTTCGCCTAACCTACATTCACTGCTATGGTTTGAATTTTTATGAATTCAATGAAGAAAAATATGGTTGTAAACCTTAGAGATAAATTTTTGTTAAAGGATTTCCAAGCCAGGCTTTTAAAAAAGCTATCTTTTTTAGGGCTTTTCCTGTTTTTCATTACTAATGGGTATGGGCAAACACTTGTAAGTATTAATGATCCCTTACCAGTCCCCGAAGGAAATATTGGTATAACTACACTTAATTTTACTGTTTCTATCAATATTGCTCCTCTTGGAGTTGACGCAACCGTTGACTATACTATTAGCGGAGGTATTGAGAACGGAACCGGAGGAACGCTAACATTTTTAGATGGGACAACAACACTTTCCCAGGATATCCAAGTTACTACTAATGGAGATACAGTTATTGAGCCTGACGAGATTGTGACTGTGACTCTGAGTACTCCGATAAACGCCGTGTTAATAAAGGCGGTTGGCACCAGTAGCTTTATAGATGATGATACCCAGATCTCCATTGGCTCTGGTGTAACACTTAACGAAGGTAACAGTGGTCCAACATCTTTCGATTTTAGTTTGACACGTACTGGGGATATCTCAGGAGCTGAAACAGTTGACTTTACTGTCACGGGCAGTGGTGGTAACCCTGCAAATGGAGCTGATTTTACTGGGGGTTTTTTACCTAGCGGTAATGCGAGCTTTTTAGCTGGATCGGCTACTGCGACCCTTATCATAAGTGTAAATGGAGATGTTACTGTAGAGTCAGACGAGACCTTTACCGTGACTCTGAGCAATCCTAGTGGTGGCGCGACCCTTGGCACTGTGACTTCAATCGGCACTATAACTAATGATGACAGTCAAATCTCCATTGGCTCAGGTGTAACACTTGACGAAGGCAACAGTGGAACAACCGTCTTTGGATTTGGACTAAGTCGCACGGGCGATATATCCGGCGCCG
>CBDUGN010000031.1:0-25338 GCA_965366915.1 uncultured Eudoraea sp. | reverse complement strand
TGGTTAGAAAAAAACCATGATAAAGAAACTGAAATATGGCTTGTTTTCTATAAAGTAAAAGTTAAAAAAAAGTCGATAAAATATGATGAGGCGGTTGAAGAAGCACTGTGTTTTGGTTGGATCGACTCTATTGTGAAAAGAATTGATGATGAAAAACATATGCAGAAATATACCCCAAGGAGAGTTAATAGTAATTGGTCAGCGTCTAACAAGGCAAGAGTCAGGAAGTTAACAGCAGAAGGCCTTATGACAGAATCCGGATTAAAAGCGGTAGAAATTGCAAAGCAGAATGGCTCATGGAGCAAACTTGACAGTATCGATATTCGATTAGAGACTCCTAAAATTCTTAAAGATGCCTTTGCTAAGAATCAGAAAGCGAGGAAAAAATTTGAAGAACTAGCTCCATCTCGAAAAAAGCAATTTCTTTGGTGGATTGAAAGTGCAAAACGAGATGATACCAAAGAAAGAAGAGTCAAAGAAACAATCAGGTTACTTATTGAAAACAAGGGATATGGTGAATGAAAAAAATACTATCGCCAACAAAACTTAAACAGTTTTAAAACACAGTTTAGCTTAACCGTCGGCATTAATTTCTAAAATATTAAAAATGGAAGTCTAAATCCTTAATAATTGTGGTCAGCGTTGAAATTCACATTTAAATGAAAAAGAGTCGAGAAAAATCTATATTTTGATATAGTTTGCAAATATGGATGATATTTTTTCACTTCCATCAGCTTAAAAAATAGTCTAATGATTAAATCCTATAAACAACAACCACAATTAGAACATATCTATGACACAATTATAATAGGATCCGGAATGGGTGGTCTTTCAACGGCAGCAATCCTTTCAAAGCAAGGCCATAAAGTTCTGGTATTGGAAAGGCATTATACAGCAGGTGGTTTTACCCATGTATTTAAACGCAAAGGCTATGAATGGGATGTTGGTATCCATTATATTGGAGAAGTACAACGGAAGAATAGTATGATCCGTAAACTGTTTGATTATATTACTAACGGTGAATTGAAGTGGGCCGATATGGGAGAAGTTTATGACCGAATTGTCATTGGCGATAAGCACTTTAACTTTGTGAAAGGGGTCAAAAACTTTAAGAAACAAATGATTTCCTACTTCCCAGAGGAAGAGGACACTATAAATACCTATGTAGATTTAGTCTTTAAGACTGTAAAAGCAAGTAAGAACTATTTCATCAGCAAGGCTATTCCTCCCATTCTGAATACTTTTATCGGAAGGTTACTGAAAACACCATTTTACAAATTGGCGGATCAAACAACCGATGAGGTACTGCGTTCCCTGACTACGAATGAGACTTTGATAAAAGTGCTTTGCGGTCAATACGGGGACTACGGGTTACCTCCCAAACAAAGCAGTTTTTACATGCACGCTACAGTCGTAAGACATTATTTTGATGGAGGGAGTTTCCCGGTTGGTGGTTCTTCTCAGATTGCAAAAAAAGTTTCCCCAATAATAGCAGCTTCTGGCGGGACAATACTTATTAACGCAGAAGTAGCCGAAGTACTCATTGAAAATAATAGGGCTAATGGGGTTCGGATGAATGACGGAAAAATACTGAGGGCAAAAAACGTTGTAAGCAATGCAGGTATAATGACCACTTACACCAAATTATTGCCTTCTGAATCAGTTAAAAAACATCGACTTAAAGAACAATTGCAAAAAGTAAATCGATCAGTTGCACATGTAAGCCTGTATGTTGGATTAGAGGGCTCTCCTGAAGAACTTCAACTTCCAAAAACAAATTATTGGGTTTATCCACCCGAAGGCGATCATGATACTTGTGTTGAAAACTATTTAAAGGATTTGACACAACCATTTCCGGTAGTTTATATATCATTCCCCTCCGCCAAAGATCCTGACTGGTCTAATCGGTACCCCAGGAAAAGCACAATTGATATCATTACGTTAATCCCTTACGAAATATTTGAAAAATGGTCTGATACCGCATGGAAAAAAAGAGGAAAGGAATATGAATCAATAAAAGAGGAGCTTGCGAAAAGGCTATTGAAGGAACTATACAAACAACTTCCTCAGGTTGAAGGAAAAGTAAAGTGTTATGAACTTTCTACCCCACTTAGCACTAAGCATTTTGTTAATTATAAAAAGGGAGAAATTTACGGTTTGGATCATAGTCCCTCCAGGTTCAGGCAACCTTTTTTAATTCCCAGGACACCAATCAGAAACTTTTATCTTACAGGTCAGGATATCGTAACGGCAGGAATAGGAGGTGCTTTATTTTCAGGAGTTTTGACTACCATGGCCATTACCAGTAAAAATGTTCTGAAAAAGGTTTAACCAGTTTAAATTACAGTTCATAGCATTCATTAAGAATAGGAAGCCGAAGCTTCCGCGCCCAGTGTCGTAAAAATTGAAACACTAAGAAAGTATATAGATTAACTAAGAAAGTATAATAGATTAAATGAGTAAAAGGTTTCAATATGGAATATAATCCATTCCGAATTGTCGGTTATGAAGATGATCGTTTCTTACAAAATAGTATTTTTATGGGCAGAACAAGCTGTCTGGCCAATGCCGTTGAGAATAATAGACGAGACCCTTGTAATTCATTATTCCTGCGCTAGCCTACTTGGCCGAAGTAGTTTTGCTACGAAGGCCGAAAAGCTTCGGAACAGAACTATGACCAACCAATAAACCAATGACAAAATTCTTTCGCAAAATCCGTTACAACCTTATGGATAAAAACCCATCCCCCTCCAAAGCTACGGCAGGTTCGAAAACAGGAAAGTATTTGAAGTATGCGATTGGGGAAATAATTCTCGTTGTTTTTGGAATTCTAATAGCACTGCAGATAAATAATTGGAATGAGAATCGTAAAAAGGAAAAATTAAAGGATTCATATAAAGTCTCTTTGATAAATGACCTGTCTAAAGATACATTAATGCTGGGAAAATTAATCTCAGAAAATTACAGGGTTATGAATGCTTTGCGTATGCAACAGAAAAGGTTTTTAGGGCCGGAAACACCAATAGACACCCTTATAAAAATTGCAAAGGATGAATTTGACCCTGAATTAAATACTCGATTTAAGTACAACAGAAATACCTTTAACACATTAATAGCATCAGGAAATATTGATTTATTCTCTAAAGAATTTAATGATAAGCTTATGGCCTTAATATCATTGCAGGATATTGAAAGAGAAAATTCGGAATGGTATTCTGAAGTATATTCCAGTAAAGTTTCAAGGTTTTCAGATGATTATCCCGTGTCCCGACAACAGAATTCAAAAATTTTCAATTCAATCTGGACCGATATAAATGAAAGGAAAATAGCATCGGGCTTTATTAGCCTTACGGATATTAAAGGCTTTGCACATTATTCATTTATCAATGAAATAGAAAATGTGAAAAGGCAAACAATTACTTTTTTAAATCAATTAGACAGCCTGAATTATTAATAAAACAGCATTAACAATGAACAGATGTAAATGCCCTCCTATTGATAATGTCAAACACATACGAAACGATAGTTTTTCATTCAAATGGACAAACCACAGATCATAGCATGGCTGCTGGCAGGCGATGTTTCAATTCAATATCAGGTTCACAGGGATTTGTTAGGCAATGAAAGAAAGGACCTGCAAGACAAAATTGCCGGTGAAGGATGGGGAAAGAAATTTTTAGAAAAACGAAATCCAAACGGTCATTGGGGACAGAGGTTCTATCAGCCCAAGTGGATTTCTACACATTACACCTTGCTGGACCTTCGGAATTTGAATATCAACCCTGATTATACGAGTATAGCAGAGACAATTGGGCTAATACTGAAATCTGGCAAGGCCATTGATGGAGGAATTAAATTGGGACCTTCAACATCCAGGTACAGTGATGTTTGTGTAAACGGTATGTTCCTGAATTATGCTTCCTATTTTAAAACTGATGAAAAGATACTGTATTCCATTGTAGACAGTATTCTGCATGAGTTAATGCCAGATGGTGGTTTCAATTGCAGAACAACCAGAAGTGGTGCAAAACACAGTTCTTTGCACTCTACCATTTCAGTACTTGAAGGATTGTTTGAGTTTCAGAAATCTGGAACCACTTATCGAAAGAAAGAAATACAAAATGCCAAAAAGAGTGGTGAGGAATTTATCCTTATGCATCAGTTATTCATATCTGACCGAACCGGTGAGATTATTCATAAAGACTTTTTAAAGATGCCCTATCCATGCAGGTGGAGGTATGATATACTCAGGGCATTAGATTATTTTCGCTGCACAGGGAGTAATTGGGACACCAGAATGGAACAAGCTGTTGGTGTAATCCTTTGTAAAAGAAACAAGTATGGAACCTGGAACTTAAATGCCGCTCATCCTGGAAAAGTACACTTTAAAATGGAACAAGCCGGTAAACCAAGCAGATGGAATACACTAAGGGCCATGAGGGTCTTAAAACATTTTAAAATGGAACAGCCTGATATTCATCTGACTAAAACAAGTTCATACAGCGGCTGAATAAAAATTATTAACTGAAAGTAAAAGTTTAAATTTGTTTAAGAACTAAGTATTGCTTCAATTTAGAAAAAACAAATATTAATACCCAAATTAATTATGTATATAGGCAGAGTATATCGTATAATGGACATGGTGAAATGGACACGTTTTGAAACGTTATGGTTCATTTTCATAATTCTGATTTGCGTTTGCGCCTATTATTTTCTGGATCTGGATTGGCTAAGAATTCCCTGGACGCCTATGGCCTTAATAGGTACAGCAGTGGCATTTGTTATTGGATTTCAAAATAATGCTGTCTACGGACGTATATGGGAGGCAAGGAAAATCTGGGGAGGTATAGTAAACACTTCTCGCACCTTTGGTGTATTTGTTCAGGATATGCTCTCGAATGAGCACACCGAGGAGAGTATTTCTGAAGAGATCATAGCGGAAGAGATAAAAGTGTTGACCTATAGGCATATTGCCTGGATGACAGCATTAAGATATGCGATGCGAAGTAAAAAGCTATGGGAAACTACAAGTAGTCATAAAACCAATACAGAATGGGGAATAAGACCACCTGAAAAGGATTCTCCATTGGAAGAGGAACTAAAACCATATCTGTCTAAAAGCGATTTAGAAGATGTGATGAGCAAAGACAACCACCAAACAGCCTTGTTGTATTTACAATCGCATCATATCAGAAAATTAAAAGACAAGGGAATTATTTGGGAGTTTTCATTTCTTGAACTCGAAGGACTCATCAAAGAACTCTTTACACTTCAGGGTCAAACGGAGCGGATCAAGAATTTTCCTTACCCAAGGCAATACGCTTCTTTAAATCATTATTTTATGTGGTTGCTCTTGCTGCTACTGCCTATGGCATTAATTCCGCAATTCATGGATATTGGAAAAGGATTTGCTGATACTTACCCAATATTGGGGCAAACTTTTATCTGGTTTACCGTTCCAATATATTCAGCCGTTGCCTGGATGTTCCATACTATGGAACGAATAGGCCGTACCGGTGAGAATCCTTTTGAAGGAACATCCAACGATGTGCCAATATCAACCATTGCCCGTGGGATAGAAATTGATTTAAGACAAAATTTAGGGGAAGTTAAAGATGAAATTCCACCCCAATTTAGCACTGATTTAAATGTGCAATGGTAACAAAATAATTATAGCCCGAATAGATTTGCAAAGTTATTGGGATAGCACAGGACCAATCACAAAAGATGATAAAATTCTTCAGACACATTAGACAACAACTTCTCACAGAAAACAAATTCAGCAAATACCTTCTTTACGCCATTGGAGAAATTGTTCTTGTGGTTCTCGGAATTTTGATTGCCCTGAGTGTCAACAACTGGAACCAGGAAAACAAAGACCGCAGATTAGGTGAAGATTATTTGTTCAGGATTCATCGCGATATAGTCCAGGACACCATTAACTTCAGAAAGATCATCCATAATAATAATATCTTGAGGGAAGATATTAAACAGTTACTTGTTACTTTATACGATGGCGTTGAAAGTATTGAGGAAGTTCAGTATATGAGTGCCATCTATGACAAAGCCCTGGATCAAGTTTTTTCTCCCAATGATAACACCTATAAGGGTATGATAAGTTCAGGCGCATTAGGACTGATTAAGAACCCGGAATTAAAAGAGGAAATAGTTGATCTTTATAGTGAATACGACCAAAAAAGAGCGCTGTTATCCGCAATAGCTGCATGGATGGTAAACGTTGCCACCAATGAGACCAATGAAACAGATTTCATCAAATTTAATAAGGGCGTTTCCGATATTTTTACAACCCGGAAAATGCTAAATGAAAATGATTATTCCTTTTTAAATAATAAAGAAGATCAAAGGTTTAAAATTTTTGTCAGAGCAATTTCTGCAACGGCATTTAATCAAAAGGCAAGCAATGGCTATTACCTTGAATTAATAAACAGGTGTGAGGCCGTTCTTCAGCTTATTGATGAAGAATTAAAGTGAAAGTAAAATGATAAATATCAAAACATAATAAAATGAGAGCACTTTATTTAGTAAGCCTGTGTTTGATTTTGATTTCGATCGACAATTTAAATGCGCAATCCGAATCTGTTATTGATGTAAGCGTCCTAAAAGGAAGTTGGAAAATTGATATGAGCCCGGAAGATAAGACTGATGCTAATTTTGCCAATATGGAAATTTCAGAAGTAAGCGATACAGGGTTCGAAGGGTACTTCTACAAGGATGGCTTTGAAATCCGCTCAGGTAGAATCAACACCCAACTCGGGATCATTTACGGGGCTTTAATTTCCGGGGATGGTACTGGAGAATATAACACTGCTTTCTATTATAGAGATGGTTTGCTATATGGCACAACGCATTCGGTTAACAGAGATTTTCTCGCGGTTTGGATTGCTACTAAAGAGAATTAAGATTAAACCCGTAAGTTTATTATCTCTAATGAACTTTAAGCATTCCCGTGCGTTCAGATTTATTTAGTAATTTCAGCATTACAATTTCCGGCATTTATGAAATACTTCAAATTTGTACTTTCTCTTTTTCTTACAGCAGTTGTTTATTATGGTCTGAATACCAAATTTGGTTCCGTTCCGCCAATTGGAAAATTTCTAAATCCCGTTACCGGCATCTGGCAAAATGAAAAAGATGAATCAACTACCGGAATTGTTCCAATTGATGGACTCAAAGAAAAGGTCACTGTACATTACGACGAACAATTGATCCCACATATTTTTGCTGAGAATGAGAATGATTTGTACAGGGCGCAAGGATATATTACAGCCAAGCACAGACTATGGCAAATGGAGTTTCAGACTTTCGCTGCTGCAGGTCGATTATCTGAATTTATTGGTGAAGCAGCCTTGAACTATGACCGTCGCCAACGCAGATTAGGGATGGGGTTCGGGGCCGAAAAGGCCCTTGAAAAGATCAAAGAAGATTCGGAAACAATGGCTTTTTTAGAGGCATACGCAGAAGGTGTGAATAGTTACATCAATGAATTACAGCCCAAAGACTTTCCGGTAGAATACAAACTGCTCGATTATAAACCAGAACCATGGACAGTTAAAAAAACAGCATTGTTATTGATGTACATGACCAAAGATCTGGCCGGTTCTGATAATGATTTAGAGTACACCAATGCACTGAGGATATTTGGTAAAGAACGTTTTGATTTATTGTATCCCGATTTTTATGATGTCATAGATCCTATTATTCCAAAGAATACTGACTGGAGTTATATTGATGTACCCATGACGGAAACTCCGGCTTGTGAATTGCCGCTCGACTCTATTTCAAAAACCATCGAAAAACCACATCCAGATAATGGTAGTAACAACTGGGCTATTTCCGGACAAAAATCCTATTCGGGAAATCCAATCCTGGCAAACGACCCGCATTTGGGCCTCAACCTGCCGTCAATATGGTTTGTCATGCAATTAAGCACACCAAGCCATAATACTTTCGGAGCAACATTGCCCGGAGCTCTGGGTATAATTTCAGGATTTAACAAGCATATAGCATGGGGAGAAACTAATGCCACAAGGGATGTACTGGATTGGTACAAGATTGAATTCAAAGATGAGAACTATTTACAATACAAATATGATAATGGCTGGAGAAGTGCAGACCTGAGGGTTGAGGAAATTAAAATAAAAGATAAAGCTCCATTTATTGATTCCGTAAGGTACACCCATCATGGTCCGGTTACATACGATAAGAATTTTATGGGTGACAACAAACTTGCGGGGTATGCCATGAAATGGGCCGGTCATATTGGGGGCAACAATGCAAGGACATTTTTAGAGCTCAACAGAGGAAAAAATTATGATGATTATGTTAATGCCCTCAAACATTATACAGCACCCGCACAAAACTTCGTCTTTGCCTCAACAGAAGGTGATATTGCTATTTGGGTTCAGGGTAAACTCCCCAATAAATGGAAAGACCAGGGGAAATTTTTAATGGATGGCAGCAATCCACAACACGACTGGCAAAGTTTTATTCCACAACAATTTAATGCACATACTAAAAATCCGGAGCGCGGCTTTGTTAGTTCAGCCAATCAGCATCCTGTTGATGAATCCTATCCTTTTTATGTATTCAATGATGGTTATGAAACCTATAGAAACCGGGTCATAAATGATTTTTTTAATTCCAGGGACGCTTTCAATATTCAGGATTTCAGGGATTTACAAAACAACAATTACAATCTTAAAGCTGCGGAACTCCTGCCCCATATTTTTAACACCATAGATACATCTTCACTAACCGAAGAAGAGCTGCAAATTTTCAATGAAATTAAATCATGGGGCTTTAACAACGATATAGACGAACTAGGGCCAAGTATTTGGAGTGCCTGGTGGAACACACTCCATAGTCTGCTGTGGGATGAATATAATGTAGATGATGTGGCATTAATGACCCCTTATGACTACCAAACCGTTCATATGCTAAAAACAAAGGGGGACGATGCCTTTATGGATATTATAGATACCCCTGAAACCGAGACTGCCAGAGATTTATTTTTAATCAGTTTTAAAAAGGCCGCGAAATCCTTGATGGACTGGAAAGTAGAAAATGGCAGCTATAACTGGAATGCTTATAAAGCTACGTATGTTGGACATTTACTACAGGGGTTACCTGCATTTTCCAGATTTAACCTACCTATTGGTGGTGGCAGAAATATTGTGAATGCAACCAAAAAAAATCACGGTGCTTCCTGGCGAATGATTGTGGAGATGAGTACACCACCTACCGCATTAGGAATTTATCCCGGAGGACAATCGGGCAATCCGGGCAGCAAATACTACGATAATTTTATAGATGACTGGGCAGCTGGTAACTATCATACTTTAAACTTTTTGCAATCCGATTCTGGCACGGATGCCATAATTGGTACGCAAACATTAATTTCTAAATAAATGAACACCAACATCTTCAATTTTATCGTCACCCTGATTTTGGCATTGGTCTTTTCGGTTTTCTTGCCCTGGTGGTCAGTAATGCTGGCGGCATTTGTTTCAGCAATACTATTTTCTTTAAAAGGATTGAAGGTATTTTTTATTCCATTTATAGCAATTTTTTTGTTTTGGACAGGTTATGCTTTTGCTTTGTCGAACGACAACAACTTTACCCTGGCCAAAAAAATAGCAATCCTATTGCCCCTTGATGGTAATCCATACTTATTAATTTTGGTAACGGGCATTATGGGAGGTTTTGCCGGGGGAATCGCCGGCATTTTTGGAAAACAAAGCCGTGCACTGTTAAAAAAGTAATTAAAATGAAAAATTGAACGCGTTGATCGTAGTAACAATTAAACTAATAAAGCTTCAATAAAATTAAGTGCGGAAATTGTTATCATCCAAATCAATGGGAAAAAATGAGTTAAGAGGCAAAATAGAGAATATAGAATTATACACGATTCTTAAATAAACCAAAGTTGGTTGGATTCTATTTAATAAGTAAGCTTACCAATAATGTTCCAGGCGAAATGAATAGTAGTTTTTAAATCCTTTTGTAGATTATTATTCCAATAACTATAACAACTAAGAAAATGAATAGTAATACAACCGTTCTCCAAAAGATCGTATCTACAATATTTTCTATGTTATTAAAGCTCAGATCAATGCTTTGACCGGTCAGTGAATTCAATTCCTGAAAACTGGCTTCCCGCTGTATTGTAATTTCATCACTCAATTCCTGCATCACTATTGCCCTTTCCTTTCTAATTTCATCTAATACCGCTATGCGTTCCTGCTGTATCGCCTGCAATACTGCAATCCGCTCTCCTCTCAGCTCCTTCATTAGGGTAGAGCGTTGATCGTCTATTAATTCCGGAGTAGATTCTACCACCAGAACAGATCGCTCCAGTAAATAGGTAAGTGAGTCTAAACGGGCGGTTAATTCCGGGTTGGTCAATGTATTGTTCAACAAATATTCCGCCTGCCAGCGAACCTGTTTTGGTAAGATCTCGGTATACGAGTTTAACCGGGTACTCAGTTCATCAAGACTTTGAGCCATTCCTTCCGCAAGGCTTTTAAAGCTAACTTTTGTAATGTTTTGTATATTGTACATAAGCGGTATAGTAGATCTTCTTATAAAATAAGAACTATTTATCGGATTCTGTTCAGCAAAATCCTCTATCAGCTTAATCCCTTCTGAAATATCACGACCAGGCGTTAAGTTTCTACCTATACCAATCAAATCTTTATAGAGGGTATCAGAAGCCTGAACCGCAACGCCCTGATATTCACCAAACAGATCTTTTCCCCTTCCTTTTTCAAAGTATAATTTCATCTGATAAGTGAAAACCGCCATATCTATTAAAGCTGCAAAAGGATCATGACTATAAATAGATCCCTGGGCTACAGGAATGGCATTCATTTTCCAAAATAAAGCCTCATTATCAATATTGTAATCATTGGATAACCTTATAATACTATCAGCCGACTCGGTTACAGTCCTGGCGAACCTGCCAAAGAAATCATCCATGGTCAATCTCAACTCCAGGGTAGATATTTCAATGGTTTCACCGGTTGGCCCTACTGAACTCTTTTTTTTCTTTTTCTGTGCAATAGAGACCTGGCATACCACTAAAAGGATCAGCATAACCCTTTTAATAAGTCTTATTCTCATAGGGTAATCAGACATAAATTGAATTTACTTAACTACTATTGGGTAGTCATTGTGATATTAGTACCTTTTCTTAAAAGTAAGGTATTTTCAAAAAATTAGCGAACAACAAATGGGAAATCCGGTTTATGAGCGTCATAAATCTGTCCATTAGCAGACGGATTCATTTCTAGTTCTCCCCTTATATGAAAATCAGTATTTTTAGTTATTAAAATCTGCTCCCTAAAATCAGAGCACTGTAGACACCTGATTTATGCAATATATTAAATATGGATAACCCGCAACCTAAAAAGAATTGGATTTACAGCCTGTTACTATTAGCAGTTATTTCGTCAATTTTAGCATTGAATACCTCTGAATTTTTTTATAAATCTGGTTCGGCCGCAATAGGTATTCTAATCATACTGATACTCAATTTAAAAGAAATTAAAAAACCTAATGACAGCTGGTTGATTGTCGGGGCCTTTTTGTTCTCCATAGCCGGTGACTGGTTTATGTCTAATAAGTTGGGAGACAGTACGATGTTTAGTAAGGGAATTGCTTTATTTTTTATGGCGCATCTGGGCTATCTTGGGTTTGCTTTGCGTAATGGAAAAATAAAATGGGGGTTTACACTCGTAATTCTGGCAGCCTATTTATTGTTTTTCTTTCTTTTGTTGTATCCTAATATTGAAGATGAGATACTGCTGTATGCCGCGCTTATTTATTTACTTATTTCCTGTCTGACCTTTGGCACATCTATAGGAATTAAGGGAGATTCATTATTTAAACGGGCTTTTATTTTTGGAGTTTTTCTAATTGTCTTTTCGGATACTATTATTGCTCTGACTGAATTTTTGGGATATGATAAACTGGATTTTCTGATTTTACCAACCTATTACCTGGCGCATATAAGTATAACATTCTCATTGATTCGAAGAAAGAATATCCGGGAAACTAATATGGAAATCTTATGAAAGCATTGGTATTTACGAAATACGGTTCCCCTGAGGTTCTTCAGCTCAGGGAGATTGCAAAACCAACTCCTAAGGAGAATGAAGTTTTGGTAAAAATTCATGCCACGGCAGTGAATGATTATGACTGGAGTATGATAAGAGGGAAACCTTATCTGTATAGATTGCTATTTGGTCTTTTGAAACCAAAACATCAAATACCCGGTATGGAATTGTCTGGTACAATTGAAGCTCTGGGTACAAATGCAAGGTCATTCAAAGTTGGAGACGCGGTATACGGAGATATCTCTACATTTGGTTTTGGCGGTTTTGCAGAATATGTATGTATAAACGAAAAGGCTCTGGTAATTAAACCTGATAAAATGAGCTTTGAAGAAGCAACAGCAATCCCACATGCTGCCGCGCTTGCATTACAGGGTTTGGTTGATTCCGGTGATATTAAAAAAGACCAGAAGATACTTATTAATGGCGCAGGTGGCGGCATGGGCACTTTCGGCTTGCAAATTGCCAAGTTATATGATGCAGAAGTAACCGGAGTTGATACCGGAAACAAACTAAAGATGATGAGGGAAATAGGTTTTGATCATATCATTGATTATCAAAAAGAAGATTTTACTAAAAACAGACAAAAATATGATTTGATCCTTGATGCTAAAACCACCCGCTCATCCTTTGATTATTTGAGAGTATTAAATCCCACTGGCAAGTATGTCACCGTTGGGGGTTATTTGAACCGACTTTTTCCGATGCTTCTCCTAAAGCCCTGGATTTCCATTTTTAGTAAAAAGCGTATACATATACTCGCACTGAAACCCAATAAAGATTTGGACTACATAAGTGACCTTTTCGAAGCAGGTAAAATGAGACCAATAATAGATGGACCCTTTAACTTTAGTGAACTGCCTGAGGCTATTCAGTATTTTGGTGAAGGAAAGCACTCAGGCAAAGTGGTAATAAAGTTGATTTAAAAAGTAATGCTATATTCCATTAGATAACATTGTCAGGAAACAAAATGGTTAATAAACAAGTAATCAGTGAATTGCCAAATTGTGTACAGAATTGGCTTATAAACTCCGGAGTTTTAAAGAAGGAAATAATTAAAACTGTTTCCTTAAGGCAAGAACTCCAATTAAAGCTGAAACCCGGGCAAAAAGAATGGTATCATGCTGAAGCCAACCAATTTTTTACCATTGAGCCACCAGCATTTAACTGGTCTTTAAAGTTAAGGATGAATTCATTTATAAGTTTAGCGGGACGGGACATATTTGAGAACGGAAAAGGGGCTATGTCAATAAAATTGTTTTATATTATTCCTTTGGTAAACGTAAAAGATAATTCCAAGATAAATCAAGCTACACTTCAAAGATATTTAGCAGAAGTAGTTTGGTTCCCCTCTGCCGCACTAAGCCCGTTTATAAACTGGGAGCAAATTGATAATACTACAGCAAAAGCAACTATGTCTTATGAAGATACCACAGGTTCTGGTACATTTTATTTTAAGAAGAATGGAGATTTCGAAAAATTCGAGGCGATTCGTTACAAAGATATAGCAGAAAATTCTAAACCATTATTATGGACAGTTACGGCTGTTGAAACAGAAGAAAGGAATGGCATAAGAATTCCAACAAGCTTAAAAGCAGACTGGAAATTGGAAGGTGGTCATTGGACCTGGTTAAATGTGAAAATTAAAAGCATTAAATACAATGTAAAAAATATAGATCATTAGGCCCTTATAAAGTTCTAATGACCCGCTTTTACACTTATTACGATCATTATAACTGAAATAAAATTTTTTACATTTATTTAAATATGATTTACCAATAAATGAGGCATTATAAATTGTTTTTCCTTGCTCTGCTGATTATTAATATCACAGTAGCACAAATGGTGGATAACAGTAAAAACCGGGAGAATACCAGATTTAAAATAAACAGAAACGAATACAAAGACAAGCTCAGAGGTTTCTGGCTGGGTAGCTGTATTGCGAACTGGACAGGTTTGCCCACGGAAAACAAACGCACTGATTTCCCCTTTTTTACAGATTCGGATTTTGGCCCTGGCAAATATGATTACGTACTAAACCAAAGTCCCTGGGGAGCTGATGATGATACGGATATAGAATATGTCTATCAGCATGCCATTGAAAAATACAACAATTTTATGCTCACAGGAGAGCAAATAAGTGCCGAATGGCAAAAACATATTGGCTTACCCAAACTATGGGTTTCAAATTTATCTGCTCTAGGCCAGATGCAAAACGGTGCTATACCTCCTGATACTTCATTACCCGAAAATAATCCCATGTGGGATATGATCGACGCACAACTCACCACCGAGATTTTCGGCGCTTTTGCTCCGGGCCGTCCGGATATTGCTTTAGAAATTGGCCACTTACCGATTAGAACTACTGCTTACATGCATTCAGAATGGGCTGCAGAATTTTATATTATCATGCATTCACTCGCATCTGTCGTTGACAGGTCAATTTCAAGAAAGGATCAAATTCTATGGTTGTCAGAACAAGCCAGGAAGAGAGTCCCGGATTGGTCATATATTGCCGACATGTATGACTTTGCTAAAACTGCCTACGATACTAATCCTGATAAAGACAACTGGGAAAAAACGCGTGATGAAATCGCAAGACGTTATCAGCATACTGTAACGGCCGGATATCAATATAAATATCCATGGGATTCGGGAATTAATTTTGCAGCATCAATGGTAAGTCTGTTTTACGGCGAAGGTGATTATAAGAAAACGATTCGCATTGGTGCCATGTGTGGCTGGGACTCAGATAATCCAACAGCAACATGGGGCGGGCTGCTGGGTTTGCTCTATGGGTATCAGGAACTTGAGATTCAATTTAATAAGACAGACTTTGCCGACACATATGATATAGCACGTACCAGATTTAATATGCCAATACCACTTGACAATTTTACAGATATGGCTGAACGGGGAGTTGATATTATCGATGACGTTGTTGTTAAGGCCATGGGCGGCACTATTGAAGATGATAACTGGATTATTCCCGAAATGAACTCAGAAATTACGGCGGCTGCTGTTCCTGAAACTAAAGTCGCCTGGCACACAATTGAAGATAATGACCCCGGATGGAAATATGAAGGATTTGAATCTATTAACGAAATTTGGAATGCTTCCGGCGCCACCCTTGCCAAAGGCTATGCCAATTGCACTGCAGAGTTAAACTTTGCCGGTACTGCAGTTCAGTATTACGCCTATAGGAGTCCCAGGGGTGGGACAGTTGAAATTCTCCTTGATGGTACATCATATGGTGAATTTAGCCTGGAGAATCATGCTGGTATTCATGGTCAATACTATATCAAGATTTTTGAAAAGCTCGACCTGAATTATGGGAACCATTCAATTCAAATAATTGGTGATGCAAACGATAGCGAAAAGACCATAGATATGCTTTCAATTATAGTAGAACCCAATTCTAAGGAATAATTTAAATAATAACCCTCAAAACATAAAAAGATGAGCAATGCTGATAACCTCCATCGAGCTATTCTCAGAACATTCAATACAATCTATTTATAAGCATTGCGTTTAACTTGAATGCTTTCGCGCTAAAATTAAAACCATATGACCGAAAATCAGGATAATTTAGATCATCTTTTAAATAAACTTGAAGCACTTTTAAAAAGGCAGGATAAATTTTTAGCCGAAATAAACGAGCTGAAGGTAGAATTAAATCAACTAAAACAAGCTGAAGTAAAAAAAGATGAGTTAAAACAACCTGAAGCAATACGAGCTGAAGTAAAAAAAGAAGTAATTGAGGAAACACCCATACAACAAAAAGCCCCGGTAAAAGAAACTGCTCCGGCACAACAACCAGCCCCGACATCTAAAAAATTGTATCGGGATGTCAATCATAGAATTTTGGGTGGAGTTTGTTCCGGACTGGCTGAATATCTGGGGATAAGTAAAATTCTGATACGCATTCTCTGGTTCCTGTTTACTTTATTTTTTGGCATAGGCTTTTTCATTTATATAATACTATGGATCGCAATTCCTAAAAGGAGAATAACTTCAACCTACCAAAAGCAGCAACCAGAACCAGAAGCCACGGAAAAAGCCGTATTATCCGAAAAACCTGTATTGTCTGATACTCCTATTAAAACTAGCCAGGCCAAAGCAGCTTTTAACTGGGAAAAATTTATTGGTGAAAATTTGATTAATAAAATTGGTATTGCCATCCTGATCATTGGAGTGGGAATTGGCGCAAAATACTCTATTGACAACGACTTAATTAGTCCGTTAACCAGAGTTATTCTCGGGTATTTAATTGGATTGGGGCTTTTAGGAGTTGGTATGAGGTTAAAGGCCAGGTTCACCAATTTTAGTGCGGTATTAGTTAGTGGCGCTATGGCTATACTATATTTTATTACCTATGTTTCTTATAGTTTATATGGGCTGTTCCCCCAAATAGTCACCTTCCTTTTGATGGTATTGTTTACAATATTTATGATTATTGCTGCCTTAAACTATAACAAGCAAATAATTGCACATATAGGTTTGGTAGGTGCATATGCCGTTCCATTTTTATTGGGCGATGATTCGGGAAAAATTGCGGTACTTTTAAGCTATATGTCAATTATCAATGGTGGAATACTTGTCCTTGCATTTAAAAAATACTGGAAAGGACTTTACTTTTCATCTTTCGCACTAACATGGTTGATTTTTGGTTCATGGTATGTATCAGAGTACAAAACCGAGGAATATTTCGGATTGGCTTTATTCTTTCTCTCGTTGTTTTTCGTTATTTTTTATGGCACTTTTCTTGCCTTCAAACTGAAGCAAAAAGAAAAATTTGAAATCACCGACATTTTATTGATACTGGCCAATTCGTTCATTTTTTACGGTATTGGTTACAGCATATTTGCACGTCACGATATAGGTTCACAGTTCCTGGGTTTATTTACCATTTTTAATGGTATCCTGCATTTTGTAGTCAGCGCCTTTATATACAGACAAAAACTAGGTGATAAAAACCTGTTCTATCTTATTTCCGGCTTGGTTTTGGTTTTTATAACCCTTGCTATTCCTGTGCAGTTAGATGGAAATTGGGTTACACTATTATGGGTTGGAGAAGCCGTATTACTGTTTTGGATCGGGAGAACAAAACAAATTAGTGTTTATGAAAACATTTCTTACGCATTAATGCTTTTGGCAGTGACCAGCATCTATCAGGATTGGATAAGTGCATATTACTTGAGTACATTTGAGATGAGCCTCAAACAACCAACCCCCTTATTTAATATTAACTTTCTGAGTTCACTGCTTTTCATTGTTGCTTTTAGTGCCATTACTTATTTAAATTTTAACAAAAAATATCCCGGTTCTTTAAGCACCAGGAAAGAATTACAAAAAATTGTTTCTTTTTTAATCGTCACTGTACTCCTGAGTACACTTTATATGGCCTTCAGACTGGAGATAGGAAATTATTTTAACCAGCTTTTTTCAAGCTCTAAATTAACCATGGGTGACTATGAAGAATTCTATAACTATGACCTAAAAGACTTCAAAACAATTTGGATCATCAATTATTCTCTGTTGTTTCTAACAGTGCTGTCTTTTGTGAACATCAAAAAAATAAAAAGCAGGTCGTTGGGATTATTTAATCTTGCATTAAATAGTATTGCTATTTCAGTATTTTTAGTTGAAGGATTATATGTCCTCAGCGAGTTGCGCGAAAGCTTTATAGATCAGTCATTTTCAGAATACTATCAGATTGGCGCCTATAACATTGCTGTCAGATACATTTCATTCGTATTTTTTGCACTAATTATGGTTTCGTGTTATACCTATATTCGACAGGAATTTATGAAAGTTAAGCTGCAAATGACATTTTATCTGTTATTACATATATCTATTTTGTGGATAGCAACCAGTGAACTAATAAATTTATTGGATCTTTCAGGATCGCCTCAAAACTATAAACTTGGCATCAGCATACTTTGGGGCATATATTCATTATTGTTAATTGCTTTAGGCATCTGGAAGAATAAAAAGTATCTGCGAATTGGTGCAATCACCTTATTTTCAATCACTTTGATTAAGCTTTTCTTTTATGACATCTCACATCTTAATACTATTTCCAAAACCATAGTTTTTCTTTCACTGGGAATATTACTTTTGATCATTTCATTTTTGTATAACAAATTCAAACATAAAATTGCCGAATAAATTGAAAATCAAAATCAGTGCCTCGATAGTACTCTTAATATGCTCCTATTCATACGCACAACTTGAGCAGCATGCTTTTAAAAGAGAACTGCAGGGAATTACGAATACATGGCATAAAATTGTATTGCCCGAGGAGATCTTTGGAAAAGTTTCCACTGGTTTCAATGATATCAGAATTTTAGGGCTAACGGATTCTAATGATACTATAGAAGCCTCATATATGTTGCAACTTAAAAAAGAAAAAGTTGTCAGGACTGAAGTAGATTTTAAGCTATTAAACACTACTCATAATGAGCAAGGGTACTATTTTACGATGGAAGTTCCTACAGAAGAACCTGTAAATGAACTAAAACTGAACTTTAGGCAGGATAATTTCGATTGGCTGTTATCACTTGAAGGAAGTCAAAATCAGCAGGAGTGGTTTAGTATAGTGAATGATTATAGAATTTTATCAATTAAAAACCCTGAAACCAATTATCAATTTACCAAAGTAACTTTTCCAAACACGAAGTATCGTTTTTTTAGAATTCATGTAAAAAGTCAAGAAAAACCAGATTTGTCCTACGCGAAAATTGCCCTTAATAAAGTTACAAAAGGCAGTTTTAATCAGTACACGATCAATAAAATTGAAAGTTTTGAGGACAAAGGGAAGAAACTTACAATAGTGGAAGTCAGTTTAAACGCACCAGTTCCTGTGAGTTCTATTAAAATTGACATTAAAAATACTTTCGACTATTACCGTCCAGTTACCATATCGTATCTGGCGGATAGCGTAAAAACAGAACAAGGGTGGAAATACAGGTATCAGCACTTAACATCCGGAACACTTAATTCTATCGATAAAAAAGAATTTGTATTTGAAAGTACAATACTCCAAAAACTGAAAATTAGTATTCAAAATCAGGACAATACACCTTTGAGCATTAATACCATTACCGTAAAAGGGTATGTTCATGAATTAATTGCCAGATTTACAGAACCTGCAACCTATTTCTTAGCCTATGGAAACAAACAAGCGGCAAAACCAAACTACGACATGAGACGCTTCACATCAAAAATTCCAAATAAGCTGTTGGCATTAAGTTTGGGAAAAGAACAGCTGGTGGTGCAAAACAAAGTTTTTACAAATGAACCATTGTTCAAAAATAAAAATTGGCTGTGGGCTGTAATGACCTTACTCATTGTGGTCATTGGATGGTTTTCGATTAAAATGATAAGAACAAAATAACATTCGTTTAAGCCATTCAAAACATTTACTTTCCAGAATATTCAGAAGGCAGAGTAGCAATAATCGCAATTTTGAATCTAAGACAAGCCCTTTTGTAAAAAGGCCAATAAAACTTCTTTTTCTTTTTTAAGCAAGTTCTGATCAGATATATTTGCACAAAACTGAATTTGTGATCTGGTACAGGCTAAAAACCCTTTGCTTCTTTCTCTTCTTAATGCCTGTTTGGATTAATGCACAAACTGGAGAAGAAACACCTTCCAAAAATATAAATGAGCAATTTCAGACCTGGATTTCACTAAATAGCGTTTTTCAATTAACACAACATTGGTCAGGTTTAGCTGATCTACATATAAGGCGTAGTAATTTTGTAACAAATCCTAGTTTTAATTTCATACGCTTCGGGGCCCGATATGGTTTTAACAACAACCTGAAGATCTCCGGGGGATATGCCCATCTCTGGCTGGCCAAAGACGAGAACTGGACACTCTATCTAAACGAAAACAGAATATACCAGGAATTTATACTGGCAGACACTTACCCAACGTTTAGCGGCCTGTTTAGAATACGTACGGAGCAACGCTTTTTTAATAATGTGGAGGATGGAATATCTTTACAGGACGATTACTTTATTAACCGCATCCGATTTCTGTTTAGTATTAGTATCCCGTTTAAGCAAGGAGGTAAAACATCCTTTTTAGTAGCTGATGAAATCCACCTTAATTTTGGGAAAGAAGTGGTATTCAATACTTTTGATCAAAACCGTTTTACTATAGGGATTAAACAAAAAATAAACAAGAGCTGGAGTTTTGACTGCGGCTATATGTTGGTCTATCAACAATTACTGAGCGGAATAGATTACAACCTGAACCATACTTTTCGGCTGTTTTTTTATGGGAATTTTGATTTGCGTAAAAATAAGAATGAATTAATCAGGCATGGACAAACGATTGATTAGTCCAGGTTTTAAAACTTGAATTTGCTATAATCCGATAATCCTTAATTGAACTTGCACTATTAGAATTAGCTCAATCTACATGGGAATTTATCTCCAAATAATTGTATCTTAGTAGAACTCCCCCGGCAACACTAACCTTTAAAAATAATAACAATGAAAACAAAAATTTTTGGACTACTAATGTTAGCCGCATTAACGCTATTTGCCTGCAAAGAAAAAGAAGCAGAGATGGTTACAGAGGAAGCTGCAGCCCCGGATTCTTCTGAATATGATAAAAAAGTAGCTGTGGTTCGTTCCTTTTTTCAGGCCCACAGTGATGAGGATATGGATGCACTAAGCTCTATGCTTGCAGATGACATGAAATGGAGCCCCCCACATTATAATGGAAACCAATGGCTAGGCAAGGAAGATCTCCTGGCAGCCCTAAAGAACTATCATGATAACTTTGACAACATAAAATATGCAGAGGGTATAGTAATGCCCGATTCTACTGCCAATGGTTTTTGGTCTGGCTCCGTCTTTCCGGTGCAAAATGCAAATACCAGTGCAGGTGTTTTGCGTGTGTACGGTACCTGGACTGCCACTCACACAGAAAGCGGGAAAGAGATTGGTGTTAAATACTTCAACCTTTCCTCGGTTAATGACGATGGGAAAATTGTGCAGTCTTCAGACTATTTTGACGTAAACGGTATTGCTGCACAGATAGCGGCGGAAGAGTAAACTTTTATGACAATAATATTTAAGGTGGTCATTTTTTGGCCACCTTTTATTTTACCTGTTATTTTTATTATCCAAAATACACTAAGTTGCGACTTGAAAAAGTCACTTTGATAAATGAATAAATTGAACAAACACGAATTCATGAAGAAAAAATATTCATTATTTAGTAGTACCTTGATACTCCTTTTTTCCGCAACTATGTTTTCACAAAATCAGCTATTTGTCCCTTCAGATTTTAAAATTCCCGACACATTGGAAAACCAACATTTCCGTATAAGGATGTTAACGGTAAATGATGTGGTTAAGGACTATGATGCCGTAATGACAAGTATTGAAAATTTACAAAAAATGTTTCCATTATCGAGCTGGCCTTCCAGCGAGCTGACCTTTGAGCAGGATCTGATAGATCTGGGATGGCATCAGAAAGAATTTCAAATTAGAAGTTCTTTTGCCTATACCGTAGTTTCTTTAGATGAAAGCGAAGTACTTGGATGTCTTTATATTAATCCCACCATAAAGGGTGATTATAATGCCAGAATAACTATGTGGATTCGAACAAGTATGCTAGATAAAGGTCTGGATGATATACTTTTTAATTCTGTTAAAGAATGGATTGAAAAAGACTGGCCTTTCAAGAAAGTTGCCTATCCAGGTCGCGAAATTTCCTGGGCAGACTGGAAAGCCCTGAAATAAAAAATGTCTTCTAAACTACCATTAAACCTCTATATATAATAATCCGTTATTATGAAAAATATTTTCCTGTTGATTAGTGTTGTCATTGCTCCGAGCTTTTTAAAAGCCCAAAAACCTATATCTCCATCTTTTGAAGATATTATTTCTTTACAATCGGTTTCCAATGCAGTTATTTCACCGGACGGAAGCAATGTTGTTTTTGAGTCAAGTGCCACAGACTGGAAGGAAAACAGGTATGACCGGGAATTGTGGCTTTCAAAGAATGGAGATAAACCAATTCAGCTAACTAATAACCTTAAGGGAAGTAGTAGTGATCCCAAGTGGTCACCAGATGGCAAATGGATCGCTTTTTTGTCCAAACGAGGGGAGAAAACACAAATACATGCAATTCGTTTTGAAGGTGGAGAAGCTTTTCAGCTAACACATGCTAAAAATAATATTCAAGGCTTTGATTGGTCACCCGATAGTCGGAAAATTGCTTTTCTTCAATCTGAAGATAAGACAGAGGAAGAAAAAAAACGCAAGGAAAAATTCGGAGGGTTTGAAATAGAAGATGGGGAATACCAGTTAAATCAGATGTGGCTTACAGATTTCAACCCTTCTCAATTAAGCAATAGATTAAGCCCAGACCAGTTAAAAGATTCTGTATATACCCAAACTCTAGAAGCTAAATTAATAATGGATAGTGTAACATTTTCGGTTAATAGTTTCAAATGGTCGCCAGATGGCAAAAAAATTGCATTTGAGCATCAGCCGGATCCTTTAATAAACAGCTTCTTCAAAGCTGATATTTCCATATACGATATGGTTGCCAAAACCTATAAAACATTGGTAAATAACCCTAGTTATGACGGTCTTGTGGATTGGTCACCAGAGGGAGATGCAATTCTCTATCAATCTAACCTCAGCGATAGTACCTCCAATTACTACTTAAACAGGAAGCTATTCAGAATTAATACAGACGGTTCCCAGAACAAACAATTGGCATCAGATTTTGATGAGAACATCTACGGAATAAAGTGGACCCAAAACGGCATATTTGGTATGGCCTGGCAAAAAACGCTTCGCCCTTTCATAAGAATAAATCCTGTAAATGGGAAGACCAAAGTACTGGCCGTCAACGCAGAGAGAATCTGGAATTACTCTTTTTCAAAAGATGCTAAAAAAATGGCCTACACAGCCTCAAATGACAATGATCTTCCTGAAATCTACCATAGTTTTTATCCAATTAAAGATTCAAAAAAAATTACCGAATCCACAAAACAGCTAAACAATTGGTCTGTGGCAACTAGCGAGGTTGTTTCCTGGAAAAGCAAGGACGGTACACTAATAGAAGGTGTCCTCCATAAGCCTCAGGACTATGATCCTTCTAAAAAATACCCACTCCTTGTAATTATTCACGGTGGGCCCACCGGAATTTCCACCCCCGGCCCTACCCCATCTTATGTTTATCCTATGGTGCAATGGCTAAATAAAGGGGCGTTGATATTACGACCTAATTACAGAGGATCTGCAGGATACGGCGAGGCGTTCAGGTCTTTAAATGTTAAGAATTTGGGCGTAGGAGATGCATGGGACATATTATCAGGGGTTACAGCCCTGGAAGACCAGGGAATTATTGATGGCAATAAAGTGGGCGCAATGGGCTGGAGTCAGGGAGGCTACATTTCCGCTTTTTTAACCACAAACTCCACAAAATTCAAAGCCATTTCTGTGGGTGCGGGAATTTCTAACTGGATGACTTATTATGTAAATACAGATATACATCCATTTACCAGGCAATATTTAAAAGGAACACCCTGGAGTGATAAAGTAGTCTACGAGAATACTTCTCCTATGACTAACATAAATAATGCCTCCACCCCAACGCTGATCCAACATGGAGAATTTGACAAACGAGTTCCTGTGGCAAATGCATATGAATTGTTTCAGGGTCTACAGGATAAAGAAGTTAAAACCGAATTAATAATTTATAAAGGGTTTGGCCATGGTATAACTAAACCAAAAGAAAGGCTTGCGGCTAACTGGCATAATTGGAAGTGGTTTGGGAAATACATTTGGGATGAAGAAATTGATATGCCCGAAGAATAAACAAAATGAACATTAAACGCTTTAATTTAATTTTCAAAAATACTATTTTCCTTTGTTCAATATTCCTCTGTATTTACATCACATATAGCCAGGAATCTACGGCAATTGATTCTGCCTTCAATAAAAACTCCAAAACCTTTGTGGCCGTTCCATTAATTACCAATAATCCCGCTATGGGTACAGGTTTTGGGGGTCTTGGAATGTATTTTTTTAAACTTAAGAAGGATGATGAAGGTTCTCCACCCTCTCTCATCTCCCTTTATGGTATTTACAGCACTAATAATAGTTATATAATTGCCCCTTTTGGACGCTTTTTTTGGAATGAAGATAAAAACAGAGCCACTTTTGGAATTGGTTCTTTAAAAATAAACAATGATTTTCTATATGAAGAACAGGGAAACGACCTTCGCCTGGTCTATTCTGAACTAAGAACTTTTGTTTCAGCCGAATACAGTCGTAAAATCATCGGCGACTTCTATTTAGGATTATTATATCTGGGAACTAAAACCAGATATAAGTTCGATCAGGGCTCGGATGAAGAAAATGAGTTTACCAAAGATTTTTTTGAACAAAATGGTATTCAAGATAACTTTGTTTCCAGTATAGGACTTAATTTTTCTTTTGATAATAGAGACTACCCCTATTACCCAACCAGAGGATTAAGTTTCAGTGTTCGCCCAAAACTCAATGCAGACTGGCTTGGAAGTGATAATAACTATGTAGATACCGACTATTCCTTTAACTATTTCTATTCTTTTAAAGAAAATCAAATATTAGCCATTGATCTTTCCGGTGGCTTTGCGTTTGGAGATGTTCCATTTGATGGGTACCAAAACTACGGCGTTCGAAACAGTTTAAGGGGATACCAAACCGGTAAATATAAAGGTCGGCATATGATTGCATTCCAAGCTGAATACAGGTGGCGTTTCTACAGAAAATGGGGGGCTGTTTTTTTTGCCGGTACAGGCAGCATTTGGGGTAACGAAAATAATGGTGAAGAAGCGTTTGAACGAGAATGGTTACCCAGTGCAGGTATGGGTTTGCGATATATGGTTTCTAAAGCTAAAAAGATAAATATTCGCCTGGATTACGCCATTGGCGTTGATGGAAATCAAGGTTTATATTTTGGGGTAATGGAAGCTTTTTAGGCTTGTATTATCCTTTTTGAATTGCAACTTTAAATCAGAAGAATATTACTTCAAATGACCACCCCTATATGTTATATCGTATTAATTAAGTATATTTCTCCTCTATAAATTGCAGGAAGCATTTCCTGCAATTGTGGTCATCTTAGGAAATATCCGAAACTAAAATTTTATGAAGTATGAGCTATTATTTTAACACCA
>CBDUGN010000030.1:0-25547 GCA_965366915.1 uncultured Eudoraea sp. | reverse complement strand
CACGATAAAGAGGAATTAAATGAAGACAATGCGTCTGATATTTACAATGGGCTTAAATCATTAAAGGGCAGCGCACTCAAAGTGGCCCAAATGCTTAGTATGGAGAAAAATTTACTTCCCTCAGCATATGTAGAAAAATTCTCTTTGGCTCAATTTTCAGTACCTCCTCTTTCCGCTCCTTTAGTTCGTAAAACTTTTAAAAGGTATTTGAACAAATTCCCGGAAGAAGTCTTTGATACCTTTGAACGTAACTCCATTAATGCCGCAAGTATAGGCCAGGTACACAAAGCAACAAAAAATGGAAAGGAATTGGCGGTTAAAATACAATACCCCGGTGTAGCTGAGAGCATAAGCAGTGATTTGGCAATCGTTAAACCTATTGCTATACGGATGTTTAATCTTCAGGGAAAAGATTCGGATAAATATTTTAAAGAGGTAGAGCTAAAGCTTCTTGAAGAAACCGATTATAGTCTGGAATTCATACAAAGTGAAGAAATAACAAAAGCGTGTCAAATAATCCCTAATTTGGAATTTCCTAAATATTACAAAGAGCTATCCAGCGAACGAATACTTACCATGGACTGGATGCATGGGAGGCATTTAAGCGAATTCACAAAACAAAGTTTTAATCCCGAATTAGGAAATAAGTTAGGTCAAGCCCTTTGGGATTTTTATATGTTCCAGTTACATGGGCTTAGAAAGGTGCATGCAGACCCGCATCCAGGAAACTTCCTGGTTAGCAAAGAGGAAACATTAGTTGCCATTGACTTTGGATGTATAAAGCAAGTCCCGGATGAATTTTATGTGCCGTATTTTGAACTTGCCAAAAAAGAAAATATTAAAAATGACACCATTTTCATGGAAAAGTTATATGAGTTAGAAATATTGTCTCCTTCAGATTCGGAAATAGAAGTCAAATTTTTTAAAGCATTATTTAAGGAAATGCTTGGTCTTTTTACATCCCCTTTCCATGACGAATTCTTTGATTTTGGAAATGAGGAATTTTGGTCAAAAATTGCTGCCCTCGGGGAACGGTATTCTAAAGATGAACATATACGAAAAATGAATGGAAACAGGGGTTCTAAGCATTTTCTCTACATCAACAGAACTTTTTTCGGCTTATTTAATCTCTTACACGATCTT
Organism: uncultured Eudoraea sp.; assembly: GCA_965366915.1. GTDB lineage: Bacteria > Bacteroidota > Bacteroidia > Flavobacteriales > Flavobacteriaceae > Eudoraea. The sequence goes on along the minus strand of CBDUGN010000030.1, from coordinate 24,404 downwards.
AAAGCAAATGTTGAGGTAAATTCATATCGAAAGTACCTAAACTAGTCTATAAGATTTCTCAAATCATCAATTATTTTTTAGTTATCTTAGATTTAAGGATTGATTTTACTTGCACAACTTTTTCCGTAAGTACGGGCAATTCTTTCCAGATTAATTAACAAGCAAACCAAGTAATGTACAATTCAAAAATTATTGGCCTGGGCTATTTTGTACCCGATAATGTAGTAACTAATGATAATCTTTCTGAACTTATGGACACCAATGACGAATGGATCCAGGAAAGAACAGGAATAAAGGAAAGGAGACATGTTATAAAAGGTGAAGATACCACGTCCAGTATGGGTGTGAAGGCCGCCAGAATAGCAATTGAAAGGGCTGGGATAGATAAGGACGAAATAGATTTTATAGTATTTGCAACCTTGAGCCCGGATTACTACTTCCCCGGACCAGGCGTATTGGTACAACGAGATCTGGGAATAAAAACTGTAGGAGCAATAGATATAAGAAATCAATGTTCAGGCTTTGTTTATGGGATTTCCCTTGCAGATCAGTATATCAAGACTGGGATGTATAAAAACGTGCTCGTAATAGGTTCAGAATTACATTCTGGCGGCCTTGATATGACCACGCGGGGTAGGGGAGTTTCCGTAATTTTTGGAGATGGCGCTGGCGCTGTTGTTCTGACCAGAGAGGAGGATAATTCTAAAGGAATTTTGTCTACTCATTTGCATTCAGAAGGTGAGCATGCGGAAGAACTTTCCTTAATTGCTCCGGGGATGGGAAAAAGATGGGTCTTGGATATATTAAAAGATAACGATCCTGATGACGAATCTTACTTTCCTTATATGAACGGGCAGTTTGTTTTTAAAAATGCCGTGGTTCGTTTTAGTGAGGTGATTATGGAGGGGTTAAAGGCAAATAAGCTTGAACCAAAAGACATTGATATGCTAATTCCCCACCAGGCTAATTTGCGAATTTCTCAGTTTATACAGCACAAGTTGAGGTTGTCAGATGACCAGGTTTACAATAATATTATGAAATACGGGAATACCACCGCTGCTTCTATTCCCATAGCCCTCACCGAAGCGTGGGAGCAGGGCAAAATAAAAGAAGGAGATCTGGTAGTATTGGCTGCATTTGGGAGTGGATTTACCTGGGGAAGTGCCATAATCCGATGGTAAAAACTTAAATCAAATTTGGATGGGGAAACGTTATGAAAGTCTGGATTCAACACACATAGATTTTATATCTAAACAAAAACTTTTTTTTGTGTCCACTGCCATGAAAGATGGATCTATTAACTTATCTCCTAAAGGCATGGATGCTTTTAGAATTATGGATAGCACCAATATTCTTTGGTTAAACCTTACCGGAAGTGGGAACGAAACTGCTACCCATCTGCAATACGACAAAAGGATGACCATTATGTTTTGCGCATTCGAAGGGAAACCATTGATTTTACGTTTGTATGGTGAGGCAAGGACATTTCATAAGCGCGATTCATTTTGGAAAGAGCATATTGGAAAGTTTCCTGAAATAGCGGGTAGCAGGCAATTAATTCAAATGAAAATAAAGCTCGTCCAGAATTCTTGTGGGTTTGGTGTACCACTTATGGATTATAAAGGAGAGCGAAACATGCTCAATATCTGGGCAGAAAATAAAGGTGAGGAGGGATTAATTGAATATATGAGTCTGAAGAATGTTAAAAGTCTGGATGGGTTGCCCACCGGAATATTTGATGAATCCTCCTAAAATTAAAACCCCCGACTAATTAGCCGGGGGTTGTTTAATTGACAAATACTACGAGAGATAACCAACCAATACTCCGAATATTGTATCAATTAACATTTATAAAATACCGCCACCCCCTTGCTTTGTATTACTATCCCTTCTTTTTCGTTTTGCCGCTTTGTTTTTTCCACTTCCAAACCGATAGGAAATTCCTGCAAAGACAGTTTGGCTCTCCCAATTAAATTCAGCCACCTGGGTAAAAGGCTTATCACCACTGGCTGCAAAACGCATGGTGTTAAAAACGTCATTGAAATTAACACTGAACGTACCTTTGCCTTTGGCAAAATTGTAGCGTGCACCGAGATTGACAAAATACATGGGTTCTACGTCAAACTGTATGGTTCTGTTTTGCCCTCTATAGAATCCAAATAGTTGAAAAGTTAAATTCTTGGCGGCTTTAAAACTATTATTCATTCTAAAATTCCAGGCTGTATTTTCCACTTCAATTTCTTCAATAACTATGTCATCTATTGTAGCGGTATTATTATCGCTTTGTAAGCTCTCAGTAACTCCTTGCTGCGTTTGTGAATACAGATCAAAACTGGCATTAAAACTCCACCATTTAGTTAGTTTATAATTACTTGAGACCTCAATGCCATATGCGGAGGTGTCGTCGAAATTGTCAAAGGTTAATATAAGTTTGTTCAGATCCAGTCTGTCTACATAAATAGCCCTGTTAATTTCATCTTTAATGTTCCTGTAAAATATCCCTGATGTTATGCTTCCATTCTTCAGGCGTCTGGTATAATTTATCTCATATGAAAATGTAAATTGTGGAAGAAGTGTTGGGTTACCAAATGAAGATAATAAAGGAGTAGACCACTCACGAATAGGATTTACCTGTGTAAGCCCGGGGCGGTCAACCCGTCTGCTAAAACTAAATTGAAACTGATTTTTATCTGTTGGACTATAGGTGACAAAACCAGAAGGATATAGTTCTGTATACTTATCTGTAAAGGACCTTACCTGGTTGGTGTCGGCTTTAACTTCAACATCTTCAACACGAAGCCCAACCTGGTACCCCCATTTATCATAATTTTGTCCAAAACTGGCATAGGCAGAATAAATGTCCATCCCATAAACAAAATCGGTATCCGGAGTTGGAATCAAATTTCCATCGGGCGAATATGAAAGTCCGGTGGAGGAATAATCCACATTGGTTTCAAAAATTCTTGCTTCCAGTCCAACTTCAAGTTTTGATATAGAATCTAAAGGATTTACATAGTCCAGGTTTACAAGAGTCTGATCTCTTTTGGTATCCACAAAATCTTGATAATCCGGGAATAATGTATTACCGGTCGATTTAAATTGGGCATTTTCTTCATCAGTAAACTTATTGTAATCTACTTCCAACTCAATGTTATGACCTTCTTTATTAAAGTCTAGTTTATAGTCAAAATTGTATTGCTGACTGTGATTATCATTCTTATTTACGAAGATTTGATTAGTATTCAGTAGTGGGTCATCAAAATATGTTACCTGTGTCTGTCCGTTTGTTTTACCGTCAAAATAATTTTGGTTTGTGAAAAACGAAATGGTGTTCTTATCATTTAGATAAAAATCCATTCCAACTTTGAATAGATTAGATTTCCTGTTATCTAAAAAATCAAACAATTGTTCAGAATTCTCGTCTATTCTGAATATATATCCATCGTTTACATACTTGCCAATATTGTTTCCGAAATTTCCATATACATTTACCTTGCCATTTCTATAGTTAAGATCGATTGAACTGTTGAACTTTGCTTCCTGACCTACAGTAAGACCTGTATTCAGATTCCCGTTAAAACCATTATTTGAATTTTTGTAAAGTATGATATTTATGATGCCGCTCATCCCATCAGGATTATATTTGGCTGACGGATTGGTAATTAATTCAATAGATTTTATGGAAGTTGATGGTATCTGTCTTAATAATTGAGCAACCGGCACATTGGTTAGTTTGCCATCTACCATAACCCTTACATTTGAGTTACCCCTCATGGTAAGTTGTCCGGTTTGCTGATCTACATTAAGCGAGGGAATATTATTCATTATATCAGAAGCGGTGGCCCCGGCCGTCGTTAGGTCTTTGCCTACATTAACCACTTTGCGATCTATGCGTTGTTCAATAGTCGTCCGCTCTGCTACAATTTCCACGCCTGCAAGTTCTTCAGCTTCCTCTTCCAGAGAAATAACCCCTAAATCCGGATTGCGATTATTTTTAGATAAGGTAATCTGCTGCATGTGCGATTTGAAACCTATAAATTGAACCTCTAAAATGAATGAACCTTCGGGTAATTTTTTTATTTGAAAATTACCGTCTTTATCCGTGATTCCACCGGTAATCGTGGTGTTGTCTGAAGCTCGCTTGATAACTATTGCAGCGTATGCCACTGGTTGATTCTGGACATTGTCTACTACCCTGCCACTAATGCTTCCAAATACAATATCGGGATCGGATATTGCCGCTTTTCCCTGGGATACCCCACCTAATATAAGGAGGCAGATTAAAATTTTTTTGATCATGAACTTTATGATTGTGATTGATTGATGATACATACATGACGACAATAGATTGGGAATGTTACCTTAAATAAAGATTTTAACATATATTCATGACTAAAATATTGGCTTGTTGTTTAAACTTTTTTGAATCAAATTTGATTAATTCAAATAGTATCTTTGTTTTTTAATGGTAAAGGATGCTTTCATTGGGCCTGTTGTAGTGAAATAATAAAACCCCGACAGATTTGCCGGGGTTTCTTTCGTTGATGAGCCATACTAAACACTAACCATTAACTATAAAAATATAGCACCAACAACGAATTAATTTTTTTGTTGTACTATCAAAAGACGAATTATTATTTGAAAAGTTACAGTCATTAACACTCTTTAACGCAATGAGAATTATTTTATGAAAAATACACTTGTTTTTGGGGCTTCATTAAACCCGAATCGCTACAGTAATCTGGCCATAAACAAATTGCGGGCAAAAAATATTGAAACCTCTGCTTTTGGTCTTAAGAATGGGAATGTAGCAGATGTTCAGATTAGTACGGAGCTTGAAATATTTCAAAATATTCATACTATTACCTTATATCTCAATAAAAAGCGACAAAAGGAGTATTATGATCAAATCATTCAACTAAAACCTGAACGGGTGATTTTTAACCCAGGGACCGAAAACCCGGAGTTTTATGCACTGCTTCGAAACAATGAAATTATGGTGGAAGAAGCATGCACTTTGGTGCTATTAGCTACAAATCAATATTAATTGATATGCTAAAGACAATTGTTTTTTTCTGTTTGGCTTTGATAGCGTTTACCGGAAGTGCTCAGCAACAAGAAAATCAGAAATTGGTATTGTCAATTAGTGAATATGTTGAAATGCTGGAGAATAAGTCGGATTGGGACTCAATAATAGAATTCCAATTGTTAAACTATGCGAGCAGGGGTGCTCAAATTAGTTCCTTTTTTAAGAAAGATGAAATCCAAAAGTTGTCGCTTAAGGCTTCCGGTGTAAATACGACTTTGGAAAAATATTTCTATCTCAAGGATGGCGAATTGATTTATTTTTCAGAAAAGAGCTATGACCTTCCCTATGATGAGGGGACGGAAGATAAAGAACCAACCCGAATGCTTGACTATGAGACCAAATACTATTTTGATAAACAACGGCTCTTCCTGCAATTAGAGCTAGATGAATTAAATTCCAATAATACGGAGATCTATTTGAAAGAGATGGGAAATTCAATTCTTGAAGACCTTGAACTTTTAAAAGCCGCAATTATTGAAAAGTACTAATTAGGTTTTTTTCTTATAAGATATAATCCAATAAAAGTAAATAACCCATTAACTGGCAACAATTCATAGCCTACGGCGTATCCTCCCAGGTATTCAGCGGGTAAATTCGCAATGCCAATTACCATTAATACTGCGGTAATTGCAACAATCCAAACATAGTTGTCTTTTACTTTATAAGAGGTAAAGATGCCAAAGGCAAACAGGCCTAGGAGAGGCCCATAGGTGTAGGTGGCAACCGTTAAAAGACCATCAATAACATTCCTGTCCAATACATATTTGAATAGTATAACCATTAGAATCAGCAGTACGCTCATCCAGACATGGGTTTTTTTTCTTATTGTCTTTTGAGCGTTGGCAGGCTTCTTTTCAATTCCAAGAAAATCTACACAAAACGAAGTGGTCAGGGAAGTAAGAGCACTATCTGCACTACTGTAGGCTGCGGCAATCAAGCCAAGCATAAAAGTGATCGCAACTGTAACACCCAAACCACTGTTTAAAGCAATTTCAGGAAAAAGAAGATCAGATTTAGGTTCCCCATCCATTAGTGGAGTTGCGATATCAAATTTAGAAGCAAATATAAAAAGCAAAGCACCCAAAAGCAGAAAAACAAAATTTACTACAACAAGGATAATGCTGAAGGAAACCATATTCTTCTGAGCGTCTTTTAAATTCTTACAAGTTAGGTTCTTCTGCATCATATCCTGATCCAGTCCGGTCATACAAATAGTAATGAACATACCACCCAGAAAGGATTTTATAAAGTGGTTTTTGGCATAAAAATCATCTGTAAATATCACCTGACTATACTCCTTTAATTCTTCAGAATTAATAAATTCCGTAAAGCTCCAGCCTAATTTTGCATTTATAAAGTAAATAGATAAGCCTACTGATAATAACATGAACAAAGTTTGCAGAGTGTCTGTCCAAACTATTGTTTTAATCCCACCACGAAAAGTATATATCCAAATTAAAAGGATGGATAAAACCACGGTAACTTCAAATGGAACATTCCAGGCGTCAAATACAAACTGTTGCAGAACAATGGCTACCAGAAAAAGGCGGAAAGAGGCTCCCAATACCCTCGAGATAAAGAAAGATAAAGCCCCAATTTTGTAGCTAACATTTCCAAATCGTTCCTTGAGGTACTCATAAATAGACGTAACATTAGAGCGGTAATAGATGGGCATAAGGATAAAGGCAACAACAAAATAACCTACTAAATACCCAAAAACAACTTGCATATAACTGAATTGGGAACTTTCTACCCAGCCGGGTACGGATATAAAAGTTACCCCTGATAACGAAGCTCCAATCATGCCAAAGGCTACCAAATACCAAGGCGATTGTTTTCCTGCTTTAAAAAAATCAGCATTGGAATCGTTTTTTCCTGTGAAGTAAGAGATTAGCAATAGCAAGAAGAAATAACCGCCAATAAGAAGCAGAATATGCGATGCTGTCATAAAAATAAATTACAAGCGCAAAGTACAAAAACTTAAAACATTATGTAATTTTGCCTTTATGGAATTTTCATCAAAACTCTTGGAGAATGCGGTTTACCATATGTCTCAGTTACCTGGAATTGGTAAACGTACTGCATTGCGTTTAGTACTGCACCTATTAAATCAGCCCGGGGAACAAACTTCAGATTTATCTCGTTCGCTCCAGGCCCTCAGAGAGGAAATTAAATTTTGCTCAAATTGCCATAATATCTCAGATGTTGCTCTATGTCAAATCTGCGCAAATTCTAAAAGAGAGCATGATGTAGTTTGTGTAGTTGAGGATATTCGGGATGTAATGGCTATTGAAAACACAGGTCAGTATACAGGCTTATACCATGTCCTTGGTGGCAAAATATCCCCAATGGAAGGTGTTGGCCCGCAGGATTTAACCATTTCCTCCCTGATCTCAAAAGTTGGTCAAAATAAGATAAAGGAACTGATATTTGCACTGAGTTCTACTATGGAAGGTGATACTACTAACTTCTATATCTACAAACAACTAAAGCCTTTTGATATAAAAATATCTACAATTGCGAGAGGTATATCGGTAGGCGATGAATTGGAATATGCAGATGAAGTTACTTTAGGAAGAAGCATTCTTAACAGAATTCCATTTGAAGGTTCTTTAAAGGCTACTTAAAGATAATTGATACAATAAATTTAAAAATAAGGACGTTTTTTTAGTATTTTTGCAAAATATTTAATCAAAAAAGCACTTTAAATAATAATATGGCAAAGTTTGAATTGAAATTGCAGCAAATGGGTGAGAGTGTTGCAGAGGCTACCTTAACAGCTTGGTTGAAGGAGGTTGGCGATACCATAGAAATGGATGAAGCGGTTTTTGAAATTGCTACCGATAAGGTAGACTCTGAAGTGCCAAGCGAAGTTGAGGGTGTGTTGCTTGAAAAACTTTTTAATATAGACGATGTCATAAAAGTTGGACAGACCGTAGCTGTAATAGAAATGGAAGGCGGGTCAGATTCCACAGAAGGTTCGGATACCGAACATAAAGAAGAAATTACGGAAGTTCTTCCTGAGGAAGCTGCCGATTTAGAAGAAAACGTGGCTAATGTCCAGGAACTTGTTGGTAGCACTGCTCAAAGTGTAGCCGATACGACACGATTTTATTCCCCTCTTGTTAAAAATATTGCAAGAGAAGAGGGGATAACCACTGAAGAACTCGATAAAATAGAGGGTACCGGAAAAGAAGGCAGGGTTACCAAGAATGATATATTGGCCTATATTAAAAATGGCAAACCTGAAATCGCGCCGGTTTCCAAACCGCCGGCAGCGCCGGTTAAGGCACCTGAGCCGGTATTAAAGGAAACTGCTGTTCGTACAGAGCCACATCAGGTTACCAGAGTACAGTCTAATGGTGAAGACGAAATTATTCCAATGACAAGGATGGGTAAACTCATTGCTCATCATATGATAGAGAGTATCTCAACTTCAGCTCATGTGCAAAGTTTTATTGAAGTTGATGTTACCAAGGTTGTGGCATGGAGAAATAAGGTTAAAGATGAATTCCAGAAAAATGAAGGAGAAAAGTTAACATTTACCCCAATTTTTATGGAGGCAGTTGCCAAGGCCTTAAAAAAGTATCCAATGGTTAACATTTCAGTTGAAGGGGAAACCGTGATACGGAAAAAAAATATTAATATTGGAATGGCTGCTGCATTGCCCGATGGAAATCTGATAGTACCGGTTATAAAAAATGCTGATCAGCTAAATTTAGTTGGAATGGCCAAAGTAGTTAATGATCTTGCGAACAGGGCAAGAAATAATGCACTAAAACCGGATGAAATTAAAGACGGCACCTATACCGTGACTAACGTGGGATCTTTTGGAAGTGTCTTTGGGACGCCCATTATTAATCAACCACAGGTTGGAATATTAGCCCTGGGAGCTATTCGGAAAATGCCAGCGGTTATAGAAACTGAAGAAGGAGATTTTATAGGAATCCGAAGTAAAATGTTTCTTTCTCACAGTTATGATCATCGGGTTGTAAATGGGGCATTGGGCGGTATGTTCGTTAAAACCGTTGCAGACTATCTTGAGGCTTGGGATATGGATAGGGAGATTTAATTAGATTTAAGATTCAATGTGCAATTTTCTAATTCTTTTAGACGATATCATAATTGGCGACCTTAAGCTAAAATTGTACAAAGACCCAATGTTTAAGTCCGGTTTAGCTTTGTTTTAAAAACTATCTTTGCTTAAAAACCCCACCAATGGAACTAAAACTCAGTAAACCCATATGTTTTTTTGATCTGGAAACCACAGGGACCAATGTAGCCAAGGACCGAATTGTCGAAATTTCTATTCTGAAAGTTTATCCCAATGGCAATAAAGAGAGCAGGACCTGGTTGGTTAATCCCGAAATGACTATTCCTGATGAGGTAATTGCAGTTCATGGTATTTCTAATGAAAAAGTAGCCAATGAGCCTACCTTTAAGGAACTGGCCAAAGAAATTTTCAACATAATAAAAGACTGCGATTTGGCCGGCTTTAATTCGGATCGCTTTGATATTCCACTTCTGGCAGAAGAAATGCTTCGTGCAGAGATTGATTTTGATCTTAAAAACATGTTTTCTGTAGATGTGCAAACTATCTTTCATAAGATGGAAAAACGAACTCTGGCAGCTGCCTACAAGTTTTATTGCGATAAGGATTTAACAGATGCGCATAGTGCTGAAGCAGACACCACAGCTACTTACGAAGTCCTTCTCTCTCAGTTAGATCGTTATCCCGAATTGGAAAATAATGTAAAGAAACTCGCCGAGTTCTCTACCCATAGAAAATTTGCCGATTTTGCAGGCTTTATTAGTTTTAATGAAGACGATGAGGAAATTTTTTCTTTTGGAAAGCACAAGGGCAAAAAAGTACTGGAGGTCCTGGACCAGGAGCCTGGTTATTTTGGATGGATCCTGAATGCAGATTTTCCACTGTATACTAAAAAGGTACTTACTCAGATAAAACTTAGTCGGCTTAATAATAAATTAAGCTAAACTAATCAGGAATTAGCAGATGAAAATTATTTGTGTTGGTCGTAATTATGTAGATCATATAGAAGAGTTGGACAATGAAAGGCCCAAAAATCCTGTAGTATTTATAAAGCCGGATTCTGCAGTTCTTCCAAAGGAACAGGATTTTTATATTCCGGATTTCTCCAACGAAATTCATTATGAATTAGAAGTACTGGTAAAAATTAAAAAAGTGGGTAAGCATATTAATGAGAAGTTTGCAAATACCTATTATGATGAGATTGGGCTTGGTATAGATTTTACAGCCAGGGACCTCCAATCCAAATTAAAAGAAAAAGGTCTGCCCTGGGAAATTTCAAAAGGTTTTGACGGTTCTGCTGTAATTGGAAAATGGGTTGATAAGAATAAATTTGAAAATTTGAACGAGCTAAATTTTACGCTTTCCAAAAATGGGGAAATTGTTCAAAACGGGAATACAGCCTTAATGCTTTGGAGCATAGATTCTCTGATTTCCTATGTCTCTAAATACTTTATGCTCAAAAAAGGAGATATTATTTTTACGGGAACGCCCGCAGGGGTTGGTAAAATAAGCGCAAATGATTACCTTTCGGCAACACTTGAAGGGGAAGAACTACTCACAGTAAAAATTAAGTAAATGATCTACAGTTTGGATAAAATTAATGAGATGGCTGAAGGGGATGAGGATTTCATAAACTCTGTTATTTCAGTATTCCTTGAGGAAGTACCGCAGGATCTTGAGGATCTGGAAAATGCGATTGAAAGTGGCGATTATGAAAACGTTTATAAGCTAGCACATAAAATAAAACCCAATGTAGATTTATTGGGAATGGAACAAAGCAGAGCTATTGCTCTTGATATTGAAACTTTAGGTAAAAGTTCCGAAAATAAGGAAGAAATTGAGAAAAAATTTCCACTACTTAAAAAAGACATACATCAGGTAATTTCTGAACTTAAAAAGGACTTCAATTTCTGATGTTAGCAGAAATTATTACCATTGGCGATGAAATTCTAATAGGACAAATAGTAGATACCAATTCTGCTTTTATTGCCAGAGAATTAAATAAAATTGGAGTTTCAGTATTCCAGATTACTTCTGTTCAGGACGATAGGCCACATATACTTAAGGCACTTTCGGAGGCCGAAAAGAGAGCAGAAATTATAATCATTACCGGCGGTTTAGGTCCAACCAAAGACGATATAACAAAACGCATCCTATGTGAGTATTTAGATGATAAACTGGTTGAAGACAAACAGGTATTAGCCCACATAGAAGAGTTATTTAAAAATTATATCACTACTCCGATATCTGATATCAACAGGCGCCAGGCCCTGGTGCCCTCCAAAGCTCAGGTTTTACACAACGCATACGGTACTGCACCGGGAATGTGGATGTCTAATAAGAAAGCCACTTTTATTTCACTTCCGGGCGTGCCTTTTGAGATGAAAAATCTTATAAACAATGCAGTTATCCCAAAAATTGCAGCTACTTTTCATCGTCCGCACATTTACCACAAGACAATTATGACCTATGGCCTGGGCGAAAGTGCCATGGCGGCCAGAATCGAAGATTGGGAGGAGAATTTACCGTCTTTTGTAAAGCTGGCATACCTCCCTAATTTAGGTAAAGTGCGGTTGCGATTAACGGCAAAAGGGCCAGACAAGAATCTCATAGAGGAGGCGGTCAAGAGTGAAGCGGCAAAATTATATTCCATAATCGGGGATATCATTTACGGTGAAGAAGAGGATGGATCTATAGAATCCGGAGTTGCAAAATTGCTCACTTCAAAGAAAATGACCCTGGCAACAGCAGAAAGTTTTACCGGAGGCAAAATTGCAGAGCAAATTACTGCTATTCCAGGTGCTTCGGCTTATTTTTTAGGTAGTGTGGTAGGCTATGCTACCCAGGTTAAAATTGATGTTCTTAAAGTGCCGGAGGCGCTGATAAAAAAGAATTCAGTAGTAAGTGCAGAAGTTGCAAAGGCAATGGCTATAAATATCAGGGAATTGTTGAAAGCAGACTTTGCCGTGTCAACAACTGGTAATGCGGGCCCTTTAAAGGGTGATTCGGACGCTCCTGTAGGTACTGTTTATATTGCAATTGCCACCCCCAATGATGTAATTGTTGAAAAATTTACCATGGGAAATCATCGAACGAGAATAGTGCAAAAAGCAGTGCACAAGGCTTTCCAGATGCTACAAAAAGAAATTTTAAAATTCTAGAAGAGAATTTTGCCCATCACACAAAAATGAATTAAATTTGCACCCTGTTTAAAATCAAGTAAAAAGTAGCGCAATGTCAAAAGTTTGTGAACTTACCGGGAAGAGAGCTATGTTTGGAAATAATGTATCCTTCTCTATTAATAAAACAAGGCGGAGATTTGATGTAAATCTTTCCAAAAAACGTTTCTATATTCCGGAAGAAGATAGATGGATCACTTTGAAGGTTTCTACAAGGGCTCTTAAATCAATAAACAAAAGAGGCATTTCTGCTGTTTTAAAAGAGGCTAGAGCAAAAGGATTGATTAAATAATCCTTTAATATAAAGATTACGATGGCAAAAAAAGGAAACAGAGTTCAGGTAATATTAGAGTGCACAGAGCATAAAAACTCAGGTATGCCGGGTACATCCAGATATATTACAACCAAAAACAAGAAGAATAGCCCGGATAGGTTGGAGATCAAAAAATTCAATCCTATTCTTAAGAAAATGACTGTTCATAAAGAGATAAAATAAGAAAGCATGGCAAAGAAGACGGTAGCAAGTTTACAATCAAGTTCTAAAAGACTTACCAAGGCTATAAAAATGGTAAAATCACCTAAAACAGGTGCTTATACTTTTGTAGAATCTGTTATGCCACCAGAAATGGTGAACGAATGGTTGACTAAGAAGTAACAAACTAACTAAAATTTTTTATCCGGGCTGCTTTCTATTGAGAGCGGCTTTTTTAATTTCATATATTTGCTCAACGACTTTTAACGGTGCTATGAGCTTATTTAAAAAAATATTTTCCTCACAGAAAAAAGAAACACTGGACAAAGGTTTGGAGAAAACTAAAACCAGTTTTTTATCCAAACTTAGCAAGGCTGTAGCCGGCAAGTCTAAAGTAGATGATGATGTTTTGGATAACCTGGAGGAAGTTTTGGTGACTTCTGACGTAGGAGTAGCTACCACGCTCAAAATCATTGAACGAATAGAAGCAAGGGTTTCAAGAGACAAATACATGGGTACCGACGAACTGAACGGAATTCTCCGGGAAGAAATTGCAGGCCTTTTATCAGAAACTCATGTAGGTGAAGAGGAAGAATTTAGCGTGCCTAAAAGGGAAAATCCATATGTTATTATGGTGGTTGGGGTAAATGGGGTTGGTAAAACAACTACAATTGGAAAACTCGCCTATCAGTTTAAAAAGCAGGGCTTGCAAGTTGTAATAGGAGCAGCCGATACTTTCAGGGCGGCAGCAATAGATCAGCTTCAGGTTTGGGCAGATCGGGTGGATGTCCCTTTAGTGAAACAAAAAATGGGCAGTGACCCTGCCTCAGTAGCCTTTGATACGTTAAGTTCCGCAGTTACCCAGGGGGCAGATGTCGTTTTAATTGATACTGCGGGCAGATTGCATAATAAAGTAAACTTAATGAATGAACTTGGTAAGGTTAAACGAGTTATGCAAAAAGTTATCGATGATGCCCCACATGAAGTACTTTTGGTACTTGACGGATCTACCGGGCAAAACGCATTTGAACAGGCCAAGGAATTTACAAAAGCTACAGAGGTAACGTCATTAGCGGTAACCAAATTAGACGGTACAGCCAAAGGTGGCGTAGTAATAGGTATTTCAGATCAGTTTCAGATTCCGGTTAAATATATAGGTGTTGGCGAAGGAATTGAGGATCTTCAGGTATTCAATAAATTTGAATTTGTTGATTCATTCTTTAGTATCACTAATTGAAAACCATAAACTTCATACTTATTATTTTATGCTCAACAGTTCTTGCTGCACAAATTGAGATTCCTAAGGTCAGCCCGTTTTCAAGGGTAGAGCAGGATGTTGGACTTACGAAAATTACAGTTACCTATTCAAGACCAGGAGCCAAGGGCAGAAAAATTTTTGGAGGTTTAGTGCCTTATGGACGCATATGGCGGGTTGGTGCAAATGAGTCTACCAAATTTACCACAGATTCTGATATATCTGTTATGGGGAATTATTTGCCGAAGGGGACATATGCTCTTTATGCCTTCCCATATAAAGACTATTGGGAGGTAGTTTTTCATAAAAATACTGAACATTGGGGTGACGGAAGAAAAGCATACGACCAGGAAGAAGATGCGTTCAGGGTCCGGATTAATCCTGTAAAGATTTCTGATTATCAGGAAAACTTCCTTATTACTTTTGATGAAATTGATCACAACGCCATCAATATGTTGTGGATTTGGCAACATACACGTATAACAATTCCAATCTCAGTAGATACGGATAGTAAAATGATGGAGGTGATTGCAAATGGAATAAAGCAAAATCCTACTGCCCAGACCTATTACGAAGCGGCACGCTATCTGCAGGAACAGGGTAAATTATACAACCAGGCCTTGCTTTATTTGAACAAGGCTATTGAAATTGGAGGGGATACCTATTATTTTTATAGGGTTAAGTCCTTAGTTGAAGCTGCTTTGGAAGATTATGGCAGTGCCATTATTTCTGCCCAAAGATCACTGGAATTAGCCCAAAAAGAAGATAAAGACGAATTTGTTCGAATGAATGAGCAAAATATCACTATTTGGAAGGAGAAACAGGTAAAAACAAAACAATGAAAAAACAAATTTTCTTACTTGGCTTATTAGTAATTATTTCCTGCAAGGAAACTAAGAAAAAAGATTATTCCTCTGTGGTACTTTGGAGGGCCTACAACGACTCCTCGGAAGTAGCAGCAAATCAAGAGCATGAGAAATCACGGATGCAATACAAACTTATACAGTCCAGGGTATCCGACAAGAATGAGATATTCCGGCCGCTGTATCACGAAGTGGTTAAAATGTCGGAGGCCGAATATGAACAATTAAAACCTTTAATACTAGAACAGGATATTCCCACCATTCAAAGACACATTAAAGAAGGGAAATTTAATTACGAAAAATTAGTTCGTTTTTACCTGTACAGAATTTATCAATTTGAACTTGATAGCAAAACAACATTGCATACAATAATAGCTTTAAATGAGAATGTGGTAGAGGAAGCCAGGGAGCTAGATAAGTTGGTTCCAGGAGACCGTCATCCAATTTTTGGTATGCCTATTCTTCTCAAGGACAATATTGGTACGACAGGAATGAATACGACGGCCGGGGCAATAGTACTTAAGGATAATAAAACACAAGATGCTTTTATTGTTGAGCAATTAAAGAAAAACAAAGCTTTGATATTGGGTAAAGTCAATCTTAGTGAATGGGCGTATTATATGTGTAATGGCTGTCCTTTAGGATATAGTGCAATAGGTGGTCAAACCCTAAATCCGTATGGCAGGCGAGTTTTTGAAACAGGAGGTTCCAGTGCAGGAAGCGGAACTGCAATTGCAGCGAACTACGCAGTGGCGGCTGTAGGAACAGAGACTTCCGGATCTATTCTTTCTCCATCTAGTCAGAATTCTGTGGTTGGGTTAAAACCAACAATTGGACTTTTAAGCAGGACGGGCATTGTACCAATTTCCAGTACGCTTGATACTCCCGGACCAATGACTAAGAATGTTGTGGATAATGCGATCTTATTATCCGCAATGACTGGCAAGGATGCAGCTGATGAAAAGTCAGTTGGTACCACTGAAGATTTTGTTGAGGCTGTTAAGGATTCAGGAAGCCTGAAGGGAAAACGTTTAGGTGTTTTCAAAGATCTGCTGGAAACGGATTCTATATATTTGAATACGGCTAATAAACTGCGAGACCTGGGGGCTGAAATAATTGAGTTTACAGCGCCTGAAGTATCCATGGATGGGTTTCTAACGCTTCTCAATATTGATATGAAAAATGATCTTCCGCAATATCTCAATGCCAATGTCCAAAATAAAGAAGAAATCCCAATGCACTCTCTTAAGGATATTGTCGAATTTAATTTAGCTGATTCCTTGTTGCGTATTCCTTATGGACAATCCATTTTTGATAGTATTCTTAAAGACTCAACTTCCATAGACGAATTACAGCTCATTAAAAACAGGCTAGAGGAAAACGGACGATTATTTTTTGATACACCTATGGATCAACACCGGCTGGATGCAATCTTATCTATAAACAATTACCATGCAGGTTTTGCTGCAGTAGCAAAATATCCGGCATTGACTGTGCCCATGGGATATAAGGAAACCGGGGAACCAGTTAGCCTTACATTTATTTCAAAGCAATTTCAGGAGCCCGGCTTGCTTAAATTGGGGCATGCATTTGAGTCTGCCACTAAAATAAGAAAACCGCCTACGATGTATAAATAACCCCAACAAATACTTATCTTTTCCAATGGAATTTTGACCTTCTTATTTAATTTTAAGAAATGATATTATAAACGTAAAATTTGAAGAAGACTGCGATACATATAATTATATTTTTAATCATGCTGATCTTTTCTCAAATAATTTGTTTCGCCCAAAAAACGGACACGATAGTTCATAAAAATGGAAACATATTGAAAGGGGATTTCAAAAAAATGGAATATGGTATCGTCATCTGGAAAATGGATGGTATGGGAACAATAAATTTAGAGGAACCTTTTGTAAGTACTATTATTTCAAAAAAGCAGTTTGAGATTATTATGAAAAATGGAGTACTCTATTATTCTTCTTTTGAAGCATCTGATAGGGAAGGTGAAGTAATTATTACAGTAAATGGAGAAAATGTACCTGTATTAATTGATAATATCATTGAAATACATCCAATTAAAAAGAGCTTTTGGCAGAAATTTTCTGGAAATTTAAGTCTGGGGGGTAATTTTTCAAAAAGCAGCAGTTTAACTACCATAGCCTTTTCTGGAAATCTGGATTTCAGGAATAAGAAAACTTCATTTAATACGGACTGGTTTTTAAACTTGTCTTATCAGAATGATAGCTTAATTACCAATAACTCTGAGATAAATGTAAATTGGCAACATTTGTTTAAAAATAAGTGGTCTTCATTAGTAAGCGTAGGGAGGAGTCAGAATTTGCAATTGGGGATAAAGGAAAGATATACTCTCGGGATAGGGGCAATTAAGGATATTGCGAACAATACCTGGAGCAGGTTTTATGTTGCAGGGGCTTTGGCGGGAATTACTGAAAAATCATTCGATCCCAGTAGTGCGGCACAACAAGACGTGGCAGGAGTAATCCAGTTGGCCTACGATATTTTTAAATACACAAGCCCTAAAATCTCATTGAAGACGAATATAAGTTACATACCTTATTTTACGGGTGACAGAAGAGATAGAGCTAATTTTAATTTGAATCCAAATGTTAGCATTTTCAACAATAATTTTAAAGTTGGGTTTAATTTTTATTACACTTATGATAGCAATCCTCCGGCCAGTTCGCTCTCGAATGAAGACTATGGAATAAATCTTCAATTAACCTATTCCTTAAATTAAAAGATTAGTAAGGAATAATAATTTAGTTTCAGTAGAACGGCTACTAATTTATAAGGCTACCAATCTTTTCCCACAGGGCATTGTCAAAACTTGAGGGGCCTAATAAATTCTCAGCCGCATCGTCGCCCATGCGGATAATGACCAGGCCTTTACTCGGAACAATATATAATTTTTGATCATTTTTACCCAGCCCTGCATAAGTGTCGGCGGGTGCATTTGGGATGAGGACCCCATTAAATACCAATTGCAAAGAAGGGGCCATATAGCTCTCTTTTCCATTAAGCCACCATAGATATCCGTAGGACTTGTTCAGTTCCTGCGAAGTATTTTTCATTTCAGAAATAAAAGTCAAATCGTCTAAAATAATTTCGTCATCCCAAATACCATTATTTAAGTTAAGCAGGCCAAATCTGGCCATACTTCTGGCGGTACTAAAATAAACATTGTTCAAACCATTGGTGGATAACCAAAACCCGTCCATGCCAATTCGATCTCTTAAATTAGTATTGAAAAAAGAGCTAAAAGAGGTGCCTGTGGCTTCACTAACAATACCTTCTAATAACGTATAGGGTCCATTGTGATAGGCCCATCTTGTACCTGCATCTGCTTCATATTCAAGGCAATCTGCTGTAATGCAGTCAAATGCCGTATCCTTTAAGCCAGTGGTCATCGTCAGTTGATTCCAAATGGTGATCAGATTTTCTTTGTCTGCCGGAGCTGAGGTCCAGCCTTCACCCAGGTAATCGGAAGTTTTATCATTCAGGTCTAACAATTGCTTTTCCAGCGCAATACCAACAGTGAATGCGGTAAGGGTTTTACCTGCCGACGCCCAATACCAAAGACTATCCTGTTTAAAAGTTCCGAAGTATTCTTCCATGGCAATTTTACCATCTTTTAAGATGATAAACGCCTTAGTGTCTTTTTCCTCAAGGAAATCTATCAAGTCTTGACGTGCATTGGTGTTCCAACCCAAGGCTACGGGACTTATAGTTTCCCATTCGTCAGAAGTAATCCCCGGAAAATACAAAGAAGAATCCGGGTTCTGATCTGAATCCTGGTTTTCCATAAGTGTATCTTCCGGATCATCAGAATTGTTTTCACAGGCAAAGCAGGCCAGGAAAAGTATAATTAAAAGTAATCCATGTACTTGTGGTTTCATTTGGTTTTTAGTTTTTAATTAGACCAGCATAACGACTAAGAGTTTAACGCAGAAACGGAAGAATTCTTGTTAATATGCGGCTCTTCTTCTATTGTATTGTATTTTTGCACGGCTAAAGAAAATCCATGCGAACAAAGTCGGTAAAAAATAATAGAATAAATGTTGTAACTCTTGGATGTTCCAAAAATGTCTATGACTCTGAAGTTCTCATGGGACAACTCAAAGCAAATGATAAGGAAGTAGCGCATGAGGAGGAAGGGAATATAGTAGTCATAAATACCTGTGGGTTTATTGCAAATGCCAAAGAGGAAAGCGTAAATACCATTTTGGAATATGTAAATAAAAAGCAGTCAGGTACTGTAGATAAAGTTTTTGTAACAGGATGTTTAAGTGAGCGTTATAAGCCGGATCTGGAAAAGGAAATTCCTGATGTTGATGAATATTTTGGGACCAGTGATCTGCCTAATTTACTAAAGGCTCTGGGTGCCGATTATAAGCACGAATTAATTGGGGAACGCTTAACAACCACCCCAAAAAATTACGCCTATTTAAAGATTGCCGAAGGTTGTGACAGGCCTTGTTCTTTCTGTGCCATACCCCTAATGCGTGGTAAACACAGAAGCAAACCTATTGAAGAATTGATTGCAGAAGCAGAAAAATTAGCTGCTAAAGGAGTCAAAGAGCTTATTCTTATTGCCCAGGATCTAACATACTATGGTCTTGATTTGTACAAAAAAAGAAACCTGGCTCAATTGTTAAAAGAACTTTCTAAGGTGGAAGGAATAGAATGGATTCGCCTTCATTATGCCTTTCCAACAGGTTTTCCTATGGATGTTCTTGAGGTGATGAAAGAAGAACCAAAAATCTGTAATTATATTGATATACCACTCCAGCATATTTCCGATCCTATCCTTAAAAGTATGCGCAGGGGAACAACCAAAGCGAAAACTACCCAACTTCTTAAAGATTTTAGGCAGATGGTGCCGGAAATGACCATCAGAACAACTTTAATTGTTGGTTACCCCGGTGAAACAGAGGAGGATTTTTTGACCTTGAAGGAATGGGTAAAAGAAATGCGTTTTGAGCGACTGGGTTGTTTTACCTATAGCCATGAAGAAAATACCCATGCCTATAATTTGGAAGACAATGTGCCCGAAGAGGCGAAACAGAATAGGGCAAATGAAATAATGGAAGTCCAATCTGCTATTTCCTGGGAATTAAATCAGCAAAAAATTGGCAAGACATTTCGTTGCATTATTGACAGGAAAGAAGGGAATTATTTTATAGGTAGAACCGAATATGATTCTCCGGATGTGGATAATGAAGTTTTGGTGGATGCGCAGAATTACTATGTTAAGATTGGCGATTTTGTGGAACTTATAATAACAGAAGCCTCGGACTTTGATCTTTATGGGAAGCCCATTTATTAGATAGTTCCAGGAGTTTAGGGCGAATTTCCAAACATCCAGAATTGCTCAACTCATTTTAAAGAAGAACATTCGAGATCAGGTTTTCTACTGTAGGATGATCGTTACCGCCGGCTGGTTCAATCGTAATATTGAGAGATTCTGCCCGATCTATATATTTTAAAGGGATCAATTCGGTGTCTGCGGGTAAAAGGCCCATATTTACCATAACTCCATCCACATCAGCCCACATCTGATAAGTTTTGTCTTCTTCTAAAGGCGGAAGTCCCTGAGAATTCACCAGGATACTCTTAGTTTCATGATTAATGTATGCCACGGCTCTTGATTCTGGCAATGTCTGATTTCCTTTTAGTAATAATGGAATTACATTACGATTATTAATGGTCATGTAACGTTGCAAAGTGACCTCAATATTTTGTTCAAGAATCATCAATTGTTCCTGTAAGGCAATAGATTGCTCCTGCAGGCTATTTAAATTCTGTTCAGAAGTCTGCCAGCGATTGTAAAACCAAAATGAACTCAAAGCGAAGAGTGCAGCCATACTTGCCGCTATAGCCAAACGTCCAGAATTTAGATTCTTCTTTTGAGCAACTGTAATGTCCCTGATTTTGACATTTTCCTTTAATGATTCCAATTCTCTAATTAAACCCTTTTTTGCTTTTTCCGGGGGTTTAACAGCATTTTCGAAGGCAATTCTTTCAAATTCCTCTTCGATCTCATTATAAATATTTTTTAAATCATCATCTTGCTCGAGTACCTTTTGAATGAGGATTTCCTGCTCACGTGGAAGCTCTCCTAAAAGATACTGCTCTAAGAGCACGTCTTCTAATATCTTCTTCTTATCCATGGCCACAAACGTTGATTAATAATAAAATCATTAAAAGCTCAGAACGCCTTTCCCGTAATTTTAACAAGGCTTGCCTGATATACGATTTAAATGATCCCAATGGCACGTTCATTTCCTTATGTGCTTCCTGATGTGTCAACCCTTTAAAGTAAACCAAATTAATGGCTGTTTGATGTTGAGGTTCCAATTCAGCAAGAATTCCATTTAAATCTGAGTAATCTTTTATTTCCGTTTCGGGGTTCTTATTTTCATATACACTTAAATCATCTGTTTGGATGAGAGGTTTTGATTTTCTTAGAGAATTTAGAGTGGTATTTTTGGCGATTCGATAAGCCCATGTATAAAATTTTCCTTTTTGGGAATCGTAACTACCTATGTTTTGCCAAATTTTTATAAAACTTTCCTGTAACAGGTCCTGAGCTAAAGCTTCATCTCCGCACATTCTTAGGATTACCCCATAAAGAGCTGCTGAATACTTGTCATAAAGCAGGTACAAAGCATTCTTATCTCCATTTAGAAGTTGGTTGATAAATTGGGTGTCTTTTGGGTCTACTGCCATAAACTAATGTTAAAGATATGATAAAAAATTACTTTACTCATCCATGTCCATCACCTATGTGTATCTACTAAGGCAAAGTGCACATAAATAAATTTTAATTTTTAAATCTTTAAACAAATCATGAAAAAAATTTTCTTAATTCTTTCAACAGTAGCTTTGATGTTTTCAACTCAAACTACGACAGCTCAAGACAATTCTATGGACATCGTGGAGATAGCAGTATCTGTAGATGATTTCTCAACTCTGGTAAGTGCTTTACAAGCAGCAGATCTGGTAACTGCTCTTCAGGGTGATGGGCCTTTTACCGTATTTGCCCCGGTAAATGCTGGTTTCGCTAAAATAGATTCAAATACGCTCAATTCGCTGTTAGCTCCTGAAAACAAGGAAAAATTATCTGCAATTTTAACTTATCATGTTGTAGCGGGAAAAATTGATGCCGCCGCTGTTGGTGCTGCTTTAGAAGCAGGAAATGGTAAAGCAGAATTGACAACGCTTAACGGTGAAACGCTTACAGCTGTTTCCAAAGATGGCGGGATTTTCTTAATGGATAAGAACGGAAATTACAGTAAGATCGCTAAGACCGATGTAATGGCTTCCAATGGGGTTATCCATATCATTGAAGATGTTGTTATGCCATAATTGAATGCTGGTATAAATTTTAAAAGCACCGTTATTACGGTGCTTTTTTTCTTTCCAGCTCATAGTTGTAAAATTCCCTTCCAAGCTGAGCTAAAAAAGGAATACCTATCTCATCATATTCATATTTATCGTCATTGAAAATTGCATTTTCATTGACCAATATGGTAGCTGTAAGCATAAATTCTATTTGGTTTTTCTCATCCACAATATATGCGCAATCCGTTAAGGTGCCATAAGCAAAACCTACCTTATTATATATTTTTATGTGTTCGGGGATATTTTCTTTTGAGTCTCCATAAATAAAAAATTTGCAATAACTGTCATAATGTTCTTCCGGGTCATAACCTGCATCTTTGGGTAATGTATGCATCGCGTTTAGCAGAAATTCTCTTTGATCCTCACTAAGATTAAACCTTTTATTTTTATCAAATAAATCCGGAAATATTATTCTTTTCAAAACCTGGTGTTGTGAATGAACAGGATAATAATTTTTAAGGCTGAAATCAAATGGTTCACTATGTAATGAGTCATTTTCAACGTATCCAATACCCTTTTTTATTCCGTTTAGATTCAGAGGTAATGGTTCAGAGTTTATAATAGGTTCGGATATTCCGGTAGTACTATCATTCATATATAGTACGAGGGGCTTTGTCGTCAAATCATCTGAATGTATGCCCAGTCTGTGAGAAATCCTTACCGGAGTAACGCCTTTTGCTTCTAGTCTTGCGTTAATATTATCTTGTCCCTGATATTCGAGCAATCTGTTGTTCGCATGGTTGTCACTAACTGATAAAATTTTCGAAATGTCTTCTGCAAAGGTATTTTCAACAGAATCTCCTTCAATGTAGTACCTGGTATTTCTATTTAATGTATCTGTAAGATTTAATTTTTCAAGGGCAAGAACAGCAATTGGTAGTTTAACCGTACTCGCCGGATAGAAGTAATTCCTGTCATCCAGCTGAAATTCATAATCAGTTAAGATAGTACTGTCTGGACTGCGATCTATTTGGGTATAAAGTATTTGGATTTCATATTGATCAATACTGTCTAATACCTTCCTGATGGATAAATTTTGAGAAGTCATAACCCGCTCCATAGGGTTGGTTTCCTTGGTCTTAGTTGCACATGATAGTGAAACTAAGAATAATATAATAAAAGTGAGTTTTGATGCTTTCAATGCATGAAAATTTTGTTAGTCCTATTGTTCTGAATAAACTTCACCTCTATGTGGTTTTAGGGCGTCCCGTACACCTGGCATATTAACTTCTTCGACTACCATATACGCTATGCTATGCATGGAACTTAAATCGGTATTGCCGGTAATGTTTAGGCTTAATTTTTCTGCCTCAATAAAATCTTTTAAATGCATTGTGTGGTGCATGGCAACTTCTTTGGCCGTAGGTCCTCTGAAATCCCAGATTAATTTAATTTTTCTATTCATGATAATTCTGGTTATTTGGTTGCTGATATGGCTCTATAACAAAGGCTTTACCACTGAAATTATGAATCCGAATTACGCTTGTTAAATATCATTATAATAAAATGTTAACTAGTACTAATGTACTAAATAAAAAAAATGAGGTACTAAAAATCTGTTAATCCATATTACTATTGCTTGCCCAGCAGGATTGAATTCTTATTTTTGTCGAATGCGTTTTTTAAACCTGGAGACAAGAAAAATCAGAATATCTATAGGGAGTGCTGTATTGGTGACCTTTTTGTTTTCATGTAATTCCTTCCTGAAGAGTGATGCAAACGAGGAACCCTTGGCGAGAGTTGGTGATACTTATTTATATTGGGATGAGGTGGCAGTTGTTCTTGGTAATACTATTACAAAAAAGGATAGCGCATCTAAAGTTGCCAATTACATAAATAATTGGGCTACAAAACAAATACTCCTGGAAAAAGCGAAGATTAATTTGCCGGATGAGAAGATTACAGAATTTGAACAATTGGTTTCTAACTACCGAAAAGATTTGTATACAAGGGCTTATAAAGAAGCTTTGGTTAATCAGGTTCAGGATACAGTAATTACTGAGGAAGATTTACGCAGGTTTTACGAAGAAGAGAAAGAGAATTTTAAGCTCAAGGAAAAAATTATTA
>CBDUGN010000029.1:0-25891 GCA_965366915.1 uncultured Eudoraea sp. | reverse complement strand
CCCCGGTCTTGGATACTGTCCCAATGAGGTTAGCCGACTTTATTCCCGTAACGGAATTTATGACTTTTAACCGATTCACCCTATCCATAACCTTAATATCCTGGTTTGTGTAATGCATTTTATTTTCTTTGTTTACATGTGTTGCTAATATCCGTTTCTTCTCTGCCTTAACCACAGGATGCTTTTTATGGCCCCATATTTTATCTCTGGCTGTTTTCGCACTTGTTTTTAAGTCTATTATCGGTGCTGGATAGTCTTTACCAATGGATACCCCGCAAAACACCTGGTCCATGGCGCTCATCATCCAAGGTTCGTGAATAAATGCTTCTGGCACATCAGCCAACTCGGGAACCCATTTTCTAATGAACACCCCATGCGGATCCTGTTCTTTCGAATTTTTTACGGGATTGTATAGACGAACTGTATTTACACCCGTTGTGCCAGCTTGCATTTGGAATTGGGGGTAATGAATACCAGGTTCATAATCCAGAAACTGACGTGCCAGATGATACACGCCGTCTCTCCAATCCTGGTCCAGATTAAGTGTTAAAAAAGAGACTAGCATTGCTCGCATTCGAAAATTAATCCATCCCGTTTGCTCAACAGCTCGCATACAAGCATCAATGAGTGGATATCCGGTTTGTCCCGTTTTCCAAAACTCAAGGAACGACTCATTCCTGGTATGTTTTAGCAATTCATAGCCTTTATTAATACAATGTGTTTCGTATGTGCATTCCACTTCAAACTTTTGGATAAAGTGACAATGCCATTTCAGACGGGTTAACATAGCGGAGAAGGCCCTGCTATTGCCTTTTCTGTTAGGATGTGTGCCAACAAACCTAAAGACTTGTTTTATACTTATATTTCCCCAGGCGAGATAAGGGGATAACCTACTACAAGCTATCCTGCTTTCGGCTGGTTTAGAGATGTGTCTGTGATAATTAAACCCTCTTTTTTGAGCGAAAGACTTGAGATAACGCCACGCGTTCTCTTCGCCCGCCGGCTGGTACTGATCTGGGTATTCGTTTAGCACGGAAACCAATTCTGAGGGCAAGGTGAAAGAATGTGTGACGGGTCCAAGTTCTGAAATTGAATACTCATTTTTAACTACCGGCGACTGCATTGTGGCATACCATTGCTTATTCCAGGTAGCCCTGTTTTTAAGTCCTCTGATTATGCCATCACGTTGGAATTCAATCCAATCAATATTGTTATCAAGGCAAAAGAGTTTTAATTGTTTATCACGGAGCCATGTGATTTTGATGCCACTTTCCTGGTAACTGAATAACTGTCTTATGGTGTAGTTTTTATTAAGAAAAGTAAAAATATCGATTGCCTCTCCATAAAAAACTTCAACTTTTCGATTGTAATTTTGTAATCGCTTATCAAGTGATTTTATAGAATGGTATACAAACTGTAAATGCCTTTGACTTGTATCCTGATATTGAATGATACCTGGTTCAAAAATATATAAGACAATGTAAGGAATAGCCGCTTGTTCTGCTTTAAGTAGAGGTTCGTGATCTTGCAATCGAAGATCACGCTTAAGCCAAACAATATTGATAGCTTCTCCATTCAAAATGTAATCTTTTTTTTACACTTTTTCCAAAATGAAAAGAAAGACAGATTGTAACCATTAACCTTAAAAATCCAATCCCTTGATTCTTCTTTTCCTTCGAAATGTCTATTTAATGGATGCTCTTTGCAACGAATATAATCCGGGTTAAACTCTTTTTTAAAGGGTTGGAATTCACCTGTATAAACCCGGATATTTTTGATATTTTCTGAAAGGGAGAATACGAAATCAATACTTTGCTGAGAAATGGGATATTGTTCGAAATGCGATGGTACTGGCAGTAAGATGCGATTTGCAATAATATCCGGACTCCACATTGAGTCCGCTTCATAGGTTGTTGGAAAATGCACTTTTTGTATTTTTTTTATCATACATTAACGCTTGCTTATTTTATTGCCAGAAATAGCACTTTGTCTGGAACATTTAAAACGGGATATTTCTGGATTTCGTTTTTTCAAATGCTTTTGGCTAACACCACTATTTACCCGTTTTCTCCATCGTTTAAAACTAGATGCCTTAAGATTACCACGCATCAATTTTATGACTTCTTTTTCTGGTAAGCCAAACTGAAATTCTATGGCCTCAAAGGGTGTTCTGTCTTCCCAGGCCATTTCAATGATCCTATCTAACTGTCTTTCTGTAAGTTCTTTTTCCAAAATAATTTCTAAATTACTTTTTCCCAAATTTGATCAGTATTTAGATAGAAGCTTCCCAATAAATTAAAATTGCATTGATCCGGGGCTATCATGGATAAAAAAGTCTCATTATTATCCCTTTTGTATAAATGATAGACCTCACCTATTATAGGTTCAAAAGTAAACTTCGCATCATATATCAGCTTGTTATACTCAAATTCTTGCATTAATTGCTCATACTGCGCTTTTATTTCATGAAATCGCGTTTGAACTTTATGGTTAAGTTTATTAATACTCCTGTTTTTCCATGCAATAGTATCTGAGGGAGTTATTGCCGGGGCTCCAACATTCGTGGCGTATGGTTTTAGAAAAGCATCGTATTTTTTGCTTTTGGTATTAAAAACAACGCTATCTGGTTTCTTTTTATCCTTCATCAATCAAGCCAATGTCTCTATTTTTTTCATGATTTCCTCTGCCTCAAAAGCCTTTTGGTCGCTTAGTCTTCTGTTGGAAGTAGATAGACTATGGGCCTCCTTCAATAATTTTGCATACTGTTCCTGAAGTTTTTCTTTCTCTGACTTTTTTTTGAATAAACCAAACATCTCTTTTGTTTTTAGAATGATTGAAAGAACCTATTGGTAGTTCTACTTTATGTAAAGATACATATTGTCTAAAGAAATAAACAAAATATTAAACAAAAAATAACATTTGTTGAAGAGTGGTTTTCGTTGGTGCTATTACCGATAGGAAAACCAAGTGCTAATTCTGTGATCAATATATTAAATTTGGTGGGATATTGAATTTCATTTGGAGCACATGGTAATAGGGCGGAAATTAAAATGTAAGCAAGCTCAAATTTCTTTATAAGAGGCGTTTAACACGTATTTCATGAATTAGGAGCCCGGAGTGTGGTTTACTATTTTTCTGGTAATGCTAAACCAAGTATTTCTATATCAACATTAATATTTTCTCCAATCAGTGTATCCATTGGACCAAAATCTAACCCAAAGTCTTTTCTATTCAATTCGGTTGCTAGTCTTAATTGGATTTCTTTTCTATCTTTTGATAACCTCATTTCATAGGGTATACTAACTTTTTTCTCTCTATTCTTAATTCTTAAAATTCCCGTTATAAGTGAAGTATTCCCGGTTGAAACTATTTTCGTAGATGAAAACCTAATAAATGGATAGATTTCGGCATCCAGGTAGGCTTTATCCATTAGTGATTCATCTCTGGTTTTATCATTGGAATCTAAACTTTGTACAATAATCTTGCAATCCACTGATTGTAGTTTACCGTTATGGATACTAAGATTTCCTTCATAATCTGTAAATTTTCCATTGACTGTTAAAAAGGCCATATGTGAAATTTGAAAAGCTATTTCTGACCTGTTCGAAGCTATTAGGTAAAGCTGATTTTGAGCCAAGCATGGCGAGAATTGGCCTGTAAAAAATAATAAGACCGCAATATTCTTTAGAAATTTACTTCTATTCTGCAATTGCTAAAATTATTAAGGTAATTTTTACCTCATTACCTACCAAACTTGTTCCGTTTGGTAGTTTTCTATCAAAACTTATCCCGTAATCCTGACGATTGATTGTAATTGAGGCAGTAAATGCAATTGATTCTTTTTGAGTGGGTAAATCCAACAATGGGCCTTTAATAGTAAATGGCAATTCTATAAGATTACTAATGCCGTGAATGGTCAAATCTCCAATAAGGTAATCCCCATCTTCTTTTTGAGCTACTTGGGCTCCCATAAACGTAATTTCGGGAAAAGCAGAAACATCCAGAAAAGCCTTGCTCTTAACAGCATCTTCTCCGCCTATATTATTAGCGTCATAACTTGCCACATTTATTACAGCTTTGGCAGTCGTTTTATTGATGTCATTGGCATCGTAAAGAAAACTTCCCGAAACATCCTTGAACCGTCCTACTACATCAACCACACCGAAGCGTTCTACTTGTATTTGAACTGTACTGTGACCGGGATCAATAGTATATTTCTGGGCAACCAAACTGGTAGCTATGGATAAAAGCAATAAAACAAGAGTAAATTTAATTTTCATATCGAAACACTTTTTGGATTTATGTAGTTACAATACTAAGTGCTAATGAATATTAAAAGAACAACCTTTATAATCATTGTCCGTTTTTAAGTAAATTTTATGAAAACCTGGCCTGTTCCCTATATTGGGAAGGTGTTATCTTTTCAAATTTCTTGAACGCATTCAGGAAAGATGTTTTATTGTTAAATCCAGATTGAAATGATACCTCAAGTAAGGTATGCATGGGATTTTGCTTTATTATATTTTTAGCTTCCTCAATTCTGAAACCATTAATAAAGTCAAAAAATGAAAGACCATAATACTGATTAATAAGTTGTGAGACATGATGAGTTTTTAATTCGAGTCTATCTGAAAGATCTGCAAGATGTATTTTAGGGTTCAGATAAATCTTTTCATCTCTTATCAAATTGTCCAACTTCTGTTTATAGAGCGGCACGTTTTCTATAGGAAGTGAACTTCCGGCATATTTGGCTATTTTTTCATCAATTGCTTTCCATTCAACCCCCATTAAATAATAGCTTATCAGATAGAAGAGGACACCCATGGGCAATACATAAATATAATCAAGGTGTCTTTCGTAGATATCGCTGACCAAAAGAATATATAGAAATACTCCAGCGAGAATAAGTATTAACAAAAAAAGGACATTAAAAATTTTTAACCATCTTACCTTAAGGTCAATGTTCGCGTAGACGGAAGCCAACCCTAGTTCATATCGGTTAACCAGGTTCAAATTCTTAAAAACATAAAAACCAAAATGTATAAACTGAATTATAAAAATAAAGGAATATAGATATTGAACAGGAGATATTATTTTTTCCCGATGATCGAAAACGGATAGCATACCATAATCAACTTGTCTGCTACTGATGACTTCGTCAAAGATTATAGGGAGTAGTATTACGCTGAGTAAAAAAGGTATGAATAACAGAAGGTGTTTTTTTGAGAACTTCCAAAACTTATCCGTTATAGAATAGAAATAGAAATAGGTTAGGGGACCGATTAAAAACCAAGATCCATATCGTGTACCAAAGAAAAATGGTATTCCTATATCAAATTTATTTCTTACCGCTAAAAATTCAGCCAAATACCAAACGATACAGAGGATGATAAAAAACAAATAGGTATTCTCTGTCTTTCTTCTTCTTTTAGCAGAAACCAATAAAGATATTGCTATAAAAAGCCCCTGAAAAATAAAGACAATTATAAGAACTGACCAAATATCAAATTTCATTACGTTTTAGTTTACGCTAATTTTTAAAACGGCAAAAAATAAACCAGTATGCTTCAATAGTAAGATTAAAATTGGAATTCTAAAAGAGAAATTTTTAAATAATAATTGTAGTTATTGGAATATTGATTGTAATTCAGATTGATAATTATAATGAAGATCGAAAAACACAAAAAAGGATTAAAGATCACTTGCGAGCGTTTCAGCGAAATTTACAATAAGATTCCGTTGACGCAGAGGTTGCATATAATCTATACAATAGGCTTAATCAGTCTAATAATTATACGTGGAAATTTATGAAAGGTACACTTGATACGATAGATGCAGTGCACTTATAGAAATCTTTTATTAGAGCCGGCACATAAATGTTTCTTGAAAATGAATGTTGGGCAATATCTATTGACCGGGTGTAACCATTGCCAAAATACTAATAATATCGGCATCCAAAGAAATAATTGTGAGTATTGCAGTATCTTGATTTTGCAGGTCAATAAATGTTTATTTTTGATTAAATTTGATTTATTATTTCCATTATATACTTGAATGATTCAGCTAAGTATTATTGTCACGATATATAATACTGAGAAATATCTGGGCAGGTGCCTCGATAGTCTTTTGCGACAGGATCTTTCTTCTGATGAATATGAGATCATCGTGATCAATGACGGATCCCAGAACAATAGCGGGGAAATCGTCAAAAGCTACAGCTCTGAATACCAGCATATTAGATTTTTTGAGCCGAAAAACTCAGGGTTATTTGAAACACGGAATGTCGGAATAACCCTCGCTCGTGGCAAGTACATATATTTTGTAGATTCAGACGATTATATATCCACCCAAGTGATGGGAAAAATTATCTCGTTTATGAATAAAGAGGAATTGGACATCTTTGGGTTTGGGATAATTAAGACCACAAGAACATCCATTCCTACCCCACCTATCGAAAAAAACCTTGAAGGAATTGCCATTTACAATGGCCAAACCTATATTTCAAAATTCAATTTCGAGAATGAGTCCGTTTGGCTCGTTGTCAATTTGGACTTCTTAAGATCTCATAATATTACTTATCCCCCGGGCGCAGGATTTCCGAAAGGTTTATTTACTGTTCAACTTTTGTATCACTCAAAGAGACTAGCTGTGATTCACGACAATATTTATGCAGATTTTCAGCATCCAAGTTCTATTCTTCGAGATCCAAGCCCTGAGCAAAACAGAAATCTCCTAAAAAGATATGAGTCTACGGCTGACGAATACATGCATTTTAGGAAAACGGTTGAATTAGAGAATACACTAAGCACATCTGGACTTGAGAGAATCAGGAGCAAATCAATATCCTATATTTTCTTTATGCTTATTAGGGCTGTTAATTCAACTCTGTCTTTGAAAGAGATACGACAAATGCTTCGCCGTTTGAAATCCAAAAATTACTATCCGATCAAGGGGTTTATGGGATCGGATTACAGGAGCAATATGTCCAGGTTATGGCTATTTATTATCAATAATGAGATTTTGTTTTTGCTTTATATCCGAGCATATCGGACATTCGATCCTTGGCTGAAGCGTTTCAGATAGTTGTTTGGCGATTACTAGAATTGGCATTACAGACTATTTTACCTTTTCCTCTTCCGTAATATATTTTATTGTATTCCCGCACTCTGACAGGGTTTGTGAAGTCATTTCATTTTTTTCTGTATCTTGAAGGGAATAAAACAATTTCTTTGTTCTAGGTTTAATACCGGGAAAGTATAATTCCTCATAAGATGGTGAGTGATACGCAAGATTTTGAGGTAATAGAAGTTCAAACATTTGTTGATAGGCTTTTAGGTATTAAAACATTTGGTATTTATTCACCAACAACGACTAAAGTGTAAAAGTTAAAGTTATTTAGTAATTAAATTACAAATCTTTCTAAGATCTCGTTGTTCAACGACTTATTTTTGTTTTAAATATAATGACGTCTATGTGTGACCCAATTAGATTATCAACCAATTTTGGCTCGAGAAGGAACTTTAATAATCGGATGAGATAATAACTAAGATACTATTAAAGGAAGGTGATAGCCAGAATTAACAAAGTAATGTCCCTAAGGGGGTTTGAATAAGTCTTTCAAAATGTAATTTTGTAAATTTATTCCAGGTTAAAAGAGGAAAAATATTAACCAGATTGACAACTAAAAAAGGAAACCCCAATAATAATTGATATTACGAGGGCTTGAAGCGGAGGAAGAGGGATTCACTTCGTGCATCCCTAAAAAGTAATCCTGGGCAAGCATATAAACTAATACAAGCTGGCGCTTGTCTGTTTTTTGATCTATCAACCGCTTCATTCTGAAAAGGGATTCACTTGGTGCATCCCTAAAAAGTAATCCTAGGCAAGCATATAAACTAATACAAGCTAGCGCATGTCTGTTTTTTGATCCATCAACCGCTTCATTCTGAAAAGGGATTCACTTTGTGCATCCCTACAAACTCATATCCTGCAAATGTAACTTCCAATCCTTTCAGGATTGACATCTTAAAATTAAAAATCCCATTCAAGCGAGCTTGATGGGATTTTATCTTTTAGCTGTAACGAAGTTACGCTTGATTGCGGAGGAAGAGGGATTCGAACCCCCGGAGGTGTGACCCTCAACAGTTTTCAAGACTGCCGCATTCGACCACTCTGCCATTCCTCCCTTAATGCGAGCGCAAATATACTAACCTTTTTGGTACCTAAAAAAGTTTGTTGTCGATTTTCTTCCACCGTTTATAGTATTATTAATTTAGGACATCTTATTTTTGCCCAATGGAAGAATGGTATCATTATGTACTGCTCATACTGGTTGGATTTGTAGTAGGTTTTATAAATACGGTCGCGGGCGGGGCATCATTAATTTCATTGCCTTTTTTGATCTTTTTGGGATTACCACCAAGCGTGGCTAATGGTACAAACCGGGTGGCAATTGCAATACAGACTGCAATAGGTGTGGCCGGATTTAAAAGTAAAGGAGTATCCACCTTTCCTTTCAATATTTATTTGGGTATTTCAGCACTTTTTGGATCTATTCTTGGTGCAAGCATCGCTGTAGATATTAAAGGTGAGACCTTCAATAAAATTTTGGCGATTATTATGCTCGCTGTGGTATTGATAATTGTTTTTAAGCCGAAAATAAGTATGCAGGATCTTACAGAGCGGCTTACCGGCAAGTATTTATGGATAGGGGTGCTGGTTTTCTTTTTTATTGGAATTTATGGTGGGTTTATCAATGCAGGAATTGGGTTCGTAATTCTCTTGTTTTTGCATTATTTTAATCATATGACTCTGGTAAGGGCGAATGCTACCAAGGTGGCCGTTGTATTTATATATACACTATCCGCTCTCGCTGTCTTTATTTATAATGATAAAGTGATATGGAAAGTTGGGTTGATCCTGGCAATTGGGAATGGGGCAGGTGCATGGCTTTCCAGCAGAATATCAGTAGGTAAAGGAGATGGATATGTGAAGATGTTTTTGGTAATTATGGTTATAATAATGGCAATCAAATTATGGTTTTTTAATTAAAAAATAAATGGCAGATATAATTAAGGATTTGGAATGGCGCTATGCGGTAAAAAAGTTTGATTCTTCGAGAGAAATAGAAGTTTCTAAAATGGAAAGAATAAAAAAGGCATTTAATCTTACCGCAACTTCATATGGGTTGCAACCCATTAAAATGGTGATACTAAAAAATAAGGACTTACAGGAACAACTAGTTCAATTTTCATTCGGTCAGCAACAGGTTGCACAGGCTTCGCATCTTCTGATTTTTTGTATAGAAAAGAATATTGATGCCGAATATATCTCGGGTTATTTTAATAAAGTAAAGCAAGTCAGGGGTACCAGTGATTCTGTTTTAGATCCATTTAAAGAGGCATTAGTAAGTGAATTTTCCAACATGGATTCTAGTGAAATTCAGCAATGGGCTACTAATCAGGCCTATCTGGCTATGGGAAATTTACTTACAATATGTGCTGCGGAACAACTGGATGCCTGCCCAATGGAAGGGTTTCTTCCTGAACGTTACGATGAATTATTAGATCTAAGTTCAAAAGGGCTAAGTTCTGTGCTTGTTCTTCCCATAGGGTATAGGGCAGAGGACGATATGTTTTCAGGGTTAAAGAAAGTGAGGCGAGATATGGAGAATAGTATTATTTATATATCTTAGGTGCAGTATTTGAATAAAGCAAAATAGAAATCAATAACATATAAAATCAACGATCATTATGCCAGGTTTTGAACTATTTGGAGATAAAGAAAGAAATGAAGTCAAGGACGTTTTAGATTCCGGGGTACTCATGAGATACGGGTTTGATGGCATGAGAAACGGTCACTGGAAAGCCCTGCAGCTTGAAAAGAAATTGGCCAAACGCATGCAAGTAAATCACGCTCAGTTGGTGAGTAGTGGTACTGCGGCTTTAACCGTTGCCCTGGCCAGTGCAGGAATTGGGGCCGGCGATGAAGTCATTATCCCCAGTTTCACCTTTGTGGCCAGTTTTGAAGCTATCCTTGCACTGGGTGCAATACCTGTTATGGTGGATATTGACGATACGCTTACTTTAGATCCCTCGGCTGTTGAGAAAGCTATTAGTCCAAATACCAAGGTTATTATGCCGGTACATATGTGTGGGTCCATGGCCGATTTAGGTGCCCTACAGGAAATTTGTGACAGGCATAAACTTATTCTGCTTGAAGATGCATGCCAGGCTATAGGAGGAAGCTATAACGGGAAACCCCTGGGTAGTATTGGAGACCTTGGTTGCTTTTCATTTGATTATGTAAAAACAATTACCTGTGGCGAAGGTGGAGCCCTAATCACCAATAATGAAACATTTTATAAGAATGCAGATCATTATTCAGATCATGGCCACGATCATATAGGAAACGACAGGGGAGCAGAGAGCCATCCATTTCTTGGTTTTAATTATCGGATATCTGAATTACATGCTGCGGTCGGATTAGCTCAAGTTGATCGCCTGGATGACTTTCTTGCAATACAGAAGAAAAATTATACTGTATTAAGAAATGCCCTGGAGCCTATAGACGGTGTGAGCTTCAGGAGAGTTCCTGAGGGCGGGGTAGAGAATTATTCATTTTTGAATTTTTACCTGCCATCTCAGGATATAACCCAAAAAACCCATACTGCTTTGGGAGCAGGAGGTGTTGATGCATGTTTTTACTGGTATAATAACAATTGGCACTATTATAAGAAATGGGATCATCTTAAAACGATGAAATCCCTGGCGCCGGTGGCAAAAGAAGTCCTGGAAGGACTTCCTGATTATCCTGAGACCCATTTTAAACAGTCAGATCATTGGATGGGCAGAACTATATCCTGCCTTGTGAAACTTGGCTGGGGCGAGGATGAAGTGACCCAAAGAGCTGAAAAGATGGCTGCCATTATAAAAAAACACTTATAGGTATAGGCTTTATTTAATAGGGAGAATAATCAACAATCTCAAGGCCATAACCAACGATACCAACCCTTTTGGCCTGATCGCTATTCGTCATAAGCCGCATTTTGGTTATATTCAAATCGTGCAGGATTTGTGCTCCAATACCAAAATCACGGGTATCCATTTCTATTTTGGGAGCCTTAATAATTCCATTTTTTTGATTTTCCTGCAATCCTTTTAAGCGTTTAAGAAGGTTATAGGACTGGCTTTGTTGATTTATAAATACAATGGCTCCCTTACCTGCTTCATTAAGGGCTTTAAACATATCATCTAATTTCTTGTCCGCATTATGGGTAAGTGTTCCAAGGATGTCATTATTTACCAAAGTAGAGTTTATTCTCGTAAGCACCGGATCGTCAAGCTCCCAGTTACCTTTTGTTAGTGCCAGATGAACCTGTTCATTGGTAGTTTGCTGATATGCATGTAACGTAAAATGTCCGAAGCGTGTTTCTACTTCAAACTCCTCTCTTTTAACAATCAGGCTATCGTGTCGCATTCTATAAGCTACCAGGTCTTCAATAGATACAAGCTTAAGATCGAACTTTCTTGCAACTTCCACTAGATGTGGTAACCGGGCCATAGTGCCATCTTCATTTAATATCTCAACCAGAATCCCGGCTGGTTCAAAGCCTGCCAATCTTGCAAAATCTACTGCAGCTTCGGTATGTCCGGTTCTTCTTAAGACACCACCATTTTTTGCCCGTAAAGGGAAGATATGTCCTGGTCTGCCTAAATCATGAGGTTTGGTATTATTATTTACAAGAGCCTTTATTGTTTTTGCCCTGTCCTGAACAGAAATTCCTGTAGTACAACCATGACCTATTAAATCTACCGATACTGTAAATTGTGTATGATGTAACACCGTATTGTTCTCTACCATCATTGATAGATCTAAATCCTTGCAGCGCTCTTCCGTAAGTGGCGCACATATAAGTCCGCGTCCGTGCTTGGACATGAAATTGATCATTTCGGGTGTAACCGCTTCGGCAGCAGCTATAAAATCGCCTTCATTCTCACGGTTTTCATCATCTACCA
This sequence comes from uncultured Eudoraea sp., assembly GCA_965366915.1. Taxonomy (GTDB): domain Bacteria; phylum Bacteroidota; class Bacteroidia; order Flavobacteriales; family Flavobacteriaceae; genus Eudoraea. Next base: position 13,874 of record CBDUGN010000029.1, on the reverse strand, counting down.
CTATAATGACCTTTCCATTTCGAATATCTGTAATGGCCTCTTCAATAGTATTTAATTGAATCTTATCTTCCATAGTTGCAATCATGACGACTTAACTTTAAATTTCTTTTTAAAAAAATCTTTTATCTTTTCTGTAACATGACCAAAATCCATTAATCCCCTGTCTGCAGTAGCTCTTTTGGTTAAATACACGCCCAAAGGTAACATTATTAACGTAGAAAGCCATGCTCCAAAAATAGGATGAATATTTCCTTCTTTAGCATAATTCCCGGCAAATACACCGATAAAATAATACGTTAAAAAGAGCGTAATGGCAATAACCATTGGTAAACCAAGTCCACCCTTGCGAATAATGGCACCTAATGGGGCACCCACAAAAAACAGAATAATGCAGGAAAGTGCAAGGGCGAATTTTTTATGCAAAGACAAGATGTGCATGTTGTATATTTTATATCGACGTTGCAATTCTTCTTTTTTGCCCAGTACTGAATTTAAGATATTGGATATCGAATTTTTTGCTGCGGTAACAATATGAATTTTTCGGTAGTCCTTGTAAAGATCCAGCGCGTTTTCTGTCTGTAGTGTATCATTTTTTACAGGTGCCATTTCCTTTTTTTTGTTACTAATAATAGTATCCAAAGCAGTTTTTGGTTGTTTACTTTTTGAGGTAGTATCAGCTGGGATTGGTGGGATAAATGCACCCATTCTATTGGTTATATTTTTAGAAAAAGCAGCAACTATTTTTAAATTGTTTTCTTTTAAAGAGTCTATATCCTTGTTGAGCCTGGATATATTTTTCATTTTATCTGTCCGCACATTACGTTCTTCTTCCAGATCCTGTGTATTCTGCGGGATTTCAATATTTATGGTATAAGTCTCAAAAGCCGACCGTGCAAATGGAGATTTATCCTTGCCCGAACCACTTTTAGCAATAATTTCTTCATAGTAATGACCATCAGAAAGTACCAATTGTATGATATCAGACCCTTGACTGCTTCTTAGTTCTCCGGTTTTGGCCTTAATAACGGTATTGTTTTTCTCAAGATTTGTCTTTTTGTGTATGATTACATCTTTCAGGTATTTATCATTCTCACCATACTTTTGATCCACTTTAATATTAATTCCCTCAACATTACTGAACACACCTTCCTGGATTATAAATGCAGGCTTAACTTTTGCAATGTTTCTTCTAAGGTTATATATTTTTTGCTCAGAAGCAGGGATAACACTATTAGCAAAGAAAAATGCTATCCCACCAAGGATTGTCACTAAAATTATTAGAGGCAACATTGCACGTTGCAGGGAAATCCCGGATGCCTTCATTGCGGCAAATTCATAATTCTCGGCGAAAGACCCGAATGTTAATATTGAAGAGAGCAACACTGTAAGAGGCAGTACTTTCTCCGTAAGATTTGGCAACAAGTAAAAAAGGAATTTGCCGATTATTATTATGTCTAGCCCTTTACCTGCCAAATCATCTATGAATAACCAAATCGTCTGAAATATGAAGATAAACATCAATATCAGGAACGAACTAAAAAAATTATAGAGAAATTGATTTAAAATGTACTTATCTAAAATGCGCAATGGTCTAGTTTCTTATGATGTAGTACCCTTCTTCTTTGTACTTGTTTTCATCAAAAGTAAATAAGGTTTTTGATAATGGCTGATCAGTTTTAAAAGAATTAACAGTAATCGTGGTTACTGTCCCATTTTTACCGGTTTCAATTAGTTTATATATATGTTTGGTTTCAACATCAATGCCTAATAGAATTGATGCTATTTCAGAGTTGGTATCAATGGGGATAAGTTTCACAAACTGAATTTTGCGGCCCTGAACATTTTGTAAAATGTCCCATTCATAATTATGACCTGTTTTATAAAAAGTCAACATTTTGGAAGGTGTTATGGTATTTTCCCCTTCAGTTTTGTCTTCAATAGTAACTTCTTCATTTTCAGGAACAATGGTATAAACCTTACTGCCATCGTATAATTGTTGTGATCCAAGATAATTAAAAAGATACTTTTCGCCTTCCAGCGTAACATCTCCCCGGGTCTCCTGATCTACATCTGCCTCTGAATTGTGTAAGGCAAATTTGAAATTTACTTCTATATTATCATAGCTCATAACTTTCGAATAGACTTCATCCAGAAGCGCTTTGGCTTTGTCCGATGATTGGGCCTGGACAGCAATGGTAGTTAGAAGAAATGCTGCGATAAGAATTGAATATTTCATTTTTATTTTATTTCGTTACTTAATAACTGATCCAAAGCATAAATATCAGAAACCAATACCTGCCTTGCTTTACTGCCTTCGAAGGGTCCAACAATTCCGGCTGCTTCTAATTGGTCTATTATTCTGCCAGCCCTGTTGTACCCCAATTTTAACTTGCGTTGTATAAGAGAAGCAGAACCTTGCTGTGCATTTACAATTACCTCCGCGGCCTCTCTGAACATCGCATCCCGGTCAGAAATATCATAATCAATACCTGTGCCAGAATCATCACCAACATATTCAGGTAATAAATGTGCTTCCGGGTAAGCGCGCTGTGATCCAATAAATTCTGTAATCTTAGCCACTTCGGGCGTGTCAACAAATGCACACTGGAGCCTGGTAATATCATTGCCCTGGGTGAAAAGCATATCACCTCTTCCAATTAGCTGATCTGCACCCTGGGTATCCAAAATAGTTCTTGAATCTATCTTTGAAGTCACCCGGAAAGCAAGTCTGGCCGGAAAATTTGCCTTAATCAAGCCTGTAATAACATTGACGGAAGGTCTTTGCGTTGCAATGACCAAATGTATTCCTATAGCCCTTGCCAACTGTGCTAACCTGGCTATAGGAGTTTCCACTTCTTTCCCTGCAGACATTATAAGATCGGCAAATTCATCAATTACCAATACAATATAGGGTAAAAATTTGTGGCCTTCATTGGGGTTTAACTTTCTGGCTTTAAATTTTACATTGTATTCTTTGATATTTCTGACCATGGCCAACTTAAGCATTTCATATCGGTTGTCCATTTCTATGCACAATGAATTTAATGTATGAATTACTTTGGTATTATCCGTTATAATAGCCTCTTCAGAATCGGGTAGTTTTGCCAAATAATGCCTTTCAATTTTATTGTATAAGGTAAGTTCTACCTTTTTTGGATCAACAAGGATAAATTTTACTTCTGCCGGATGCTTCTTGTACAGCAATGAAGTCAAAACCGCATTTAGGCCTACAGACTTACCCTGACCAGTAGCACCGGCCATCAATAGATGCGGCATCTTTGCTAAATCTACCACGAAGGTTTCGTTGCTAATAGTCTTACCAAAAGCTATAGGCAGTTCCATTTCAGCTTTTTGAAATTTGCTGGATGCTATGACAGAACGCATAGAAACAACAGAAGGATTTTTATTCGGTACTTCAATACCTATCGTACCTTTACCCGGTATGGGGGCAATAATTCGAATACCCAAAGCTGCCAGAGATAAAGCAATATCGTCTTCCAGGTTCTTTATCTTGGAAATTCGAACCCCCGCAACGGGCACAATTTCGTATAAGGTAACTGTTGGTCCGATGGTTGCCTTTATTTGTCCTATGCCAATCTTATAGTTTTTTAAAGTCTCAACAATCTTGTTTTTATTTTCCTCAAGCTCTTCCTGATTTATTGTGATACCACCAGATGCCCCATGCGGATCAAGCAGGTCCAGATGTGGAAACTTGTATTTGGCTAGCTCCAATGTGGGATCAAATTCACCGAAATCTGCAACCAATTTTTCAGAGAGAATATCCTTTTCTTCTTTTTCTTCAGTAATCTTCTCTACTTCCATTTCGATAGTATCTTCCTTGTCTTGTATTTTAGAAGTAGCCTTATTAATTTCTGCGTTATCTGATTCGGTAACCAAAGGAGGAATATCCTCTTTATGGGTATAGGTATCCACAACTATTGGGAGCTCTTTTTCGGTATCCATCAGGATTTCTTCACTACTACCATTTTGAAATTCAGTAGCAAGAGATTTCGACTTCCGTTTAAAAAAAGCTGCAATGCCTTCAGGAGAGAATTCAAAAAGGCGAACAAGAATTATAATTAGTCCAAATACCAAAAGCAACAAAACGCCTATCTTACCGGTATAATCTTGTAAAAAATCATTCATTTCATAACCTACAAGCCCTCCCAATAAAGGACGTTCATATGCAAAAAAACCTAACGCGATGGATATCCAAATTACAAATACGAGTCCCCAAATCCACTTACCTAATAATCCTTTTTTATCAAGGCTTAAGAACATGTACAAACCAGTTAGGCACAACAGGATGGGAAAAATAAAGGAGGCTACTCCAAATCCTTTATAAATAAAGAAGTGGCTAACGCTGGCTCCAAATTTATTCAGCAAATTATTAGCCTGAGCATTTCTATCTGCAAATTCAGAAAGAAGGCTTTGATCTGCTTGCCATGAGAAGTAAAAAGAGGTAAATGAAAAAAAGAGGGCAATACTGAGGAGTACCAAAAGGCTACCCAGTATTATTTTATTTTGTTTGGACAACTTAAAAGAAAATCCTTTTTTAGAAGAAGTGGATTTTAATTTTTTTCTCTTCTTTGCCATTAAATCATCTATTCTTTGGGGTAAAAATACAAATTTACGCAGGAAGGGCTATCTACAAAGGACTTAAATAATTTTTGGCACATAGATGATAAGACCAACTATGGATGCAGCCAGTGATACAAGCATTACAGCTCCTGCAGATATATCTTTGATAAATCCAATTTTCTCATCAAATTCGGGTTGTATGTAATCTGACATTTTTTCAACTGCTGTATTAACCCCTTCAATTCCAAGAACCAGGGCAATAGCAAAGATCTGTAAAATCCATTCTGTTTGAGATATCTCAAAATAAAATCCGGCAACGGTCATGACAATTGCAATGACTACCTGTACCTGAATGCTGCTCTCCGTGCGGACTAAAAACCAAGCCCCCCGGAAAGCATACCCAATTCCTTTTATCCGGTCTACAAGCAAATTATCCTTAGGCATCCATTAATGCTTCGAGAGCGGCTTTGTAGTTTGGCTCTTCAACGGTTTCTTGAACCTGTTCTGTATGAATGACATTGCCATCTTCGTTTAAAACTATAATAGCCCTTGAAAGTAATCCCTGAATAGGTCCATCTATATATTCCAGACCATAGGCTTTCCCAAAATTCCAATCCTTAAAGTCAGACAGCGTTTCAACATTGTCAATTCCTTCAGCAGCACAAAATCTATTCATGGCAAAAGGCAAATCTCTTGATATACATAAAACAACTGTATTATTTAATTCTGCAGCCTCCGTATTGAATTGGCGAACAGAATTTGCACAGGTTCCGGTGTCCAGGCTGTGAAATATATTCATTACTACTTTCTTGCCCTTATAATCAGAGAGGGTAGTATTTGATAGGTCGCCTTTGGTTAAATTGAAATCCGGGGCAGCACTCCCAATTTCCGGAAGAGTTCCCGACGTATTTATTTCATTTCCCTTAAGTGTTACAGTAGCCATTTTGATTTTTTTAAAATTCTGTGTGAAATTAAAAAATAAATGGATGAATTAACAGGCGAATCCAACAAAAAGTTGAACTTATTTCCAATAAACTTTTGAGCTGCTTCTTCAAATTGCTTTTGAGGAAGACAATTGCTTGATTTTAATACCCAGGGCAGCAAAAAATAGCGTTGTAATTGGACTTAACCAGTTGAAGATAGCAAAGAAGAAATAATCTGCAACACTTACCCCTAATACTCCGCTATGATAAGCACCACATGTATTCCATGGGATTAATACGGAGGTGACAGTACCGGAGTCTTCCAGGGTTCTGCTTAAATTTTCAGGAGCCAGTCCGCGATCTTCATATGCTTTGGCAAACATTTTTCCCGGAACCACTATAGCGAGATACTGATCAGATGCTGTTACATTGAGCGCAAGACAACTCCCAACTGTACTGGCAAAAAGTCCGAATGTTGTTTTAGCCAGCCCGAGTAAAGATTTAGTAATCCTTGACAGCGCACCAATCCCATCCATTATACCGCCAAACACCATGGCACATACAATCAGCCATATGGTGCCCAACATCCCCGCCATTCCTTTTGCTGAAAACAAATCATTCAGCGCGGGGTTATCAGTTGCTATTGCGGTTTTAATGGTAATGGCATTCAATATCCCTTTATAGCCCGATTCAAAATTCAATTCTTTTGCCCCTGTAATTCCCGCAACGATATCAGGTTGGAACCACAAAGCAAAAACACCCCCCAGTAAAGTACCAATGAGCAGGGCGACAAGTGGCGGCGCTTTCTTAACAATCATCAGAATAACAGCCAATGGCACCAGAAATAACCAGCCATTTATGGTAAAGGTTGCATCAATTGAGTTAAGTATGCTTTCCGTGTCCGCAATGCCCGTAGTCTGCAGATTAAGGCCTATAATTATAAATATCAACAGGGTAATAGTAATTGACGGTATAGTGGTATAGGTCATATATCTAATATGACCAAACAAATCTCCACCGGCCATAGCAGGGGCCAGGTTTGTAGTATCACTTAAGGGCGACATCTTATCACCAAAATAAGCACCTGAAAGTGCTGCACCGGCTGTCATACCCATGGAAATACCAAGGGCATCTCCTATTCCAATAAGTGCAATGCCTACTGTGGCAGAGGTAGTCCAACTACTGCCAGTAGCAATTGAAATTATAGCACAAATAATTAAACTGGCGGCCAGGAATATAGTGGGGTTTAGAATTTGAAGGCCGTAATATATCATTGCGGGGATAATTCCACTAATCATCCAGGTTCCGGCGAGAGCCCCAACCATTAAAAGTATTAAGAGCGCACCGGTAGTGGACTTTACATTTTCGGCTACTTCAGCCAACATCTGTTTATAAGTGGTTTTGTTGAAAAAACCAACTATTGCGGCTACCGCTCCACCCAATAATAAAATAAACTGATTAGAACCACCAATAGCATCATCTCCGAAAACATAAACATTATAAGCCAGCATTCCTACAAGCGCAAAAACAGGGATTAATGCTTCCCAAATATTTAGTTCGCGGTTTTCAACTATATGTTCCTGTTGTCTGTATTTATTGGATTTTTTATCGGCCATAGGGTTTGTTTGGTTGTCGCGTAATATTACAACTTTGGCCGCTGTTCTGCAAACTACACGCTACCTATGTAGCCGCAGAAGCAACTTCATGATCCAGTATCTGAAGACTTTGCATACATCCTTTCATTAAATTGTATGTTCTCTGAATATCGTTATCCAGCCCAATAGAAAAGCGTATAAGCCCATCTGACAGACCCATGGATTTTTGCTCTTCCAGGGGAATTTCCGATGAGGTGGATGTACCAGGCGCACTGAACAACGTTTTGTAGAATCCAAGACTAACTGCCAGATAACCCAGATTTTTTTTCTGCATTAACTCCATAAGATTATTTGCATTTTCAAGGCTGCCTACGTCTATGGTCATAATCCCTCCATACCCATATTCAGAAACCATTTGCTTTTTTATGGTTTGGTGGCCAGGATGTGATTTAAGGCCCGGATAGACCACTCTAAGGCCGTCTTTCTCAAAATTTTGAGCCAGAAATAAAGCATTTTCACTATGCTTCTTCATTCTTATATGAAGCGTTCGCATATTTTTCAGAATAAAAGACGCTCTGAGGCTATCAAGAGTGCTTCCCAGAAGCATGCCGGCCCCATCATGCACATCCTTTAGGCTCAGGCAAAATTCCTTAGACCCGCATACTGCCCCTGCGACACTATCACTTGTTCCATTTATAAATTTGGTAAGACTATGGATTACTATCTCTGCTCCCAGTTTACCCGGAGCAATGGATAAAGGTGAAAAAGTATTGTCAACAACCAGAGGAATATTGTACTTTTTGGCCAGTTTAGATAGTGCCCTAATATCGGCTACTTCCAATAAAGGATTGCTTATTGATTCACAAAATATCATTTTTGTATTAGGCGTAATTGCCTTTTCTACAAGTTCTGTTTTGGTTATGTCTACAAATGAAGTATTGATATTGAATTTTCTCAGAAAATTTTTCATAAAAGCATAAGTGCCCCCGTATATAGTCCTGCTACTCACAATATGGTCTTCCGAATTACACAATTGAAGGATAACTGCTGTAATTGCTCCCATGCCACTTGCCGTGACGTTGGCCGTTTCTGTCCCTTCAAGAGCTGCAAGAGCTTCTCCCAAATATAAATTAGAAGGGGAGGAGTGCCGGCTGTATAAGTAGCAACCTTCTGTATTCCCTTCAAATGTGTCGAACATTGTTTTGGCAGAAAGGAAGGTATAGGTAGATGAATCTGAGATAGAAGGATTTACACCCCCAAATTCGCCAAAATTGTGCAATTCCTGAATTTTATCTGTCGCATTATGTTTCATAACAGTATCTGTTTTATAACAGATAAAATTATTGAATTGCTGTTTAAAAAACAATTATTATTAAAAATAATAGAAAATAAAACTATATATTTATCTAATTATAGAATATTTATCCGAAATTAAGTTGAATAAGTAGTTTTTGATGTAAATAAATCATGATTAAAATAGATGCAAAAGACAGGGAATTATTGATGCTTCTTCAAGAAGATAGTAAAAGGACAACCAAGGAATATGCAAACAAGCTGGGACTTTCAACCACCGCGGTTTATGAAAGGATAAAACGTTTGGAAAAAACGGGCGTGATTACAAAGTATGTTGCTCTGGTTGATAAAACCAAAGTCAATAAAGCATTTATGGTGCTTTGTCATGTTAAACTGATCCAACATATAAAAGATTATGTACTTCAGTTTGAGCGGGAGGTAGTTCAATTGGAAGAAGTTTCCGAATGTCATCATATAAGCGGGGACTATGATTATATCCTCAAAGTTAATGTGAGTGATATGGAGGCTTACCGGGAATTCATGGTCACCAAGCTTACTGCAATAAAAAATATTGGAAGCACCCAGAGTTCTTTTGTTATCAATGAGGTAAAATACAGCACTGCAGTACACTTTTAATTAAACTGGCAGATTAGGTTCTTTTAAGCCCGACTTCTCTAATGTCCTAATCAAAAACATTTGTACTTTTGTGATCTGATTTTCTGAATATCCCGTTATTAAACGAATCTTTTACTTTAAAAAGGAAGACTATGAATCAATATGATGTGGCCATAATAGGCTCTGGACCGGGTGGGTATGTTGCCGCCATCAGATGCGCTCAATTGGGTATGAAAACTGCTATAATCGAGAAATATTCAACTTTGGGAGGAACCTGCCTCAACGTAGGTTGTATACCTTCCAAAGCACTTTTAGACTCCAGCCACCATTATGAAGATGCGGTCAAACACTTTGAAGATCACGGCATTGAAATCCCCGGGGATATAAAGGTAAATCTTGAAAAGATGATTTCGCGCAAGCAAGCCGTGGTAGATCAGACAACTAAAGGGATTCAGTTTTTAATGGATAAAAATAAAATTGATGTTTATGAAGGCATAGGGAGTTTTAAGGATGCCACTCATATCAACATAGCCCCTGCAAAAGGTAAAGCACAGACAATAGAAGCCAAAAATATAATTGTTGCAACTGGCTCTAAACCATCTTCACTTCCTTTTATAAAGCTGGATAAGGAACGAGTTATCACCTCTACCGAGGCGTTAAAGCTTAAGGAAATCCCTTCGCATATGATCATTATAGGTGGTGGGGTGATTGGATTAGAATTGGGCCAGGTATATAAGCGATTAGGGTCTGAAGTTACTGTTGTAGAGTTTATGGACAGAATTATTCCAGGTATGGATGCTGCTCTGTCCAAAGAGCTTTTAAAAGTCCTGAAAAAACAAAAAGTAAAATTTCTGCTATCACATAAGGTTAAATCTGTAGAACGCATAAAGAATGAGGTAATCATAAAAGCTGATGATAAAAAGGGGGCTGAAGTTATTTTAAAAGGCGATTATTGCCTAGTATCGGTTGGCAGAAGGCCTTATACAGAAGGTTTAAATGCTGAAGCCGCAGGTATTGTTTTAGATAAAATGGGTAGGGTAGAAGTGAATAAACACTTACAGACCAATATTCCTAATATTTATGCCATTGGCGACGTGGTTAAGGGCGCAATGCTTGCACATAAAGCCGAGGAGGAAGGTGCAATGGTTGCTGAGATTATTGCTGGCCAAAAGCCGCATATAGATTATAATTTAATTCCTGGTGTTGTATATACATGGCCGGAAGTGGCATCGGTAGGGAAAACAGAAGAAGAATTGAAAGAAGCCGGTGTGGAATATAAATCAGGTCAGTTTCCAATGCGAGCCTTAGGACGATCCAGGGCGAGCATGGATACGGATGGTTTTGTAAAAATTCTTGCGGATAAGAAAACAGATGAGGTCCTTGGTGTTCATATGATAGGTGCCCGTTGTGCCGATTTAATTGCGGAGGCGGTCACGGCCATGGAATTCAGAGCTTCAGCTGAGGATATTTCACGTATGAGTCATGCACATCCCACCTATGCCGAGGCCGTAAAAGAAGCCGCTTTAGCCGCTACAGATGATAGGGCTTTGCATATTTGATTGTGTTGAGTTTTGCTGGGAAGGACTAGACCATCTGATATTCTTACGACTTACAATTTTTAGGAATTTCTATTAACTCCTTACAAATCCAAGTGCTTTGAGTATCCTTAAAATTGCTATCTTCAATATCCTTTGCGAATAAATCAACCAAGGCTCCAACGTATCCCAGAGTTCCGAAAACACGGTGTTTATATTTTGTTTGATATACTCTTTATGCCTGGCATAAAACAAGGATAAAAAAGTACATATGAACATGAAAGCTATGGCAGCAGGTATTAAAATGGCTGGTGATAGCGACTGATAAAAGAACCAATATAGTCCAAGCCCCGTAAAACTTCCATAGAGAATAACAAAATGGATAACATAGATAGACAATGTGTTCTGTCCTATTTTTAGAACGGTCCTACTGGTTATGAATTGACGTAAAAGCATAAATACCGCAAAGGCAATAAGTACATCCCCCAGTCTTATGAAAAGGTAATTATTCGCGGCAATGGCTTCGAACAATTGCACTCCTGTTATAGATCCGATTGCCAAAAAGAGATCTGATGAATAAAAGATTATTAATGTACCGGAAAGTGCAGCAATGGAAATAGCCGCAGGATAAAGAAATTTGTAATTTTTATATTGGGTAAAAAGGTAGGAGAAAAAGCCTCCAATAGCCGTATACCCAAACCATGGAATTATAGTAAATACAGAACCATTTGTTCTGGTAAAATAATTCGCGAGGGCATCAGGTAGCAGTTGAAAGGTCCAATTGGAATACACTGGTTCAAAACTGAAAAGCAAAAAGCTTATAATAAGCAATGATAAAGGAAAAATATACTTTTTACGCTTATAGGTTAACAAATACAAACCAATAATACCAAGGATTGATAACCCTATGATATGCAGGACGTCTACCAGGAAGAAGGATGCATATAATTCACCCTTTAATAATCCAAATATATTCAATCTTAAAAGATACCCAATAAACAACAATTGAATACCTCGTCTGATGCCTTTTTTTATTCTTGGATTGTCAAATCCTTTCTCAGGAACACGAATTAGCAGATAAGTAAAAATAAATCCGGAAACTGTAAAAAACACGGGCGCCGTAATACCTCTGAAATACTTCCAAACAGTAAATACTAAGCTGTCAGGATCCCTGAAAGCATTTTCCAGCAGTCCATCCACAAAATGCCCTTGAAGCATCATAAGGATTGCCCAGGCTCTCATGGCATCTATAAAAAATAGTCTCGCAGTTTTATTTCCCATACCTAATAACTAACCTATATACTTGTTTAGCAAGGTGTTTGGATGTTTAAAAATGCAAAATTAGCCAAATTACTGGTATTTAAAACTCTTTTGCGGTATTTTCGTCAACTTAAAAATCTCACCTATGGCTGCCTTACTAGCTTTGGCCGGAAGCAATTCTGCCACATCAATAAACTTCAAATTAGTCAAATATACCGCTGGTTTAATAAACGGGAATGAAGTACAGCTTTTAAATATGGCTAATTATCCATTTCCCATGTATAGTGAAGATAATGAGCGGAAAATGGGCTTTTCTAATTCACTGGTTGAATTACGTAACGATATTATGAAAGCAAAAGGGGTCATTATTTCTGTAAATGAACATAATAGTAATCCTTCTGCATATTTTAAAAATGTTCTGGATTGGCTCTCACGGCTCGAAAGAAAATTTTTAGAAGATACCGAAGTACTGCTTATGTCTACTTCACCCGGAAAGCGCGGGGGACAGGGTTCCCTGGAAATAATTGAAAAATTATTGCCCAGGTTTGGGGCCAATGTCTGCGGGACTTATTCATTGCCTTCTTTTCACCAAAACTTTGATATGGAAAAGGGCATTCTAGATGAAGATCTTTCAGAAAGACATCGCCTGGCCCTGAATGAGTTCTTATCCAAAATCTAATAGATTTTCAGACTACTTATCTTTCCCCAATAGTAATATTCCTGTTAAAGAAGCGGATCTTTCACAGATATCACGAAAAGATTGGTTGCGGCTGCAACTTTGATTAATTTCGCAAGGTGTTAAATCAATTTAGGGAACATATTGCTATAAATTTTCCGGAACTCCTTGAAAACCACTTCTTAGTTGCATGTAGCGGAGGTATCGATAGTGTGGTTTTAACCCATTTATGTGCTTTAAATAATATGGACTTCTCTATTGCTCACTGTAATTTTCAGTTACGTGGCTCTGAAAGTGACATGGATGCTTTTTTCGTAGAAGATTTGGCTAGAAAACTTGGGAAAAAAATATACATAAAAGATTTTGATACAGTTAGTTATATAAATATAAATAAAGTTTCACTTCAAATGGCAGCCAGGGATCTCAGGTACCATTGGTTTGAACAATTAATGAAGGCAAACGAGATAAAAACCCTGGTCACCGCACATCAGGCAGATGATAATTTGGAAACTTTTGTCATTAACCTGTCCAGAGGAACCGGCATCAAAGGACTTACAGGTATTCCTGCGAAAACAGCAAAGATCAGCCGGCCATTATTGATGTTTTCCAAGTCACAAATTGAACAATTTGCTGAAATTAAAAATATTAGCTGGCGCGAGGACCAAAGTAATCGTGAGACCAGGTATCTGAGGAATAAAATCAGATACGGTGTTATTCCAAAATTAAAGGAATTACACCCCGGATTTCTCCGTAATTTTGAGTCCACACTGGCAAACTTGAAGGGAAGTGCAGCACTTTTAAAGGATTATATAGATGAATTAAGGGGCAAACTTTTTCAGCAGCAGGGCGATGTAATTACGGTGTCCATAGCGTCTCTTTTAAAATTAGATCCCATAAAGACCTATATGTATGAGTTGTTTAAGGAATATGGCTTTAAAGAGTGGAATGATGTAGTTGGGCTTTTAAATGCCACTAGTGGAAAAGAAATTCGTTCGGGTACTCATAGACTCATTAAAGACCGCGAGCATCTATTATTACAGGCCCTTTATCCTTCAATGGTTGAAAAATTTATTATCGATGCTGTTCCGGGAGCTATTTCCGAACCTGTTCATATGAATATTGAAGAGGTAGACGCAATGGGTGAGTACGCCAATGGAATACTATATGTTGATAAAGAAACGTTAAACCATAAGCTAAGCATCCGGAAATGGGAAAAAGGAGATTACTTTTACCCTTTTGGAATGAAAGGGAGAAAAAAGGTCTCAAAGTTTTACAAAGATGAAAAGATGGATCTGATTTCCAAGGAACGGCAATGGCTTTTATGTTCAGGAGACCATATAATATGGGTCATAGGCCGGAGGGCAGATGATCGTTTTAAGGTAACGTCGAAAACAAA
>CBDUGN010000028.1:0-26346 GCA_965366915.1 uncultured Eudoraea sp. | reverse complement strand
ATCCAAATTAAAACCATCAGCTACTTCAAAATTAAATCTATTAATACCCTCCACGATGTAGAAGTTACAGGATATATGACCATGGGGGGATGATCTCCCATTACAAGATGCCCGTGATTGGCAAAAGGCAATTCACAATTTTTTAATAACAATCCCAGGAAATAACCGTTTACTTTATTCACCGGTTTGGACAGTTTCTCTCTGAATTTAGACAAAGGACCGTCTGTAACAACAGTAAGATGCGCATATAAAGATTCTTCATCCGCAGCCAACTTTCGTTTATAACTTACACCAACTATAGAATCCCCTTCTTCAATTAATTGGGTAACAGTTCCTTCTATGACCCTTATATTGCGTTGAGTTACTATATGTTTTCTTATATTTTGTAGAAAAGCTCCGTTTCTGAATCCAAAACCGCAAGGCTCGCCATTTTTATTTGGATATGGAATAAGATAATCCCGATCTTCATAGATGATATCATAACCATAAACAGGCTGAGCGTCAATATTGTCTATAAACGAGGTGAAACCCATTTCCCCAAGCTTTTGGACTCCGCCGGGTTGTAACAATTCACCTATAATGACATCTCTTTCACTTAGATCTCTTTCAACAACCACTATATTCTTTCCCAGCTTGGCCAAATTGGCCGCCAGAGTAGCACCGGCAATACCGGCTCCAACAATCAGGACATCAACTTTATTATTTACTCCGGTATTTGACATTTGTATTTACTAAATATCCTCAAATCTGGTTGTACCTTCTTTTTTCTTTTACTATAATTTTATAAAGCTAACCAAAGAAAACTGATAGGATGATATATTCCCTATTATTACAAAGGTATTGCATTCAATATAAAAGTTAAAAATTTCATTTGTTTTTATTCTTTCCAATTTAGGAGAGCTATCCAGAAAGTAAATTATTCAAACCTAAATTCAATTATATTTACAAATGAATTTGAATCCTTTAATCAACAATTAATTATCCTTGTTCAGACGCCCTAAATATAATTACCGTAAAGTAAAATTTGTTAACCGATAATGGTCAATCCCAAACAAAAAATTGAGCTGGCTATCCAAAAAGTTTACGGTTGGATGGCCGCAAACCAAACCGAAGAAGGAACCTGGCCTGTGCCCTATGACGGCCCTTTTTTTCTTTTGCCATTGTACATTTTTGCGATGAGAATATGTGGGCAGCCTATGTCTATGGAAACCAAAAGCAAGATGAGCAGTTATATCCTGAGGCATCAACTGGGAGATGGTAGTTTTGGTATTCATCAGGAATCTAAAACAGGGACCGTATTTACCAGTGTAATTAATTATGTGGCTTTGCGCTTTTTGGATCATTCTGCTTCTGAGGCAGAGTTACAAAAAGCTTTGAATTGGATACATGGCAAAGGAGGACCCCTGTACTCGGCAAGTTGGTGCAAATTTATACTGTCCTTTCTAAATTTATATTCCTATAAAGGGGTTGCGCCCGTGCCACCGGAACTCTATATGCTACCCAGCTGGTTTCCATTTCATCCCCGTAAAATTTCCGGTTATGTAAGGATTATTTATTTGCCTATGTGTTACTTCTATAGGGAACAACTGGCGATCGAGGCAGATGAACTAATATTAGAGTTGCGTAAGGAATTGTACAAGCAATCCTATGACCAAATTAATTTTGCAAAACACAGAGGCACTTTTGCTGACACGGATAATATCTTTCCTGAAACTACAATCTTTAAAATTTCAATGTGGTGGCTTAAAAGAATTGATCATATTATCCCAAAATTTATCAAAAAGAAAGCTTTAGCTTTAGTTTACGAACACATAGAATACGAGGATGAAAATTCTAATTTTATTAGACAAGCCCCTGTAAATGCAGTTTACAATACACTGGTATACCATTTTAGGGGTGAACAGGAAAAACTGCAAAAGTCATGGGAAAAACTCCCTTTATACTTATGGGAAAATGATAGTGAAATCTTGATGCAGGGCTTTACCAATACTTATACCTGGGATTGTGGATTTTATTTACAGGCTATTGGTGAAGATTGTATAGATCCAGCCTTAAAACCGCTAGCCATAAAAACGAGAAAATTTTTATTGGATAATCAGGTGACTAAGGAACTCAAAAATCCATTTAAATATCATAGACTTCCCAGGGCTGGTGGTTGGACGTTTAGCTTTCAGGATAATGGATGGGTGGTTTCGGACTGCACAGCCGAGGCTGTTAAAGCACTTCTCGAAACCGAAGGTCTGGGTGATGAAAAATTAAGTGACGAACGAATTAATAAAGCCATAGCTTTTATAATGCTGCTTCAGGGTGAAGATGGCGGATGGACCAGCGTGGACAAAGCTATTGGGAGCCCAAAGCTGGAGTGGTTTAATGCCGCAAATGTATTTGTTGATATTATGGTAGACCATTCGTATGTGGAATGTACCGCAAGCATAATTCAGTGTTTTGTACAAATAAAACAGAGCAGACCTCATTTGTTCACTTCTGAAATGGAAAATGCCATGGAAAGTGCTGTTAAATACCTCTTGAAATCTCAATATAAAGATGGTAGTTGGGAGGCCCTGTGGGGGCTGTGTTTCACCTATGGAATTTGTTTTGTCGTAGAAGGTCTGACCATGTATGGACTGAGTAAAGACCATAAGGCAATACAGAGCGCTTGTTCTTACCTATGGTCCAAACAAAAAGATGATGGCGGTTGGGGAGAAGCCCAGGAATCAGCCCTCGCAAGAAAATATATTCAGGCCGAAAATAGTGTGGTAGATCAAACCGCATGGTCCATCCTTGCTCTTTTAAACGGAGGTTACGCTGAAGATCCCCGGTTAATTAAAGCCGTTAACTGGCTTATTGACCAACAACTTGAAGATGGAGATTGGCCGGTGCAGCCTATGAGTGGGTTGTTTTATAAAACAACGATGATTTCTTACAGAAATTATAAACGCTATTTCTCGCTCCTGGCATTAAAAAAGTACAGGGAAAAACTAAATTAGATAATTGATTAAACTACTGGTTTTATGTCATTTGCAAAGCCATGATCATTAAGAAATTACTATCTTTTAAGTCGACTATCTGTTGCATTAAATCTAAGCTTTTATCATATGGAGCAAAATATCCTTGCAGGAGCTGGCATTGGCCTTGGTGCAGGAATAGGGGCTGCTATTGGTGTAGCCATGAATAAAATTGCTGTTGGAGTAGCAATAGGCATAGCTTTGGGGGCTGCAATAGGTGCAGGATTGAATAAGAAAAAAAATAAAAAGAATCCCAATTCTAAATAACCATTCATTCAAATCAGATAAACTAAATATAGCGTTATGAAACATAATAATTCAGTTAGAGCCAATAGAAGAAATTTTATTAAAGGATCAACTTTACTGGGAGCAGGATTGCTGACTATACCGCTAGTGAGCCTGGCAAATAGAAGATCATCTGCGTCTCATACAGATGGACTTTACATTATTGGACCCAAGGAAGGTTATGCACCCCAAATAGGGACACTATTATCTACTATGACCATGATGCGGACATGGGTGATAAATAATGTTAAAGATTTGACGGCAGAAGAATTAGATTTCCAAATAGATGAACAATCAAATTCTATTGGTGCCATGCTGCTTCACCTGGCGGCAACAGAAAGATATTATCAGTTAAACACCTTTGATGAACTTGAATGGGGTACCTGGAATGATGAAATAAAAAAGGAATGGGATGTTCCAATGGGTTTGGGTGAAAAGGGCAGAGAACAGATTAAAGGTCATGAAATTGGTTACTACCTATCCAAATTGGAGGAGGTTAGAGAAATTACCAAAAAAGAATTTGCCAGGAGAGGAGATGATTGGCTTAACAAAACAGAACCATTTTTCCAGAACCAACCCACGAACAATTATTGTAAATGGTTTCATGTTTGTGAACACGAATCAAATCATAACGGACAAATAAAATTCATTAAAAAAAGGCTCCCTTCATAAAAATAAACAGTTTGCACAGGATTGCTAAAAACATTTAACAGAAGGCAAGGTTTTGTGAAATAAGTAAGGGTAATAAGAAGAAAAAAAGTATTCTTATTATAATCAATCTAAAGAAATAGGAAAAATGCTTAAAGGCAATTATCTTTCGTGCCTTTAATTAGTAATTTTTCTTTTAAATTCTATCATCTGAAATGATTATACTCCGACCTTTTTTTATTGCCCTTGTATTTTCTCTGCTGAGTACCAATTTCTCCATACTTTATTCCCAGGACTTTTCGTCGCTGGAATATCGCAATGTCGGGCCATATCGTGGCGGACGTGTTACGGCTGTAGCAGGGATTACATCGCAACCTTCCACATTCTACATGGGCGCTACAGGCGGTGGCCTCTGGAAAACAGAAGATTACGGTACCTCCTGGTCTAATGTTTCTGATGGCTTTTTTAAGACCCCATCAATCGGGGCAATTGCAGTTTCCCAAAACAATCCCAATATTGTCTATGTAGGAACAGGGTCTGATGGATTGCGAAGTAACCTTATTGAAGGTAAAGGCATGTATAAATCTATTGATGCAGGTGAAAGCTGGACAGAAACAGGGCTTCCGGAAGTAGGACAGATCGGAGCCGTTCGCATTCATCCCGATGATCCTAATACGGTGTATGTAGCTGCCATTGGACGAGCCTTTGCATCAAATCCTGAACGGGGTCTATATAAAACCACAGATGGGGGTAAAACATGGAACAAAATTTTATTTATCTCAGACAAAACCGGAATATCCGACATTGAAATGATGCCTGACAACCCCAACATCATTTATGCAGCGGCATGGAAATCAGAACGCAAACCGTGGACTATTCTAAGTGGTGGAACACCTAAAGAAGGAGGAATCTACAAATCTATTGATGCAGGTAAAAATTGGAGTAAAATAGAGCGGGGGCTTCCTACCAAACTAATTGGTAAAATAGACCTTGAAGTATGTCCGGCAGATTCTAAGCTGCTCTATGCATTAGTAGAAGCCCCTGACGATGAGGGCGGACTGTATATTTCAAATGATTATGGTAAAACTTTTGAACACATATCTGACGAAAAAGAGATCCGTACCAGACCTTTTTATTACACTAATATTAAAGTAGACCCAAATAACCCCGATGTTATTTATAGTATGGCCACGGATTACATGAAATCTTCAGATAGAGGTAAAACCTGGGTTTCGCTTACCGTTCCACATGGAGATAATCATGATATGTGGATCAATCCTGAAAATTCAGATCTGTTTATTCAAAGTAATGACGGTGGAGCCAACGTAACACATAATGGAGGTAAAAGCTGGTCTACCCAGTTCAATCAACCTACTTCAGAAATTTACCAGGTAGAGGTAGACAACCAATTCCCATACTGGCTTTATGGAGGGCAGCAAGACAACTATTCTACAGTATCCGTACCGAGTATGCCTCCCTATGGAATTCAGGCACCCGGAATAGGTTATATAATAAATACAGGTGGTTGTGAAACCGGACCTGCGGTACCTCATCCGACAAATCCCGATATCGTATACTCAAATTGCAAGGGTCGTTTTACTGTTTTTAATAAAAAAACCGGTACGGAACAGTCATTTTATGTAGGGGCTTCTAATATGTACGGGCATAACCCAAAAGACCTGCAATTCAGATTTCAGCGGGTATCCCCTATTTTGGTTTCCCCACATAATCCTAAAGTAATTTATCATACCTCACAATATGTGCATAAAACTACCGATGAAGGTAAAACATGGAAGATAATTTCCCCGGACCTTACTGCATTTGAACAGGACAAACAAGTGATTTCCGGAAGTCCAATTACAAGAGACATTACGGGTGAAGAATTCTACAGTACGATCTATGCCATCCGGGAATCAACTTTAGAAGAAGGGCTTATTTGGGTAGGCGCCAATGACGGTCCGGTTCATGTAACCCGGAATGGCGGTAAATCTTGGAAAGACGTAACTCCTAAAAACTTACCACCGGGTGGCAGGGTAGATGCCGTTGAACCCTCACCACATAATCCTGCTAAAGCCTATGTTTGTGTTTTAAGATATCAGTTGGGCGATCGAAAGCCATATATTTATAAAACCATTAATTATGGTGAATCATGGGAGTTACTAACCCCCGGTTCTAATGGAATACCTAAGGATTATCCTGTAAGGGTACTTCGTGAAGATCCCAAAAAAGAAGGTCTTTTATATGCCGGAACAGAATACGGTCTTTTTATTTCATTTGATGATGGAGAAAGCTGGAAGATTTTTCAGCAAAATTTGCCTGTAACTCCAATTACCGATTTAAAAATTCATCGTAGTGATTTGGTTTTAGCAACTATGGGTCGGGGATTTTGGATTTTGGATGATATCAACCTTTTAAGACAAGATAAGATAGAGAATCTCAATAACCATATGTTGTTCAAACCCAATTCTGCAATTCGGTATAGAATTCCTTCCGGAGCGAGATTAAGTGAGACTCCAAAATATCCAAAGCCAGGGGTTACTATTGATTATTACCTGAAGGAAAAGATGAATTCTCCCTTCAAGTTAGAAATTCTGGACGAAAGAATGGAGATTGTAAATAGCTATATTAGTGATACCACCGGAATTTCAAAAGATAGTATAGTGCGTAATATGAGTACCGAATTCCTGAATTATTCTGTGTCTGATAAATTAACGGCAAAGAAGGGATTTAATCGGTTCAATTGGGATATGACCGCGACCGGGCCATGGAACAAAAAGACCGAGGACGCGTATAAAAATGGTCCACTGGTAAAACCAGGGATTTACATTGCCAAACTCACAATTGATAAATTAGTGCTTGTAAAATCTTTTCAGATAGAAATAGATCCAAGGGTAAATACAGCAGGAATCTCAGCTAAAATAATAAGTGAGCAGGTTGATTTTCAAATTAAGGTGCGCGACTTATTAAATAAGGCATTATTGCTGGTAAAGAAATTAGAAACAGAACAGGAAACTTTGGAAAACAAAGAGAAAATTACCCGGGCAGATAAAACAAGGTTGTCAGAGATAAAAACCGCACTTGGTGAATTAATATCTCCTGAAGGAATTTATGAGCAACCTATGTTAACAGACCAGATTAAATATTTATACAATATGATGAACAAAGCCGATCAGGAGATTGGAAAAGACGCTTTAGATAGGTATGCTGATTTGCAGAGCAAGTTTGGAACCATTCAGCAAAGTATTAACCAATGGTTTTAAATAGAAGAACATTATAAAAAACGCCCTTATGAACATTTTTAAAAAAATTAAAACCTACAATAAATACGGACGACGAGTTGTAAATGATCCATTTCATAAAAACACGCTTGAGTTGACTAAATCTGAGCTCAAAAAAACACCTAAAAGAACGGACGTAATAAATTTTTTATTATCTCGCTTTAAAGGTGAAACCTGTTACTTGGAAATAGGGGTTCGCAATCCGGAACACAATTATAAGCATATACAAGCCAATATAAAATACAGCGTTGATCCGGGGGTAGAATTTAAAGAGCGTTCTATAGATTTTAAAATGACCAGCGATAGTTTTTTTGATAAATTAAATAAACATGAAATTTTATCTAAGGACATAAAGTTTGATGTTATTTTTATAGACGGTTTGCATCTGGCTGAACAAGTAGAATTAGATATCAAAAATTCACTGGATTTCATCAAAGATGATGGTTTTATTGTACTACATGATTGTAATCCCCCAACCGAATGGCACGCAAGAGAAGACTATGAATACAAGAATTCTCCTGCAAGTGGCTATTGGAATGGCACCACCTGGAAAGCTTTTTTAAAATCGCGTTTTAATCCCAAATTGTATTCCTGTTGTATTGATACCGATTGGGGCGTTGGTATTTTATCTAAAAAACATCCAATTGGCAAGAGCATTGAGAATACAAATACATTTTTTGAATACAAGGTTTTTGATAAAACCAGAAAAGAAAGCCTTAATCTGATAAGTTTTGATGAATTAAAAAAAATATTGGCTTAGCCCAAATAATCTCTATTTATGAAATTTAACGGGATGTCAATGAGTTCAAAAATAATCAAATCATGAAGAATATTTTAATCCTACTCCTTCTGTCAAATTTTATGCTAACTATCCTTAGTGCACAGGATAATATTCCGAGTAACAAACAAACAAAAGACATTCATTCCTTAATTGACAAGTACTCCATGGCAAGGGCAAAAAATGATTCCTTGCTTCTAAAAAGAATTTTAACAAATGATATAGATCAATTAGTCTCTTCGGGGACATGGAGAAAGGGTAAAGAGGAATCCATGAAAGGAATGTTGCGTAGTTCCGAAAATAATCCTGGTACCAGAACTCTGAAAATTGAAACCATACGGCTATTAAATCCACAGTGCGGTATAGTCGATGCCCGCTATGAGATCAAAAACCCCGAAGGAGTTTCCAGAAATATGTGGAGCACCTTTATAGTGGTAGCTATTGAAGGTGACTGGAAAATTGGTGCAATCCGGAATATGCTGCCCGCCAGGCAACAATAGATTTAATAAATGAAGGCAATTGTATACACGAAATATGGGTCCCCTGATGTTTTACAGGTAAAAGAGGTTGAAAAACCAGAACCTGGGGAAAATGAAATCCTTATTAGGGTACAGGCAACCTCTGTAAACAGGACAGACTGTGCAAACCTTAGGGCAAAGCCATTTATTATGCGTTTTACAATGGGCCTTTTTAAGCCAAAAAAAAGCATTCCCGGGACTGAATTTGCAGGTGACGTTGTTAAAGTTGGCAAAGCTATAAACACATTTAAAGTGGGAGATAAGGTATTTGGATTTGATGACAGTGTTTTAAGCTCTTATGCTGAATATATGGTGATTTCCGAAAACAAAGGTGTTTCCACTATTCCCGAAAACTACACCTATGAGCAGGCAGCAGCCGGTATTGAAGGTGCGCATTACGCCTACAATATCATAAACAAGGTAGATTTAAAAAAAGGCCAGAAAGTAATGGTGAATGGGGCTTCGGGAGGTATTGGCACTGCCACAGTTCAATTACTCAACTATTTTGGTGCAGAAATCACCGGCGTATGCAATACTAAAAATTTGGAATTGGTGAAATCATTAGGGGCGAACAAAGTCATTGATTATACCAAGGAAGATTTTACCAAAGATTCTGAAAAATACGATTATGTTTTTGATACTGTAGGTAAAAGTACTTTCGGTGAATGTAAGGGTTTATTAAATCCGGGAGGAGTTTACATCTCGTCTGAATTGGGGCCCTGGTCTCAAAATATTTTTTACTCCCTTATTTCAGCCATTTTCGGTAAAATACCCGGAAAGGAAGGAAAAAAAGTAAGATTCCCTTATCCACCCAATATTCCGCGAAGTATAAAGTTGTTTAAAAAACTGGTAGAAGAAGGTCATTTCCAATCGGTGATAGACAGATCGTATCCGCTGGAGGAAGTTGCCGAGGCTTTCAGGTATGTTGAAAAAGGACAAAAAACGGGAAATGTTTCAATTATTGTGGAATAGGATAAAGAATGGAAATATAAATACAGCCAACTATTCTCTATCCATCCAGACAGAAAAATTATGCCAATCGACCTGAAGTAAGGAATGGTTGTTTATTGAGGACGCCCTTTTAATTGAATCGCATTTGGTATCTTTCCGACTGGATCAAAAAACAAGACCAACACCTGACTTATGAACACCTCTACCCGTAAAAGAATTACTTCCATTGACATGCTGAGAGGTTTGGTCATGATACTTATGGCACTGGATCACATTCGTGATTATTTTCATTATGATGCATTTCTATTTGATCCCACAGATTTGACAAAAACCAATGGTGCTATTTTCCTGACCAGGTTTCTGACGCACTTTTGTGCCACCGTATTTGTATTTTTGGCAGGGACCTCTGCTTTTTTTGTTGGTCAGCGAAGAGACAAAAAATCCCTGTCGATTTGGCTTTTAAAAAGAGGTTTATGGCTGGTGTTCGTGGAATTTACCATTATAAAGTTAGCCTGGTTTTTTAAACTGGATTATTCTGTACTTCTTTTTATGGTCATCTGGATTCTTGGGGTTAGTATGATATTTCTGGCAGGTTTTATCCATCTGCCTAAAAAGCTAATGATAGTACTTTCTATTTTGGTCATTTTAGGCCACAACGCTCTAGATGGGGTAATGCCTGCAGGCGCTTTTATGTCCGGTCTTTGGAGTTTTCTGCATGTGTTTAACGTAGTGCCTTTAGGGAATATTCAGCTTTTCATTGCCTATCCCATTCTCCCATGGGTGTTTGTAATGCCTTTGGGCTACTACTTTGGTGAACTTTATAAGCCTTCAGTAAGCCCTGAATTTAGAGTGAAGAGATTATGGCAATTGGGAATCAGTATCACCCTTGCATTTTTTATAATCCGCTTTGTAAATATTTATGGGGATCCATACCCCTGGTCTCCTCAAAAATCATTTGATTTTACAGTGATGTCTTTTTTCAATTTAACCAAATACCCTCCCTCCCTTTTGTATTTATTGATCACACTGGGACCTTCAATAATCTTCCTGGCTGTAACGGAGAAATGGAAGGGTTCGTTTTTTGATAAACTAATCACTATTGGCCGTGTACCCATGTTTTTTTACATCATACATATTTACTTCATACATCTACTGGCATTAATAGCTGCAGTACTTACAGGATTTAATGCTTCTGATATGGTTATTGACTTCTGGATAAACGAGGAACCTCAATTGCAGGGGTACGGATTCAGTCTCTGGGTGGTTTATCTTGTTTGGATCGCCCTCATCATTGGGCTCTACCCTTTATGTAGCTGGTTTAACAATTATAAAAGTAATAACCGGGATAAATGGTGGCTTAGTTACTTGTAGATGAAATTTTGACTAAATTGAAATTATTTTATTTTCATTTTTAAGTACTAATATAAATCAGTTCTATGAAAAGTATAATATCCTTTATTAAAACAACCCTGATTGGAGGTATATTTTTTGTAATCCCTTTGGTATTGCTTGTTTTAATTATAGTCAAGATAATAGACGTATTGAGAAAGCTAGTTGCACCTATAGCAAATATGATTCCAATAGAAACAATTGCAGGAATTACCCTATCCAGAATAATTGCACTAGTGGCACTATTGCTACTTTGTTTTATAGCCGGTTTATTCGCCAAAACAAAAAAAGTAAACTATTTAAAGAAATGGATTGAAGCAAAAGTACTTTCAAATATTCCGGGCTATACCCTCTTAAAAGGAATGACCGAATCTGCTTTAGGTTTGGATTCTGAGGATTTAAAAGATGTCGTTCTGGTAGATATTGAAGAAGTCTGGCAAATTGGATTTTTAATGGATGAAATTGATGATGAATTAAGTACCGTGTACATTCCCGGTGCACCAAACCCAATGTCGGGTGATGTTTTTTTTGTTAAAAAAGAACGCCTTAAAAAATTGGACTTACCCGAACTAAGTGCCATGAAAATTTATAAAAAACTGGGGTTAGATGCCAAGCAGATTCTTAAAGATGAAATTAACCATTCATCATTTTGAGTGAAATATATATGGCAAGAGGGATATGTACTAAAGCCATAATAAATTAGTATTAGACCTTACTATATTTGTTTTTTTATTCTCATGTTGTCATTTATTTCTATTTTAGAACATCTTTACTTTTAGAATTAAAACCACAGAAATTATTAGAACAATTTAGGTGTAATAATGACTTTGACGCATAATAACCCATAAGACAAATATGAGTACCTCAATTTTTGATTCCTTATCCATACCTGTAGTCTACTTAGCTCTTTGTCTTTTATTGCTCATCGGTTTTGAAATTGGATATCAAATTAGCAGGCATTCCAAAGTATTTAAGGAGGAAGTAGAACCCGCCACCCTGACACCCATGATTGGGGGACTAATTGGAGTACTGGGGTTTCTGCTGGCTTTTACTTTTTCAATTGCGACCGGACAATTTAGCCAGCGCAAGCAATACGTGCTTGAAGAGGCCAACGAAATAGGAACCGCATACCTTAGGGCAGACCTTATTGATACAATTTACCAAAAAGAGGTAAAGCAATTGTTAAGGGAATATGTTGACACTCGTCTCAAGGCCGTGAACAGTACAAATATTAACAATGAAGTCATAAAATCTGTGGAACTCCAGGACCTTTTATGGCGCGAAGTATCCTCGGCGGCTTTAGCCAAACCCAATACAAATACATCAATGATGATACAATCTATTAATGGTATCATTGACATGCATGAAAAACGTGTCACGGCAGGGTTGCGCAACCGGATTCCCATGAGCATTTGGCTAACACTTATGGCCATTTCATTTATGACCATGCTAACAATTGGCATTAAGGCGGGATTTACCAAACCCAGGGGTTTGATTGCTGTAATACCAATGATATTGGCGTTTGCTGCCCTTACTGCTCTTATTGTAGATCTCAACCGCCCTCAAAAAGGATTATTTAAGGTAGGACAACAATCTATGATTTCACTTCAGCAAAACATGCAAAAAGACATTAAATAACCCTGGTTCTAACTAGGCAGTTTTTAAAATCAATCATTTTTTTACCCTTTCATTCTGGCATTATTCACTGCTGCAATAGCGTTTTTTAGCATGATAAAAGTCATATTTCATTTTTAGTTAAACACTTACCTTTTAGGTTTAATACTAAATAATAAATTATGACTTCCGATAAAAAAGATAAAAGCTCATGGGCTATAGGTGGTACTACGCTCATTGGTCTGGGAGTAGGTCTCTTTTTTCTCCAGACATCCCCTATTTGGTTCGTAGCATGCCTGATTACCGGCATAGGTGTGGGTTTGGTTTTAACGGCATTTTTATCATCCAGAAATAGCTAGAATTACTTATCTCTGGAATTCTTAAAACTTTCCCTCTAAAAACTAAAGAAAATTTAGATGATCAATTTTTTTAGAAAAACAAGGAAACAATTATTTTCAGAAAACAGGTTTACCAAATATCTGTTTTATGCTATTGGTGAAATTATTTTGGTGGTCATCGGCATTCTTATAGCATTACAAATCAATAATTGGAACAACCAACGGTTAGAAAAGGAAGAAGAAAAAAAGTCATATCGAAATATAAAGCGACAGGTTGAAGATGACAGAAATGGGCTTACCGATGCAAAAGCAGTTAACAACTATTTCTCCGCCACCTATAAACATGCTAATAAAATAATAAGGGCTCAGGATTTTACCAAATCTGATTCCCTGGCACTTATTGCTATGGGTTTGTCCCAATATTCAGACTTCAATAGCAGTGGTACAATTTATCAGACTTTGGTAAATAGTGGAAATTTAAAACTCTTAAAAAATGATGAAATTACCAGTTTAATTCAGAAATTGGAAACCACCTACATCTTTGCCAACAATTTGGAATCTATTCACTGGGAGATTATAATAAATGAGTTGTCCCCTGCATTAAAAGGGGTGGTGAATTTTGATACTTTTAAAGCTGTTCAACCTGAAAAGCTTTATGAAGTGGAAATGCAAAATATTTTTGTGGAAAGTATTTATCTGACTTCGGCAAAAGACTCCATTTATAGTAAGGCTTTGCGCGAAATAGATACGATTATTGCATTAATCGATACAGAATTGGGTACTGAAAAAGATTAATACCATTAGCCTGCAGTTTAAACAAGTGGTTATACTATTCCCCAGAATTAGACCTATACTTCATTGGATTTTTATTGAATTGAATTTTTAAAATTACATCTGATTTTAAATTCCTGTTTGTACATTTAGAATATCAACTAAAACTACGTGGCATGAAAAACATATTTCTATTAATATTACCTCTCTTCTTTGTTTTTGGATGTAAACAAAATACGATGAGAGAGGATACAAATAAAAGTTTACCACGTATAGCAATTGCCGGATTAGCCATTGAATCGAGCACATTTTCGCCGGCATTAACTGATGAAGAGGCGTTCCATGCCAGGGTTGCAGAAGACGTTTTCTCGTTCTATCCCTTCCTGGACAAGGATTCTTTAAACAGAAAGCGGGCCGAATGGGTTCCTACGTTAAGGGCACATGCCCTCCCGGGAGGGATGGTCACCCGGGAAGCCTATGAATCTTTGGTCTCCAAGACCCTGGATATGTTGGCAAACAATAGACCCTATGACGGTTTATTTTTTGATATTCACGGAGCAATGAGTGTAGAAGGGCTCGAAGATCCTGAAGGAGATTTTATAATTCGTGTTCGCGAAGTTGTGGGTGAAGAAACCCTGATTTCCACTTCAATGGATTTACACGGTAATGTCTCCCGGCGTCTGGCACGACATTCCGATCTTATTACATGTTATCGCATGGCACCGCATGAGGATGCCATTGAATCTAAAAAAAGAGCGGTAAACAATCTATTGGATAGGTTAGAAAATGGCAAGGGGAAACCGGCCTATAAGGCATGGATTCCCATTCCAATTTTGTTGCCCGGTGAAAAAACCAGCACAAGAATAGAACCCGGAAAAAGTTTATATGCCAAAGTGGAACCAGCCACCCTAGATGAAGGTATAGTGGATGCCGCCATTTGGATTGGATATGCATGGGCAGACGAACCAAGAAATCATGCCGTAGTAATGGTCACAGGGGATGATAAGGATAAAGTTGGTAAAACTGCAGAAGATCTGGCAATGTATTTTTGGGAAGTTCGGTCCGAGTTTGAATTTGTAGCCCCTACAGCCAACCTGGAGGAAAGTCTGGACATGGCCATTGCGAGTAAAAAGATTCCTTTTATAATTAGTGATATGGGAGATAACCCTACAGCCGGTGGGGCAGGTGATGTAAGCTGGACTCTAAAAGAAATATTAGCACGAAGTGAATTTAAATCCGAAAAGGGTCCCTCACTTATTTATGCCTCCATACCGGGTCCAAAATTGGTTGAAAAAGCCATTAAAGCGGGTGTTGGAGCCAAAATAGAAGCAGCTGTAGGAGCAGAAATTGACGATAGATTTGCGCCACCTGTACTTTTATCAGGCACCATTGAAGCCATTAAACATGGTGATACCCACGCAGAAATAGAAGTTGTTGTGAAAGTAGGAAGTGTTCATATAATAGTTACCAAAAAACGTAAACCATATCATAAAGAATCCGATTTTACAAATTTAGGACTAAATCCGCGCAAAACAGATATAGTCGTAGTCAAGATTGGCTACCTGGTGCCTGAATTATATGATATGCGGGGAGACTGGATCATGGCACTGACCCCCGGAGGTGTAGATCAGGATCTTGAACGTCTTGGCTACAAGAATATTTTAAGGCCAATGTACCCTCTTGATAAGGATATGGAAGAACCCGATTTAAAAGCACGCTTTATAGCCCTTTCCAATAGTAATCTTTGAAAACTTAAGTATCAAAAAATGTATAAAAAACATCGTTTGGTAAACTGTTTAAGGTAAAATAGTTTTAATTTGAAAAGCACTGTAAAAAGCAGGTCGTTTTTCATACTTTTAATACTGAAGAAGTTAGTAGTAAAGATTAGCTCAAACATAAATAAAGAACCAACCATTAAAGGAACAGAATTATGAAAATAACCTTATCTGTTTTGCTTATTCTGACACAACTGCTACTCCAAGGACAAAATAAGATAGAAACGATTGAGGAAATCGAATTAGATCAGCTTGAGGCGAATTCCAAGAATAAGTTTTGGCTTAAAATAATTGAAAATGGAATGTCGCAACCCATTTCTATACCCGTAATCATAGCAAAAGGGAAAAATCCAGGACCTGTTTTGGGGATGACCGCAGCCCTTCATGGAAACGAATTAAACGGGATTTCCGTAATTCATCAGGTGATGGATGAAATAAACCCGGAATCTCTTCAAGGCACCATAATTGCCATTCCCGGTCTGAATGCCATAAGTATTCCACTGCATCAGCGAAGATATTTTGATAAGGAAGATTTGAACAGAAACTTTCCGGGTAAAGAGAAAGGAAACAGGTCGCAACAATATGTATGGCAAATTGGACAAAAAATCCTTACGAAGGTCGATTATTTAATAGATATGCATACGGCAAGTTTTGGAAGGGAAAATACCCTTTATGTCAGGGCAGATCTTAGCGATCCTAAAATGGAAAAAATGGCTTTGCTTCAGAATGCAGATATCATCTTAAACAACAAAGGGGTGCCAAGTGCCAATGATCAAATATCTGCTACGAGAACAATGCGAGCTGAAGCCATATTAAAAGGAATCCCTTCAATTACCATAGAATATGGAAACCCGCAGGTCTATCAACCTGAAATAATTGAACGAGGTGTAGACGGCATTGAAAATATAATGAGCTGGCTGGAGATGACTGACAACAAAATTAAAGTTGGAACAACGGCCACTGTATGTAAAAAATCGTATTGGATATATATAGATAAAGGGGGTTACCTAGAGGTGAAGGCCCAATTGAATCAAAGGGTGAAAAAGAATGATTTAATTGCCGTTTTGAGAAATCCGTTTGGAGATCTTGTTAAGGAATATTACTGTCCTGAAGATGGGATAGTCATAGGAAGAAGCAGTAATCCTGTTAATATGAGCGGAGGAAGAATTATACATCTGGGTATTCTTCAAAACACTGACCAATGATCCCCTGGTTAATAAGCGGGTTTACCGTAATTGCCGTATACTTTTTAGACCGCTGGGAAAACAAACACATAAAATCGCTGTTTGATTGGTTTCCTGCTATTTTGTTTGCTTACCTGATCCCAGCCGGAATATCTGCCCTATTGGGAAAGGATTTTTCCCAGGATGAGATTCATGAATATAGTAAACTCTATTTTATTCCATTAGCCATAATTGCTGTAATGAGCAGTCTGTCTTTTCTTCAACTAAAATCAATTGGATGGAAGCCCATTGCAGTGTTTGTTGCAGGCTCATTTTGGATTGCGGTATTCCCTGTTATTCTCGCACTTTTTTTAGTAGATACTGAATTAATTTCAGAGTTATTAATTAACCAAGAGTATTGGAAAGGTGTCCCCCCAATTGTAGGCGGTTGGATAGGCGGCAGCACAAGTCAGTTGGTGCTTAAAGAGTTAGTGGAATGTCCGGAAAATATTTTTTTGACGGTTTTGGTAATGGACAATATTCTGGTGAACATCTGGACCATAATCATGTTTCAGGGTATTAAAGAGAGTGATTTTTTAAACAGGAAACTAAAAATTACAAATATATCCATGCCGGAAACCATAAAGAAGTCCGCAGGGAAAAGCTTAAATCCTCTACGCTGCTTTTTAATTTTAACAGCTTTTGTATATATCACCAATGCTTTGGTTAACAGTTTTGTTGTAAAAATCATTGTTTTGTCTGTTATTGGTTTACTGTTAAGTAGTATAATTAGAAAGTGGAATTTTGCATTTGTGTTAAAATTTGGCGGTATACTTATCCTCGTCGTAATGGCTGTTCTTGGGCTGAAACTAAAATTTAGTCTGGTTGAATTTGAATTGGGATTTTTGGGATTTATGATTGTCTGGTTACTGAGTCATTTTATCATCTTAATATTGGTCGCTAAGCTTTTAAACGTAAATACGGCCTGGGTGCCCATAGCCAGTATGGCTAATGTTGGTGGCATTGCTACTGCACCGGCAGTTACTGCTGCTTATGAACCTAAGTGGATGCCTCATGCAATAATATTGGCAATACTGAGCATGGCCACCGGCACATTTTGGGGTATGCTCACTATTTTTCTGTTGAGGAGTTATTTACTCTGATATGAATAGCATCCTTAAGCATACCCAAATTCTTTAGCCCATAATATTATAACCCATATGAAGCATCTTCTAAAATGAAAAGTAGTAATTTTAGATTACGGACTTCTCAGGATTGTAAATCAATTCCAGATGATTTTAGCTCCACTTAAAAGTTTATATTTTAATGAATTAAGCCTTATACGATGAGTGACATTTTAAAACAAAACAAAGCAAATGCTATCGCATTTTATGAAATGGCCTATAACGGAAATCCCAAAAAAGCTGTGGTATTGTATGTCGGTTCAAAGTATATTCAACACAACCCTTTAGTAGGAGATGGAACTCAACCTTTTATTGATTATTTTAAAAGAATGGCCAGTGAGTATCCCAACAAATCAATTGAGTTTGTACGGGCTGTTGCCGAAGGCGATTTGGTAGCCCTTCACACCCACCAGGTGTGGCCGGGAAACGATCAATATGTTACTATGGATTTCTTTAGGTTTGATAATAACGGGAAAATTGTAGAACACTGGGATGCCATGCAGCAAATTCCTGACTCTTCGGCAAATAACAATACGATGTACTAATCATAATCAGAAGATTACTTTCAATATATGATGATTAAACTAAGAGAAATCATAGCTAAAAATAGCTCCGGCAAAAAGGTTGCTTTACTATTCGTTATTACAAATCTTATTTATGCATTTATGCTTTTGGTAACTATTCCAAAAACGGTTGCTTATTCTGGTGGAATGAAATTATTGGATATGATGCCACAGGGATATGATTCGGAATATGTAAATGAACTCTTCAGTAAGCTCGGGAAAGAAGGCCGGGATGTTTATTTATTTAATCAGATCCCAGTTGATATGATCTACCCTTTCCTTTTTGGAATAACCTACTCCCTGTTAATTGCCTATTTTTTGAAAAAATTAGATAAATTAAACAACCATTTTTTCTATTTGTGTCTGATCCCAATAATTGCGGGAATAGCCGATTATCTGGAGAATATTGGGATAGTTACCATGCTCAATGATTACCCGGATCTATCAGTAGTGCATATCAGTACAACAAATATATTTAGTATTATAAAGAGCGTTTCTACAACGCTGTTTTTTATAGTATTGATTGTTATTATTATTCTAGTTGGAATTAAGTGGATAAAATTAAAACGATCGAGTGAAAAATAATAATTTATCCCCCTGCTTACCTTACAAATAAGAACTATCTGAATCCTGATAATAGTCATAGGATTTATCAATCAACCTATGGATTTTTGATATTAATAAATGTCTCTAGATAAATGACCTATATTGATTATTACAAGGTTCTGGGTATAAATAAAAAGGCCACCGAAAATGAAATAAAAAAAGCCTATCGGAAAATGGCCCGTAAATATCATCCCGATCTGAATCCGAATGATAAGGAGGCAGAGCGTAAGTTTAAGGAAATAAATGAAGCCAACGAGGTCCTGAGTAACCCCGAAAATCGGAAAAAGTATGATAAGTACGGGAAAGATTGGAAACACGCTGAAGAATTTGAAAAAGCACAGCAACAGCGGCAATATCAAGGGCGTGGTGGACAAAGGACCACCGGCCGGTTTTCTGAAGAGGACTTTTCAGATTTTTTCAGTTCTATGTTTGGTGGAGGTTTTGAAAGATCCGGCAGCAGGAATGTTAAGTTCAGGGGGCAGGATTACAACGCAGAACTGCAGCTAGAATTGGAAGATGTCTACAGGACACACAAACGTACGCTAACAGTTAATGGTAAAAATATAAGGTTAACTATTCCTGCGGGTGTTAAGAATGGTCAGGTAATCAAAATTAAGGGTTATGGAGGTGAAGGGATTAACGGTGGACCTAAGGGAGATTTGCAAATAAAATTTTCAATCCTGAATCATTCCAGGTTTAAACGCGATAAAGACAATTTGTATACAACGATTGACTTGGATTTGTACAAAGCACTTTTAGGAGGAGAGGTAGTCATAGACACTTTTGATGGCAAGGTAAAATTAAATGTCAAGCCGGAAACCAAAAACCTGACTAAAGTAAAATTAAAAGGCAAAGGTTTTCCTGTATATAAAAAAGAAGGTCAGTTTGGAGATCTGTACATTACTTATCGGATAAAAATACCAACAAATTTAACCAATAAGGAAAAGGAATTGTTTAAGGAATTGGCAAAACTAAGATAGATATGGAACTAAAAAATCTTATTCCAATTATACACTTATGCGAGCATTACAGCGTGGAAACCTCATTTTTTGATGAACTCCATGAAGAAGGTTTAATTAGTATTACTACCCTTGAGCAGACTTCCTATCTTCATCAGGATAAAATTAGTGATGTGGAAAAAATGATTCGAATCCATCAGGAATTAAATATAAATACTGAAGGTATAGATGCTGTTTTCAATTTGCTTCAAAAAATAGATAGTTTACAAAATGAATTGAATAAGCTTCATGATAGGTTGAAATTATATGAAAATGATTTTTGAGAATATATTCATTCAACTATGTTATTAAGATTATAATGATTATTAAGTATCAATTTTATTATTTATGAAATCTATAGAACTCATAAAACAATGGCTTGAAGCTCATCCTTCTTTGGCAATTTTTATAAAATACATTGTTCTGGTGCTATTGGTAATTGGGTTTATACAATTCCTGAGAAGATTTATTCGTAAAAATTTGCCAAACTCGAAGGTTAAGTATAGGTCTCAAAAAGGAATAGAAGTTATTGGTTATTTGATCCTGATTATTTTAACGCTCTCCTATTTTACGGGGAATATTAAGGACTTTACATTAGCTATAGGGTTATTATCAGCGGGGGTCGCAATCACTCTACAGGAGCTGATCTTAAGTATTGCCGGGTCTCTGTACATTTTCTTTGTAAAAGTTTACAAACCCGGTGATAGAATAGAGATAAATGGAATTAAAGGGGATGTTATAGATATAGACAGTATTTACACTACAATAATGGAAATTGGAGAATGGGTAAGCAGTGACAATTATAGTGGAAGAATAGTTAAATTGAGTAATGCATTTGTTTTCAAAGGCCCCATCTATAATTATTCTATGGATTTTCCTTTTATTTGGGACGAGTTTAATTTACCTATCAGGTATGGATCAGATATTGAATTGGCAAAAAATATTGTTATTAAAGTAGCAACTGAAAATTTATCTGAATATGTAGCAAATTCCATAGCCAAATGGAAGGATGTTGTTGACCGATATTATATTGAAGATGCCAAGGTAGAACCTACTCTGGCCATAACCATGACCGATAACTGGATTCAGTTTAATCTAAGATATATTGTTGATTATAAAAAAAGGAGGGTTACAAAACATATTCTAAGCGAATTGATAAGTAAAAAGTTTGAAGAAACAAATGGTAAAGTAATTTTGGCTTCTACAACAGTTGAAATTGTGCGAATTCCAACAGTTAATATTAACGAAAAAGGTATAACATAAAAAGGCAATGACAATTACTAAACAGCATTTCATCCGCTTCTTTTTACTTTCACTGCTAATTTCATGTAACTCACCTCAAACAGCAGAGTCAAAAGTTGAAATGGGTGCCAGGCGGATCTCTAAAACCTATAAAGAACCTGTATTCTCAACCGACAATCGTTTAGAAAAGATAAAGAGCATAGCTCCACAAATGCATGCAATGATTGCAGAGCATGCCAAAGAGCGCAACATACCCGGAGTTGCCTATGGGATTGTTGTTGATACAAATCTGGTAGTTGCATCCGCTACAGGGCTGTTGGATATAAGCAAGGAACTTCCCGCAGCTACAAGTTCTGCATTCAGAATTGCATCTATGAGTAAAAGTTTTACCGCCATGGCAATTATGAAATTGCGAGATGAGGGCAAACTATCACTTAGTGATCCTGTGGTAAACTATATCCCCGAAATGGGTGCTTTTGAATATCTGACTGCAGACTCCCCTGACATAGATATTGAAAACCTGATGACCATGACAGCCGGTTTTCCTGAAGATAACCCGTGGGGAGACCGTCAATTGGATGAACCTGATCAAATGCTCATAAACCTTCTTACAGAGGGTATCGCATTTTCTAACCCTCCCTCCTACACATTTGAATATAGTAATACCGGATATGCCATGTTGGGCAATATAATCAGTCGTGTTTCCGGAATGCCCTATCAGCAATATATCAAAGAAAATATTTTACTGCCACTTGGCATGAATCATACCTACTGGGAATATGATAATATACCAAAGGAACAATTAGCTCTTGGATACCGATGGGAGGACGATCAATGGAAACTGGAACCCATGCTTCATGACGGATCTTATGGGGCAATGGGGGGATTAATTACATCTATTGAAGATTTTAGTAAATATGTTGGTTTTCATCTATCTGCCTGGCCACCAAGAAGCGACGTAGATAATGGACCCGTTATAAGAAGTACACTTAGAGAAATGCATACGCCTCAATTTCCCTATTTGAATACGGAAGCCACAGACTTTAACAATAACTCATGTGCAACAGTATCCGGATATGGTTATGGATTAGGGATCCATACCAATTGTAAGGGTTTAAAATTGGTCAGGCACGGTGGTGCCTTGCCGGGTTTTGGAAGTAATTATGTATTCTATCCTGACTATGGAGTTGGGATAATGGCTTTTGGCAATCTTACGTATACGGCTCCATGGCCTCTAAAAAAAATTGAAAAATTACTTTTTGAGACCCTGGAATTACAACCCCGTAAACTTCCCATATCAGATATTCTAAGGGAGCGACAGCAGCAAGTTGAACAATTAATTCAAGGCTGGAGTCCTGACTTGGAGCAGGAGTTACTCGCGGAGAATTTTTATCTGGATAAATCGCGTGAGCACCGTATGGCAGAAGCAGAAGAAATTTTTGATAGTGCTGGCACTGTTCTGGAAACAGAAGAAATTAAGCCTTATAATCAGCTGCGGGGAAGATTTAAAATAAATACAGAGAAAGGAGTCATCAATGTCTTTTTTACACTTACTCCGGAAAAAGAGGCGAAATTACAGCAACTTAATTTATCATTTGAGCCTAACGAATCCTAAAAAAAGTAAAGAGCGGCAATGCGCTCCTTACTTCAATTTAGAATTTAAATAGCAAACCTATCAACGCCTTTGTTGGATTCGAATTTTCAGATTATGAAGCTATTCTACCAACTCTTCAATATTCTTATATATATTTTGCTTTGTTAAAAATTCCTCAACAACCTCTTCAAGACTGGGTTTCCCAATAGATTGAAGATCATAAAAAACTCGTGTGCTTGGTTTTCTAATAGTTATAACCCTGTTTAAGTCAATGGGTGTGCCAATAACTACAGCTTCGCAATCACAGCTATTGATAGTAACTTCTAAATCCCTTAATTGGTCATCCCCATACCCCATGGCCGGCAATAATTTGCCAATTTTCGGATAAGTTTCAAAGGTATCCTCTAATTGCCCTACCAGATAAGGCCGCGGATCTACTACTTCTGAAGCTCCAAATTTTTCAGCGGCCAATGTACCGGCTCCAAGTGTCATCCCTCCATGGGTTAATGTTGGACCGTCTTCTACCACCAGAACCTTTTTATTCTTTATAACTGATGAATCTGCTACACGTATTGGCGAGGCAGCATCAATCACAATTGCTCCCGGAACAAGCTGTGAGATTAGTTTTCTAAGCTTATTAATATCTTTTGGACGAGCACTGTCTATTTTGTTTATAATCACAACATCAGACATCTTTAGGGTAACTTCTCCCGGATAATATTTTAATCCATGTCCCGCCCTGTGAGGATCTGTAACGGTAATATGCAAATCAGATTCATAGAATGGAAAATCGTTGTTTCCACCGTCCCAGACAATAATGTCGCATCCATCAGGATCATTCTCAGCAGCCCTTACAATATCTTCATAATCCACTCCAGCATAGATGACATTTCCTCTAACAATATGAGGCTCGTATTCTTCCATTTCTTCAATGGTGCAGTCGTATTTCTCCAGGTCCTCCAGGCTGGCATAACGCTGTACCCTTTGAGCTTCAAGATCTCCGTATGGCATGGGGTGCCTTATAGCCACAACTTTAAGCCCGTTTTCAATAAGGATCTCAATAATTCGTCTGGCAGTCTGGCTTTTTCCACAGCCGGTGCGGGTAGCTCCTACACTTATTAGGGGTTTGGTACTTTTAATTGAGGTTTCTTTTCTGCCCAACAAGACAAAATTTGCGCCTGCAGTATTCACCTGTGCACTTTTATGCATTAGTTCTTCATAAGAGATATCCGAATAAGAAAAAACAACATCGTCAATTTTAAGTTCAACAATTAAGCTTGTCAAATCTTTTTCATCATAAATTGGAATACCTGAGGGATATAATTCTCCTGCCAGTGAAGCCGGGTATTTACGATTTAATATATTTGGTATTTGTGCTGCCGTAAAAGCTACTACTTCATAGCTCTTATTGTCTCTGTATACAGTATTGAAGTTGTGAAAATCACGGCCGGCAGCTCCCATGATAAGGATTCTTTTTTTTATCATGTTTCTTTATTTTTAAATACATTTAATCCGTCTAAGGTATTCTATGACTTATATAAATCAAATGATAAAAGTCATGTTAAATTCATCCCTGGTCGGGATTGTTGCAAGAAAATTGCACTAGAATAAATAGGATAAAGTCGGGTTCCGGAATTATTCTTTATCTTCTTGGCACAGCAAAGAGATAATTCACAACTAATTTGCAACAGACCTGCTTTTTCTCCAAAAAACAGTAAATTACCTCTTGAATTCTAAATGTATTTAGATGAAAAACATTGACAGAAGAAAATTCATAAAAAAGACATCATTATCTGTCGCAGGAATAGCTGCAGCATCTATTATCCCTGTTTCCGGCCAAACGCGAAAAAATAGAGATACCGCTGCCATGTATATGGGTGATTTTGCAGCCCCTAAACTAGAGACCGTCAGAATTGCCGTAATTGGTGTAGGCGCCCGCGGACCACAGCATTTACAGTTTTCTGCTTCCTTACCAGGTACTGAGATTGTGGCTATTTCAGATTTATATGAAGATCTTGCTACAAAATGGGCAGGTGTAGTTAGAGAAATGGGCAAGGGCGAAAGACATCAAAATATTGCTACCTACTATGGCAGTGAAGATAAATGGAAATTGATGCTTGAAGAAGTAAAACCTGATATGGTTTTTATTGCAACAAATTGGGCTAATCATGCCCCAATGGCAATTGAAGTGATGAACAATGGCGCCCATGCCTTTGTTGAAGTTCCTTTGGCCACTAGCATTGACGAGCTCTGGAAGATAGTAGACACCTCAGAGAAGACCAGGAAACATTGTATGATGATGGAAAATGTAAATTATGGTCGTGACGAATTACTATTCTTAAATATGTGCAGACTAGGGGTCGTTGGTGAACTATTACATGGGGAGGCAGCCTATATTCATGACCTGAGAACACAGATGGATGAAGTTGAACGAGGTACAGGTTCCTGGCGTACGTATCATTATGCCAAAAGAAACGGTAACCTCTACCCTACTCATGGACTGGGTCCGGTAGCACAATATATGAATCTGGGTCGTACTGAGGATACTTTTAAAAGTCTTGTGTCTTATTCTACTCCTGCTATAGGCCGTGCTTTATATGCCAGGGAGAATTATCCTCCTGATCATAAGTGGAATCAAATGGATTACAAGGGGGGGGATATGAATACCTCTATAATCAAAACAAATCTGGGCAGAACAATAATGGTTCAATGGGATGAAACAAGTCCGAGACCTTATTCCCGACTTAACTTAATACAGGGAACCAAAGGTATTTTAGCCGGTTTTCCTACGAGGGTGGCTTTGGAAGGTGGTATTGAAGGCATTGCAGAAAGTCATCATCAATGGGTAGAGGGAGAACAACTGGCGACACTTTATGAAAAATATGATCATCCCTTATACAAACGCCTGTCCTCTACTACCAGTGAAAGTGGTCATGGGGGAATGGATGGGATGATGGTTTACCGAATAATTGAGTGTCTTAGGAATGGACTTCCTTTGGATCAAAACCTATATGAAGGGTGTTTCTGGAGTGCGGTTTCTCCTCTAA
The DNA here is from genome assembly GCA_965366915.1 of uncultured Eudoraea sp. Lineage (GTDB taxonomy): Bacteria > Bacteroidota > Bacteroidia > Flavobacteriales > Flavobacteriaceae > Eudoraea. The sequence continues at coordinate 599 of CBDUGN010000028.1, read as the reverse complement.
GTGAAAGTTCTGTGGCTAATGATGGTGCTCCGCAGGCATTCCCGGATTTTACCCGGGGCAATTGGAAAGAGACGAAACCTTTGGATATCATTGCCTAATTTTACCTGTTACGAAACATTTTTTCATTTAGTTCGTCTCATTAACAAGTACGTATTTTCCGTTTGATAATGAATAAACAAATTAATTCAATAAAAAGGCAATTAAGCGACGTTCATTATGGTTTAATTTGGGCAGGGACCTCTTATAATAAAAAATTATCTCAACTAAAAGAAAATGAGCCGTTTGTACGTCCGCTGCCTTCTGTTCACAGTATTGCCGAAATTATTGCACATATGACTTCCTGGCGGAAGGATACCATCTTAAAACTAAAAACGGGCCAAGGCGAACTTACAGATGACCAACCAGAGAATTGGAGATCAAATGATGAGTTAAAGTCCATTGGCTGGAAGAAGCTTAGGGAAGAGGATAAAAGCACCCTCAGTGAATTATTTGAGCTATTACACGATAAGGATGATACATTTTTGAATGAATTATACTATGACCCCGAATTTGGAGGCAACTATCCTTATTCTTTTGTACTCGAGGGAATGTTACACCAT